>JBNJFK010000011.1:0-24370 GCA_051746765.1 Bacteroidota bacterium
AGAAGAAGTGCCATCCATACAATCGATCGACTCATTCCAACACTCCGTTAAATTAACGCGGTGGGCAGGATTTGCTCCGGAGACCGGGAATCCCCAGATTGATACATTCCCCGGAATGCAATTCCCTCCCTCAATATACAATCTTTCATCAGACCCATGAATTTCATTCCCGTTTCTCTTCCTGCCTCGATTCTTCTGCTCTCTCTTCTCCTTGCAGGTTGTAGCCCGACATCCACCATGCTCGATCGAAATTCTGCTCCGGCTACCATAACCGAACTTCAAGACCAGCTCCAGGAACGCATCGAACAGGAGGAAGGCCGTTTCGCCCTGGTCTGGTATGATCTGGCTCGTGGCGATTCCATCCTGATCCGGCCGGACGAGCCGTTCCATGCCGCCAGCACCATGAAAACTCCGGTCATGGCTGAACTCTACCGTATGCAGGAGGACGGAGAGATCTCGCTTTCCGATTCCATCCGGGTCACCAACGAATTTGAAAGCATCGTCGATGGTTCCACGTTCACTCTGGATGTGAACCCGGAACAGAGGCTGGATCCGACCATACAGAAACTCGGCGAATTCGCGCCCTATCACGAGTTGATTCACCCCATGATCACCGTAAGCAGCAACCTGGCCACCAATATCCTGCTCTCTGTTGCACGACCCGATCAGGTGAATCAGACCCTCAAAAATCGTGGAATCGAAGGAATCCATGTCCTCCGCGGCCTGAACGATCTGAAGGCGTTTGACCGCGGCATGAGCAATCGCACCACCGCTCGCGGACTGGCCGATCTCTTCGCCCGACTGGCTCTCGGAGAGATGGTCTCCCCGGACGCCGATGAAGCCATGCTGGACATCCTGCGTGACCAACACTATCGGGAGACCATTCCCGAACACCTGCCGGAATCCGTCACCATTGCCAACAAAACCGGATCGATCACGGGTGTGGTTCACGACTCTGCCTATGTGGAGGACCCCGAGGGGAATCGCTGGGTACTCGTCATTCTCTCCGACCAATTGGCCGAGAACGAACGAGGATATCAAACCGGAGCAGATCTGTCCCGCATGATCTACGACTACATGATACGCACGATACCCTGATATTCGGGATGTCGTCATTTCAACAACAGGGATGTTCGGGCCGAACCGCCTCGCCTGAATGAATGATTCGGGTTATACCCGGCAGACAAGATGATTTCCCCCTCGATTCAGCGGCCTGAGAAAATTAAAAATCTCTCTTTCCTTGACCCCGGAAAGCGTCGTATATTGTGCCTCGTTCTTGCGCCCGTAGCTCAACTGGATAGAGCATCTGGCTTCGGACCAGAAGGTTTGGGGTTCGAATCCCTACGGGCGTACAGACCAAAGCCACCGTTTCCAATGTGAAGCGGTGGCTTTTTTATGCTCTCCTCCTTACCTCCCTTCTTCTTTCGGTGGCTCCATTTCCTTCGACATCCATTCATGGATCGCCGGGTCATCTGAATCCGTTTCGCAAAATATTCTCTTCTTCCCTCTTGGAAAAGCCGCATTGTGCCCTTAATTTAGATGCGGTCTAAATAAACGGACTGCCCAACCTAAACCGATACAGACAGAACAACTCAACCAGATGATGGACTCAACCAATGCTCTCTTCAAGCTCTCACTGATTCTGATCGCCGGTTACCTTACCGTCTCTTGCGGAACCGAATCCGACGGCGAGCCGAACTTGAACGAACCGCCCACCTACTCATTTGAACGCAACGACGAAAGCAGCGTCTCCTTCAGCGGACAGACCACGCGAATTCAGATGGGTGATGAACTCTTCCTCGCCATGCTCGACTTTGACAACAGCACGGAAGAGCTTCTGCTTCAGATGTACCGAAATCAAAATGCGGACGGCAGCGACGCCAATCCCTGGTCTGACTCCGATCTGAATGAATCAGATAAGAGTATCAAGAGCAAAGTGGCCGCCTCCAGTGACTACTTCGCCTCCAATACCACGCTTGGTGCTGAACTGAAGAACGACTTCGAAACCTGGATCAGCGCTCAAATTAACGAGGTCTTCCCGAACCGCGATGTCCTCGCACAACCGGGCATCGCCGGTCAGATCGCCCAAGGGTCCACCACGCGATACATCAATGGAGAAGGACTGGAGTATGACCAGCTGGTGAACAAATCGCTGATCGGCGCGTTGATGGCCGACCAGATGCTCAACAACTACCTGAGTACATCTGTACTGGATGCGGGATCCAACCGAACAAACAACGATGACGCCGTGACCGAAGAGGGCTCCAACTACACCACCATGGAGCACAAATGGGACGAAGCGTACGGCTACATCTACGGAACATCCCAAAATCCGGCCGACCCGAATGCCACCATCGGTGACGACGACCGATTCCTGAACAAGTATGTCGGTTCCGTAGCGGGGGACGAGGATTTTGAAACCATCGCTGATGACATCTTTAATGCGTTCAAGAAGGGCCGTGCCGCCATTGTTGCCGGCGAATACGAAATCCGAGATCAACAGGCAGACATTATCCGCGAGGAGATCTCCACCGCCATCGGTGTGCGAGCCGTCTACTACCTGCAGGCGGGAAAGCGTCAACTCGCCGAAGAGACGCCACAGTATGGTGCGGCGTTCCACTCCCTCTCCGAGGGGTACGGATTTATCTACAGCCTGCAGTTTACCCGCCAGCCGGGGACGGAGCAGCCCTACCTGAGCCACAACGAAGTGACCGACATTCTGGACCGACTCCTCGGTGACGGCGAGAACGGCTTGTGGGATGTAACCGGCGAGACACTGGATGAGCTCTCGACCGAAATCGCCGATCGGTTCGACTTCACCATCGAAGAAGCCGCCAACTAAGCCACGCCCCATGACAACTTCCAACCGATGGTATACTTCTGTAGCACTCCTCTCTCTGCTTTTCCTCGCTGCCTGCGGCGGGGATAGCGGGCTGGGGCCCGACGGTGACAACTTCGACCGACGGGCGATGCTGGTCCACTGGGCAGACGAGATCATCGTCCCCTCTTTTGCTTCCTTTGAGGACGATGCAACCGCGCTGGATGCAGCCGCTGCTGACTTTTCGGAGAGCCCGACTCAGACGACTCTCGATGAACTGCGGGCAGCGTGGGAAGAGGCCTATCTGGGTTTTCAGTGGGTCTCCATGTACCATACAGGACCGGCCATGAATTTCACCAGTGGAGCCACCTTTCGAACGTTTATAAACACTTACCCAACCGACAGAGACGAGATCCACGATAGCGTGGAGAGTGGAGAATGGAATCTGGAGCTTCCCTCCTTGATGGATGCCCAAGGGCTGCCGGCCCTCGACTACCTGCTCTACGGTGTGGACGAGAGTGACACCGACTTGCTCACCCGCTACCAAAGCGGCCCGGATGCGGCGGATTGGCGCAGATATCTGACGGATGTCGCAACACGTATCCATACCCTTGCCGAAACCGTCGGGAATGAATGGCAGAACGAGTATCGGGACACCTTCATCGAAAATGACGGCGCCGGAGCCAACGCCTCGGTCGACCGCATGGTCAACGACTTTATCTTTGACTACGAGAAGTATCTGCGCGCCGGCAAGGTAGGAATCCCGGCTGGAATATTACCGGGTGCTGGATTTAATACAGGAACCAAGCTTCCGGGACACGTCGAAGCCCCTTATCGGGGCGATCTCTCCCGGGATCTGCTGATGGAGGCGCTCACCGCGGCCGAGCGGTTCTTCCGCGGGCAAGCTTTCCAGGAGAGTACGACCGGCCCCAGTCTGGAAGACTACCTCGATTATATCAACGACCTCCGGGAAGAGTCCCGTCTATCTCTACAGATCCTGGATCAGTTTGAAAAGGCGCGTCAGGAGATCCTGGAACTGGACGAGGATCTGAAGGTGCAGGTCGAGCAAGAGAATAGCCTCATGTTGGAGGCTTACGACGCCTTGCAACGAAACGTGGTCTACTTGAAAACCGATATGTTACAGGACCTTTATATCAGTGTGAACTATACCGATGCCGACGGAGATTGATCTCCGGAGACATCGACACCTGACGACACGTTCATGACCGCTTTTCGATCCACACTGTCCCGAACGTTGAGCCGGGAGGTGCCTGCCGCACCCCTGGCTCTTTTTCGTATGCTCTTTGGCGCATTGATGCTCTGGAGCATCGTCCGCTTCGTGGCCAACGGCTGGGTACAGTCGCTCTATCTGGACCCCGCGTTCCACTTCTCCTACTACGGATTCTCCTGGGTCGGGCCCGTGGGAGAGGCGACCTGGCTCTTCTTCCTGGCAGCCGGACTCTCCTCGATCGGGATTCTCCTCGGTTGGAAGACCCGACTGAGCACGCTCCTCTTTTTCTTGAGTTTCAGCTGGATCGAGCTCATGGACAAGACCACCTATCTGAACCACTACTACTTTGTCTCCATCCTCTCGTTTTTGATGCTCTGGCTCCCGATGGGGTGCAGCTACTCGCTGGACGCCTGGCGCGACCCGGAGCGACGGAGCGAAACCGTCCCGGCCTGGACGATCCACAGCCTGCAGCTCCTGCTCACCATCGTCTATCTGCACGCCGGGCTTGCCAAACTGAACTCCGACTGGCTCTTTCGCGCCATGCCCCTCTCCATCTGGCTCCCTGCGTTGGGAAGCATGCCACTTCTGGGGGATCTCTTTCAGGAGAGATGGGTACACTACAGTTTCAGCTGGGGAGGCGCCCTCTACGATCTGACTATTCCGTTTCTGCTTTTCTGGAAGCGGACCCGTGTCTTTGCCCTGCTCATGGTCGTGGGATTTCATCTGATGACCCGACTGCTCTTTCCGATCGGCATGTTCCCCTACATCATGATTGCCGCTTCGCTTCTCTTTGTAGACCCGTCGGTACACGAACGGATCCTGAATCGTCTGGGGAAATGGATCTCCATCCCGACCGAACGGTTCCGCAACGGGCGAATCTGGCAGCCTTCATCCCCACGCTTCCATACCCTTCGCCGGACCGTTTTGATTCTCTTTTTTCTTCTCCAGCTTCTGCTGCCGTGGCGCTATCTTCTCTACCCTGGAGAACTGTTCTGGACTGAAGAGGGATTCCGCTTCTCCTGGCGGGTCATGCTCATGGAGAAGACCGGACAGACCGACCTCCGGATAACGGATACAGAGAACGGGAGAACCTGGATGGTGGACAACAACGACCATCTGACCCGTTTTCAGGAGGAGCAAATGTCCACACAACCCGACATGATTCTTCAGTATGCCCATTGGCTTGCCAAACAGTACCAACTACAGGGAATTCCGAACGTGCAGGTGCATGCCGAGAGTTTCGTCGCCCTGAACGGGCGCCGGAACCAACGATTCATCGATCCCGAAGTTGATTTGGCAGACCAGCCCCGAAACCTGAAACCGAAATCCTGGATACTTCCGTTTGATGATACGATCCACGGCCTGTAGTCTCGCTTTTTTACTCGCGGCAATCCTGCCTCTGCAGGCACAGCATACGCTCTCCGGCCGGGTGGTCGATGCTGGTTCCGGAGATCCGCTACCTCGTGTGGAGATTTTCAACGAAACCCTCCAGAAGACCCACCGGGGTCTGGCCGATGGTACGTTTGAACTGACCGGACTGGAGGATGGCCGTTACACCTTCCTCCTCTTTACCCATGGGTACGAGGTGCGCCGCGAGGTGATCCGAATCGATGGAGAAGACCGGGAGATGGAAATCCAGCTCACGGAGATCGTCCGCGAAATGAGCGAAGTGGCCGTCACAGAACAACGGGAAGAGATCTTCGCCATGCGTCAACTCCGGGAGGTAGAGGGAACCTCCATCTATGCCGGGCGAAAATCGGAAGTGATCCTGATGGATCAGATTCATGTCAATCGCTCCTCCAACCGGGCACGACAGATCTATAGTCAGGTATCGGGTCTGAACGTCTATGACGCCGATGCAGCCGGACTTCAACTCCATATCGGTGGACGGGGTCTGGACCCGAACCGTTCGGCAAATTTCAATTCACGTCAGAACGGGTACGACATCAGTGCCGATGTACTGGGGTACCCGGAAAGCTACTACACCCCGCCGGCCGAAGCACTCTCCCGCATTCAAATGGTCCGGGGTGCCGCCTCCCTTCAGTACGGCACACAATTCGGCGGGTTGGTCAACTTTATCCTCAAAAAACCCGACCGCACCACTCCGCTTGCGGTCACGACCCGCCAGTCGGTCGGCTCGGATGCCCTATTCACCTCCTTCAACAGCCTCTCCGGCCAGTCCGGACCCCTCGGGTACTACGGCTATGTCCACTACAAGGGGGGAGACGGCTACCGACCCAACTCCGATTTCGACTCCTGGAACCTGTACGGATACACCGACTACGAACTTTCCGACTGGACCACCCTCTCGTTTGAATTCACCTGGCTCCGCTACCTCGCCCGACAGCCGGGCGGGCTCACCGACGCCATGTTCTACCAGGACCCATGGCAGAGCAATCGGGAGAGAAACTGGTTTCGGGTCAACTGGCGACTGGCTGCCCTGAAGCTGAACCACGAACCGGGCCCGCGAAGCGATCTGTCACTCACCTTGTTCGGTCTGGATGCCACACGGGAGGCACTCGGCTTTCGTACCCACCGCGTTTCCCAGGATGATGATCCAACCGAACCACGGGATCTGCTCATCGGTCAGTTTCAAAACTGGGGAGTGGAAGGACGCTACCTTCAACGCTACCATCTCGGGGATCGATCCGCCGTCTTCCTGATCGGAAGCAAGTACTACCACTCGGCAAATGAAGCCACTCAGGGTCCCGGACCTGACGGAGACGACGCCACATTCGAGATTCAAAGCGACCGCTTTCCGTCCTACCCTTACCAGTCGGACTTCGACTTCCCGAACCGAAATCTGGCTCTCTTTACCGAGAACATCCTCTACCTTCGGGAAAACCTCACCATCACGCCCGGTATCCGCTTCGAATACATCCGCACGGCCAGCGAAGGGACCTTCCGACGCATCCAGTACGACCTTGCCGGCAACCCTATCCTGAATCTGGAGATGGAGGACAACCGGACCTTCGACCGAACCCTGCTACTGGGTGGTGTTGGGCTCAGCTATCTGCCGCGGATCGACCTGGAGCTCTATGGCAACATCTCCCAGAACTACCGATCGGTCACCTTCAACGACATTCGCGTGGTGAACCCGTCGTTCCAGGTGGACCCCGACATCACGGACGAGCGGGGATTCACCGCCGATATCGGACTGCGAGGTCGACTCGGAGATCGACTCCGCTACGATTTGAACGGGTTCGCACTCTACTACGACCGGCGACTCGGGGAGGTCCTCCGGTCCGAAACCCGGCTCAATTCAGAAGGAGAGGAGGAACCGACCGGGCGGATCGTCCGGTTTCGCGGCAATATTGGAACCGCCCTGATGACCGGTCTGGAGAGCCTGATCGATCTGAACATACGCGACTGGATCGGCCTCGGCCCGGACGGTCGGTTCTCGCTTTTCATCAATACCGCCTGGACCCATTCTCGCTACCTCTCCTCGGAAATTCCGGGAGTGGAGGGCAATCGGGTCGAGTTCATCCCGACACTGAACCTGAAAAGCGGTCTTCGCCTCGGTTACCGCAACTGGCAGGGACAGCTCCAGTACACAGCTCTCTCTCGTCAATACACTGACGCCTCGAACGCACAACAGGACCGGCAGGACAACCAGAGCGGAATTCGGGGTGCTGTCCCGGCCTACGACGTCCTGGACCTCTCCTTCGCCTGGAGCCATCGCTCCCTCACGATCGAAAGCGGAATAGACAATGTGTTGAACCAGACCTACTTCACGCGTCGGGCGACCGGATACCCGGGGCCGGGTATTCTGCCGTCGGCACCCCGAACCTGGTATCTGACCCTCCAGTTGACCTTCTGACCGGACGGAACCGACACCATCCGCCGAACGCTGTTGAATCATCGGAGAGAAGATACGGGGCCGGAACTCCACGCACGTCACCGGACCCTCGATTCAAATCTTGATCAACACACGTTTCCGGTAGAGAAAATGGCAGAGGTACCACTGAACCGCCAGAGCTGTCAGGGCCGTACCCAGGGCGACTCCGCCGGCCGGAAGACCCAGGGGCTCCAAAATCCCTTCGGTAAAGATGGAGAGATACCCGTTGAGCCACTGCTTGCCGACCGTTTCGGCAAACATGTAGATGAAGATGGAGTTCATTCCGACCACACTGAAGAGGTAAATGCCGCGCTGGTGCCCCTTGATATCGATCCACCAGTAACAGAGTGCCAGCACCAACAGTGCCCAACCCCCACTGGCGAAGACGAATGAGGAGGTCGAGATCCGCTTGATGATCGGCGTTACACCCGTCCAGTCGAGGAGCAGACCGGCCGTCAGGGCGACCGTTCCGGCCACGGCCAACACCTTCACCTTTTCCATCTCGGGACGGCCGTCGGCCAGAATCTTTCCGGCCAGTACACCCCAAATGGTGTGTGCAGCTGTCGGCAGGGCGTTGATGGCCACCCATCCACCACCACTGGTCTTGCCCATGAGAAGCAGATCGAACCAGCTACCGGCATTTTCACCCATCACAAACGGTTGGTCAAAACCTGTGACCGGGAAAAACCGGTAGAGCAACTCCACACCCAACAGAAGCCCTAGTGAAAAGAGAAGCTGGGAGCGAAGCGGCCAGCGAACAATCAGATACGCGATCAGGATGGTGACCGATAGCTGAGAAAGTACATTCCAGAGTTCCCAGACCAGCTCCCCGCTGTATCCGCAGTGCAGAATCACCCCGAGTGCCAACAGGATACCGCAACGCCTGAGAATGTGCCGCGTGGCTGCGGGCCAGTCCTCCTCACTTCGGACACGTTTCTTCAGAGAGAAGACCATCGCAACGCCGACGATAAACATGAAAAACGGTTGAATCAGGTCCCAGAAATAGAGCCCATTCCACGCGTGATGACTAAACTGGGTCGCCAGTGTGTGAGACCACGACCCCTCCGGCGTATAGTCCAGAAAGACGCGGTAGAGGCGAGTCCCTTCGGCGACCAGCAGCAGCATGGTTGCTCCGCGAAACAGGTCCAGGGAGAGGAGGCGTTTTGACGACGGGTCCGTGGGGCGATCAGCTCTCGTCATGAATATCGGTGGTTCCGAGCCCGGTTGCATCCGATTTCGCGAACTCGAGAATGAACCGGGATCCGGTTTCGGGGGATTCGTAGCGCTGCGTTCCGTGCAGCTGTTCGGTTAATACGTCGATCAGACTCATGCCCAGTGTATTGGGTTTTCGTACATCGAAATCTTCGGGGAGACCGACTCCATCATCTTCAACGACAATCGATACACCACCGCCCGATTCACGCATGGAGACCAGAATTTTACCGCCACCCCGACCGACAAAAGCGTACTTCATGATGTTGGTGACCACCTCATTCAAAATGAGAGAGCAGGGAATCGCCTGATTGATGTTCAGCTCTACATTGTCACACGCAAATTTCAGTTCGATGTCGCCACTTGTCGAGAAGGTCTGGATGATGTTCCGGATCAGACTGCGAATGTTCTCGTGAAAATCGAGTTTGGCAAAGTTGCGCGACTGGTAGAGCTGCTCGTGAATGGTCGCCATCGTTTTGACGCGACCCACACTTTCGAGAAGCCGGGTTCGTACCTCCTCATTCCCGCCATCTTCAGCCTGCAGCTGCATCATTCCGGAGACCACGGCGAGATTGTTCTTGACCCGGTGGTGGATCTCCGAGAGAAGGGTCTCTTTCTCATTGAGTGATTCCACCAGAAGCTTCTGCTGCTCTTTGCGTTCCGAGATGTCACATCCGATCGAAATCCAGTGCGTGTACTCTCCCTGTTTGTCACGAACCGGCACCATGGAGGCGTGGATCCAGAAGGGAGTCCCGTCCTTCTTGTAGTTGACAAACTCGGCAGCCGCCGGTTCGTAGTTCCGGATGGAAAAACGCAACTTCTTCCGCTCCGCTTCGTTCGTCTGCGGACCATTCAAAATGGAAAGTGTCTTGCCCACAACTTCTCTCGCCGAATAACCGGTCATCCGGGTAAAGCCCTGATTCACGTAGAGAATCCTGCGACCGGGAAGCGTGGTCGGCTCCGCCTCGATGATGACCACCGCTTCGTTGGTATTGGTCACCACGGACTCGAGCAACCGCAGGCGTTGCTCCTCCTGCTTCTGGCGTGTGATGTCCCGCTCGATGGCGATAAATTCGGTGCACTCCCCCTTTTCGTTGAAGACCGGATTGATCTTCAAATCCAGCCAATACGGTTTGCCATCCCGGTTGTAGTTGAGGATCTCCTCCTGGACCATTTCCCGTTTCCGAACCGCCTCGCTCAATCGGCGAACCGTCTGCCGATCGGTCCCGCTCCCCTGCAGCAGAAATCCCGGCTTCTTGCCCCGCACTTCGGAGAGTGAAAATCCGGTTAACTTTTCGAAGGCTTGATTGACCCAGGTAATCCGACCCTCCGGATTGGAGATAACGACCGAATCGTTGGCATGGGATGCCACCAGGGAGAGCTGGCGCAACTCCACATTGGTCTTCTTGAGCTGGTGAATGTCTCGTCCATAGAGAATCAGCCTCTCCTGCTCACCCCACGGGGCCAGGTGCCAGGAGATCCAGCGGTAGTCCCCGCGAATACTCTGAATGCGGTGCTCGATCACCCGTTCGCCCCGCTCACACCTGCAGTCGAAAAGCACTTCTTCGGTATTCTCCCGATCGTCTGGATGGACCAGTTCCAAAAACGGATAGTTGATCAGATGACGATCTTCGAACCCGAGAAGTCTCGAAAAGGTCTGATTGATCCGGATGAATCTACCCTTGGTGTTGAGCACTCCCACCAGATCCGGAGAGACATTGATGAATCGATCCGTCGTCTGGAGATGCCGCTCGGCCTCCTCCTCCAGCTCCTTCTCCCGTGTGATGTCGATCATCAACCCGCGGAGCCGCCCGGTTGTCTCGGCAGACCGGACCGTCACCACATCCCGAATCCAGATGTAATGGCCGTCTGCGTGCTGCATCCGGTACTCAAACTGATGATTCCTCCCCTTTTGGGTCTCCCGCACACAGGTTTGTACCGCGGTTTCCCGATCCTCCGGATGGATGTGATTCTGCCAGAAATCGGGTTCGGCCAACCACTCCTGCGGTTCAAAGCCCAGGATCTGCTTCACCTGCGGACTTATGTAGAGAAACTCGAATGAGTCTATCCGACTCTCCCAGACGATACCGTTCAGTGAGTGGACCAGGTCCTGATAACTCCGCTCCTCCCGCGAATCCGTTTCGTTGGTCATGGTGTTGCTCATGGACTGTTCTTCCGCTGAGACCAACCCCGGATAAACCCGATGTTGTGTGCCACATCGGGTACACTCTCCAACCAGTTGGATTCATACTCGATCGAAATGTGCCCGCCAAACGATTGCCGCTCGAGCTCGGAGAGAATAGCCGGAATATCGGAGAGCCCGGTCCCGTAGATCACATCTTCACCATCGCGATTGCGCGCATTTACATCCTTGAGATGGAGGGATACCAGACGCCCTTCCAGCGTTTGAAGTGCTTCGACCGGATTCAAATCCGACCGGATCCAGTGCCCGGTATCGGCGCTTACACCGATTCGGGGATCGGCACCCTCCAGCATCGAGGCCACATACTCCGGATCCCAAATACGGTACGATTCATCCTCCGGATTTTTCGGATGGTTGTGAATGGCCACTCGTATGTCGAACTCCTCGACAAACGGCGTCACCGCCTCCACATCTTCTCTCGTGAGCAGTTCAGTTGTCACCGCCTCCAATTCCAATTCCCGGGCAAACTCGAATACGGCCCGTGTCTGATCCTCGCCCTGAAACCGGACCACTCCGAAATTGACCGGCTGCAGATCATGCTCCTCCAACGCGCTCGTCAAGCGTTCCAAAGCTTCCTCACTCATCTCCGGGCCCACCTCATCCTCACCCTCGGGGGCCAGCGGTTGCCCGGGGTAGAGTTCAATGACCCGCGCTCCGGCAGCCGCACTTTTCTCGATCGCTTCAAGTGCCGAAAACCGGCTGAATGTAAACGCTTGCGTTCCCACAACGAAATCCCCCGAATAGCGATTCTCTTCAAAATTCATGGCCGGAACCGGTTCGGCCGAAGAGGGCGATCCCGACACTGCTTCCCCCGCCGGTTCGGTCGGTTCACTCCCGGAACACGTGTTCAGCAGAAACAGCCCTGCCATTGCGGTTGCGATCCATGTCGATGTTCGTTTCTGCCGTTGCTCCATGATCATCCTCTTGATTTGAGTTGGTTCGATCTATCTGTCATCCGGCCACTCTTTTTCGGGTGGAACCGGAGACGTCGGGACCGGTTCAGGGTCTCGACATGAATTTCCAGCCATTTCGGTGGAGTAGTTGTTTCCGAAGCCAGGCCGGTCGGTCGGTTGTGATCCCGTCCACCCCGAGTTCAATTGCCTGCTCTGCAGCCGTCGGATCATTCACGGTCCATATGTAGTACCCAAGACCGGCATCCCGAATCTTTTCGATCTCCGGGGCCTGGGTGGCCGGACCGGCAAACTGCAGGTTCAGCCCGTCCAGCCCTGCCTCACGCGCTCTTTCGACCAATTCGTCGATCGTGGGCGACCACTCACCGGTTTCCTCGTCCTGTCGGAATGCAGAGAGCCAGTAGACCGGTGTACGGGGGCGCAGTTGCTTGGTTTTGGCCGCGACCTCATATTCAAAAGCGATGACAACCAACTGGTGGGGGTGCGCACCGGATCGGTCAAACGCTTCGAGCATCGGCTCGACGGTGTCGGTTCCGGTTTTGACTTCGATAAACATCCGTTTTCCATTTGGAATGAATGAAATGGCCTCGTCAAGTGTAACGACCCGTTCTCCATGCCACTGATCTCCCTTCCAACTCCCCACCTCCAACTCCTGAAGCTCGGCAAACGTCTGATCGATCACAGCTCGGTCCCGTCCGCCGGTTCGTTTAGTAGTCCGGTCATGAAACAGGGCCAACTGTCCGTCTTTCGTTCGGTAGATGTCGATCTCGACCCCGTCTGCATGGAGCTGCCATGCGAGCTGAATAGACGCCAATGTATTCTCCGGTGCGAGCCAGGAAGCACCCCGATGTGCGACAAATTCGGGCAGGTGGCTTTTCGAATCGGATCGGTCGGAGCCGGATTGAGCGTTCGTCATAATCGGAAATATCAGAGTCAATATCAGGATCAAATGAGCAGGAGCGGGGATCCTGCACACGATTCGGTGGATGGATGACATCGTTGGTTGGTCGGATCTCATGCAGTGTACGGTTCTACAATCGGTTGCAGGTCAAATTCAGGAAAAGATTACTGATTTTTATCTATAATTTCTTAACGTGGAGGGTATTTAGTGATCTCTTCGCGAGCAAGCAAGGATCAGAAAACAGAGAGAATTCACCAAACCACAAGGAGACCAACCACATGTTGAACAGAAAAGAGATGCTCAAAGCGATGGCCACCCTACCTGTCATTGGCGGACTGGCCGGAACCGGAATCGTAAGGGATGCCGCAGGTACTGCGCTCAAAGCACCGAAGTACCAGCGGGATTTCTTTACGGAATTGGGCGTTCGAAAGTTTATCAACGGTCGGGGAACCATCACCACCTTGACCGCCTCTCTCATGCCCCCCGAAGTGGTCGAGGCGATCAGCTACGCGACTCATCATTTCGTCCCGCTCAACGATCTGAATCTCAAAGTGGGTGAACGCATCGCAGAAATGCTCGAATGCGAAGCCGCTCATGTATCAGCCGGAGCCGCATCGGCCATTGTCCTCGGAACATCCGCCTGTATTACCGGGACCGACCGGGACAAGATGCGCGAGTTGCCGATCGTCGAAGGCAACCGCCCGGAAGTGATCATTCAGGATACTCACCGCATGGGGTATGACCGCATGGTTCGCAACACGGGTGCCAAGTTTGTCGAAGTGAGCAGTGCTTCCGAGATGGAAGCAGCCATCAACGAGAACACTGTCATGGCGTTCTTTTTTAATGCTGCCGGCGAGCATCGAATCCCTCACGAAGAGTTTGTCGCCATTGGAAAACGACACGGCATTCCGACCATGAACGATGCCGCTGCCGATACTCCCCCGCGAGAAAACCTCTTCAAGTACACCCGCATGGGTTTTGACCTGGTCATCTTCTCCGGAGGGAAAGGGATCCGCGGTCCTCAGAGCGCAGGACTGCTGTTGGGACGCAAGGATCTGATTGAAGCGGCCCGCTTGAATCACAGCCCCAACGCCAACATTGGTCGGGGGATGAAGGTGAACAAGGAGGAAATTCTCGGCATGATGGTCGCTCTGGAGCGCTTCCTTGCGATTGACGAAGAGGAGGAACACGAGAAGTGGCTCTCCTGGGTGAATCGGATCGGAGACCACGCGAAACAAGCGCCCTCCGTGGAGACCGAGGTCTATATGCCTCCCGTTGCCAATCATGTACCTCACCTTCGCATCACGTGGGACGAGTCCCGTATTGATGCCACACCGGTCGATGTACGCCGGGAATTGCAACAGGGACACCCCTCCATTGAAGTGGCCGGAGGTCGGGATGCACTTGAGCTCAACGTCTTCATGATGAAACCCGAAGAGATCGGTGTCGTCGGGCGTCGCATCCGGGAAGTACTTCAAAACCACGCCTGATCCCGATCCATTCGAACCTCAGACCGAGACCGATGATCCACTCTTTCGGAACGTACCTTCGAATTCCGGGCGTGATCCTGGCCTCTCTCCTTTTGGCAACCGGCCTGGCCGGTTGCCAGGGAGAGGCACCTCCGGAGGAACCCCGACACATTCTCTTCATCGCCGGCGCCCCGTCCCACGGATTCGGCAATCACGAGCATCTGGGAGGATCTACCCTCTTGGCTCGTACATTGGAGAACTCGGGAACAAACGTCACAACACAGGTGGTGAGTGGGTGGCCACGGGATCGTTCCGTCCTGGAAGAGGCAGACGTCATCGTCATCTACTCCAATGGCGGGACCCAACACCCCGCACTGGACCACCTGGACGAATTGGATTCGGTCCTGAAGAGTGGGACCGGATTTGTCACGCTGCATTACGCCGTCGAGGTGCCAACCGGTGAGGCCGGGGACGCCTTTCTGAGATGGAATGGTGGTTATTTCGAAACGCACTGGTCAGTCAATCCGATCTGGACGGCCGAGTTCGAGAGCCTGCCAAACCATCCGATTCGAAACGGAGTGGAACCGTTCTCCCTGCATGACGAGTGGTACTACCACATGCGCTTCTCCGAAGAGCCGGTTCAACCCATTTTGACAGCCCTTCCGGGGCCGGAGACCCTGGAACGCGATGACGGGCCGCACTCCAACAATCCGCACGTCCGGGAAGCCGTTCTGGAACGGGAAGAGCCGCAACATCTGGCATGGGCATTTGAACGACCGGGCGGCGGACGGGGGTTTGGATTTACCGGCGGTCACTACCACTGGAACTGGGGGGTAGATCATGTACGGCGGCTGGTCGCCAATGCCATTCTCTGGAGTGCCGAAGCCGATGTACCGGAAGACGGAGTTACCATTGAACCCATCGATGTGCTGGATTTGGCCGCTTTGACCGACGATCCGATTCCGGATGAGTGGAATTGGCGAGAGATCCAGCAGGATCTGGATGCAGCCAACGGGCGAGTCACTGAACTGGACGTAATCGGATCGCGTTGAGTGGCCCTCCCGCCCGTGAGTACTCGAAGTGGATCCGGCCTTTGACAGACTTTGACAGATTCGGCACCCGACGAAACAAAAGATCAAGTAACCGAGAGGCCATATCCATGAACGATTCCAACATCCAATCCCGACGTTCTCTCGATCGACGAAAATGGCTCAAGCAGGCGGCATTGGGCACAGCCGGACTGATGGGAATCGGATCGATAAAAGAGAGTCTGGCCATGTCCGGTGAAAAGAGCCGGACTTCACGGAACGGTCGCATCCAGCAGGTACTGGTCTCCTGGCCTTACATGAATTTCGGAGAGCAGTGGTCTCTGGAAGAGCTCTGTCTTGTTGCGAAAGAGTTGGGTTGCGAAGGAGTCGAACTGCTGGGACCCGACGCGTGGCCCACCCTGCAAAAGCACGGGCTCACCTGTGCCATGGCCACCAACGGGATGCCGGACCCCCCGTTCGAAAAAGGACTCAACAATCCACGCTACCAGCCCGAGGTGATCCGTCGGACCGAAGAGAGAATCGAGGCGTGTGCCGGGGCCGGCGTACCGTCGGTGATCGCATTTACCGGATTCTCGGATATCGATCTCAACCATCCGGAGAAGGGGGAGATCGATCCGGTGACGGGTGCCAATTACACAGTAGAGGGGCTCAAACAACTTGCACAAACCGCCGAGCGGCACAACGTGACGATCTGTGTGGAACATCTCAACTCCCGCGTCCCGAATGACGACAATCGGGGTCATCCCGGGTACCAGGGTGATGACATCGACTACTGTGCCGACATCATCCGACGCGTCGGCTCACCGCGCGTCAAACTGCTCTTCGATATCTACCACGTGCAGATCATGAATGGAGATGTGATCCAGCGAATACAGGACTACGGAACCGATCTGATCGGACACATTCACACGGCCGGAGTTCCCGGACGCCGGGAGCTGGACAACCAGCAGGAGCTACACTACCCGGCAATCATGGAGGCGCTTCTGGAGATCGGCTACGAAGGGTATGTGGGACAGGAGTTCATTCCGACCCGGGATCCGATGGAGGGGTTGCGGGAAGCCGTTGCCATCTGTGATGTATAGCCGAAATGTTCGCCTGACGTTTCTCTTCTTCACACTGTTTTGGCTCGTATTCTTGCCAACGGATCCCGCTACGGGACAGTCTGCGACCGAGATCCTGGAACAGATGGAGCAGAAGATGAGGGGCGATGCGAGCTACGCCGAGATGACGATGACCATCGTGCGTCCGGCCTACGAGCGCGAGGTCGCCATGCGGGCATGGGCTCTGGGAGATGACTACTCCTTGATCCAGATTACCTCTCCGGCCCGGGATCGCGGGACCGTTTTCCTCAAACGCGAGAATGATATCTGGAACTACATCCCGTCCATCGACCGTACCATCAAGCTCCCCCCTTCGATGATGTCCCAATCCTGGATGGGATCCGACTTCTCGAACGACGATTTGGTTCGGGAGAGCTCTACGCTGAACGATTTTGAGCACGACCTGAACGGAGAGGAGATATGGAACGATCGACCGGTCTGGGTGATTGATCTCACTCCCAAGCCGGGAACGCCGATCGTATGGGGCCGGGTCCGCATGTGGATCGACCGCGAAGAATCCATCCAGTGGAAAATCGAGCAATTCAACCAGCGGGACGAGTTGGTAAACACCCTGGAGATGAGTGACCTTACCGATCTGGGCGGACGACGGTTACCTGCCCGTATGGAGTTGACGCCGGCTGACAAGCCGGGACACCAGACTGTGATGACCTACAGGGCACTCGATTTTTCGACCGATTTGAATCCCGATTTTTTTACACTCCAGAGAATCCAGCAACTCCGTTGAGGAGGAAGGCATGATCTTTACGCTCGCCTGGCGAAATATCTGGCGACATCCGCGACGGACGGTGATCACCATCTCTTCTGTTGTCTTTGCCGTCCTGTCGGCCATAGCCGTCGAATCTTTGGAACGCGGTTCTCAAGATCAGATGGTAGAGAACATGGCTCGATTCCACACCGGGTTCCTCCAGCTTCAACATCGTGAGTACCGGAATGAACCCTCCCTCGACCACACACTCTCCTATCATGCAGAGCTTCGAGACTCCCTGTATGCCGCCCACTCCTCGGTGGATCTGCTGAACCCTCGCATCGAGACCTTCATGCTCGCCGCCGGAAATGAGCAGACACGTGGCGCCATGGTTCTCGGAATCGATCCGGATGCCGAACAGCAACTGAATCAGTTGCAGGACCGGCTTGTCCGTGGACGGTTTATCGAACCGGGCGACGGGCAGGTCGTTATCGGGGAAGGGTTGGCCGAGCGCCTCGAGGTTTCGATCGGAGATTCTCTCGTTCTCTACGGACAGGGCCGCTTCGGACAGACAGCTGCCGGGCTATACCCGGTGTCCGGACTTCTGCGCCTTCCCCTGCGGGAGATGAATCAGCAGATGGTTTATCTCTCCCTGCAAGATGCCCAGTGGCTTCTCTCGGCAGACGAGCAGGTCACCTCCATCCTGATCACCCCCGAAGCTCCGGCGGACCAGGATGCGGTCGCCACGGCGATCCGTACCAGTGGCATTTCCGGCTCCCGGATTCTGCGAACCTGGCAGGAGATGAACCCGGAACTGCTCCGAGCTCTCGAGTTTGACAAACTGCAGACCCGATTCATGATGATCGTTCTCTATGTCATTATCGGGTTTGGTCTATTCGGTACCATTTTGACCATGACGCTGGAGCGTACACGCGAGTTCGGTGTCTTGCTGTCGATCGGGTTGCAGCGCCAAACACTCGCACTTGTCGTCTGGATTGAATCCCTCTGGATTGGAATGGCAGGGGTGCTGGTCGGATGCATATCGGGTCTGTTGTTGGTTCTCTACTTCCGGAAAAATCCGATCCAACTGTCGGACGAAATGGCAGAGGTCATTATCTCTTTCGGTTTCGAACCGGTTCTTCCCGTAGCACTGGCAGCGGACATCTTCCTCTGGCAGGCATTCGTACTCTTTCTCGTATCGCTTCTGATCTCGCTCTACCCCATTCATCGAATCTTTCGAATGCACATTCTGGATGCATCCAAAAAAGGGGGGCGCTGATGATCTGGATCCTGGCCTGGCGTAATCTATGGCGTAACCGATTCCGGACGAGCATTCTTCTGGCCTCCATTGTGTCGGGAATCGTTGCCGGAATCCTGATCGCTTCCTGGACCAATGGGTTAATCGATCAACGCCTGGAGACAGTCATCGGAGAAGAGCTGGGACATCTTCAGATCCACCACCCGTCATTTTTGACCGAACGGGATCCCGATATGATCCTTGAACAGGCCGACGACATACGTTCGGTGCTGTCTGCAGATTCCCGTGTGCAATCCGTGGCTCCACGACTCCAACTCGATGCGATGATCCAATCCTCCAGTGTCACTTCCGGTGTCCGGCTTTCGGGTATCGATCCGGACCTGGAACAGGAGACGACGACCTTTGACCGGCATCGAACCGAAGGTACACTCGACGTTTCCGAATCCCATTCTCCTCCGATGATGATCAGTCAAGCGTTGGCCAACAAGCTGAATGTCCGTCTTGACGAGCGTGTTGTTCTTTCGTTCCAAAACCTGGAACAGGATCTGACATCTGTCGCCTTTCAGGTTACGTCTCTCTATGATTCCGGCTTTCGTGAACGGGACTTGCGACAGGTGTTTGTTCAACTCCAGGATTTGCAACCTCACGTATCCAATCAGGACGTACTACACGAACTGGTCGTTCGTCTTCATGATATGGATCACAGCGACGAGGTGGCTCTCCATATCAATGAACAGTTCCCTTCGGTAAAAGCAGAGAGCTGGATCGAACTCTCGCCCGAGCTACGCTATCTGACTCAGTCCGGTGCATCCATGTCGATCTACATTATGGGCATTATTCTGTTCGCTCTCATGTTCGGGATTCTGAATACCTTGCTCATGTCCATCTTTGAACGAATGCCGGAACTCACCATGCTGCTTGCCGTCGGTTTGAGCAAAGGGCGTCTCTTTTCGATGATTCTGTTGGAATCCATTTTGGTAACGGCACTTGGCGGAAGTATTGGAATGATTGCCTCCTGGTTCCTTCTCCAGTGGCTCTCCATTCGTGGGATCGATTTGACGCGCTTCGGAGGAGACTCTCTCCAACAGTGGGGATTTGACTCCCTGGTCTATCCATCGCTCTCTTCGGCTGAATTTTTCTGGATCTCCATCCTCATACTTTGCACATCCGTCCTTGCAGCCATCTGGCCTGCCATCCGTGCTGTCCGTCTTCACCCCATCCATCGTCCCCAAACCTGATCAACCATGTCCATTATACAGACAGACCAACTGCGAAAGGTGTACCAACAAGAAACGGTACCGGTTGTCGCACTCAATGATGTTTCCATATCATTCGACAGGGGAGAGTTTACAACCGTACGGGGACCGTCCGGGTCGGGTAAAACTACCTTGCTGAATATGATCGGGGGTCTGGATCTTCCCACCCGGGGCCATGTCGTTATTGATGGAGTCCCGATCACGAACCTCTCGGACCGTGAACGAATTCGATATCGACTGAACCACATCGGATTTGTCTTCCAGTCATTCAATCTCATTCCTGTCTTCTCTGCATACGAGAATGTCTCTTTCATCATGCTGCTTCAAAAACGTCCCAAAGCGGAACTCAAAGAGCGTAGTACCGAACTACTCGCACAGATGGGGCTCGAATCCAAGCTGAACGCCCGGCCCCACGAACTCTCCGGAGGTGAACAACAGCGGGTGGCCGTTGCGCGTGCATTGGCTTCCCGACCCTCCTTTATCCTCGCAGATGAACCGACGGCCAATCTGGATACGGCATCGGCCATGAATTTGTTGAGCCTCATGGAAAAGATGAATCGGGAGGAGCAAGTAACCTTTATTTTCTCCTCTCACGACCAACGCGTCATCGATCGCGCCCGACGTGTGATCACGATGGTGGATGGCGCCATTGAAAGTGATGAGAAACAGACACCCGAAGAGGTATGAACTGTTGTCATCTCTTTCATAGAACGATTGTCACTGGCCTGTTATTGATTCTAATACAGTCGGGACCACTCCTGTCACAATCCCTGGATACCGACTCACCACTGGAGGTACGTGGATATGCAAGGTATGCCCCCGTCTGGCTCTCGACGGAAGATCCCCTTACCCAACAAAACATGTCTGTTTGGGAGCACCATCTCTATCAGCGCCTGGAATCCATTTACATATATTCACCCTCTTTTTCTGTACATGCAAATCTGCGCACGCGACTCATTCGATCCAGTTGGCTCGACGAACGGCCCGGTTATGACGAACAGTTGAAGGGGACCGAGGGGGTCCTCCCACTTTCTACGACTCTGTTGAATCGAAACACCTGGTTTCTTCATTCGGAACTGGACCGCATGTACGGTGATTGGTCCTCCGGGAAATGGACGATTCGGGCTGGAAGGCAACGGATCAACTGGGGGATCTCCATCTTTACCAACCCGCATGACATCTTCAATATTCACTCTCCTTACGACCTCTTTTATCCCGAAAAGCCCGGAACAGACGCCATACGCATTCAGTATTTTCCCGGTTCTCTGTCACGACTCGAAATCGCCTACAGTCCAGGTACCTCGTACCGAAGAACAACGGCCGGTGCTCGCTATCAATTTCATCACAACGGATATGACCTGCACCTGCTCACCGGTCTCTTTAGGGAACGCTTCGTTGCAGGAATCGGATGGGCAGGTCAGCTGGGGCTCACGGGATTCAAGGGGGAGTGGTCCTGGTTTGAGGATCTACCGGGATCCACTGAATCCACACTTGGTCATTGGGCAGGCTCCATTTCATTGGATCACCTCTTCTCAAGCTCCCTCTATCTCTTGGTAGAAGGAGTCTACAATGCCAGCGATGGAGTAGACCCTGCGCGACCCAACCGATATGAGTTGAGACCGGACAATCCCTCGCTCTCATCTACTCAGTTTCTGCTTCAAGGACAGTGGACTCGACATCCCCTCTATCAACCAGGTGTCATGACCGGTCTCTATCCCGCAGATGAAGCACTCTTTCTTGCGCCTTCACTGCAGCTCTCCCTTCTGCAAGACCTGGATCTTCAAATAGTATCGCAGCTCTTCTTCTCTTCGTCCGATACATTTTCATCTCGTGGACGCTCCCTTTATGCCTCTCTCAGCTGGAATTTTTAGACAAATAAACTAGACAAAAAAAGGGGTGCGACCCTTTCGGATCACACCCCTTTTTGAATATCTGAATAGAGACTGACTCTATTCAATCACAACAGGAACCTGCAACTACTGCATGTTCTCGTCGTTGGTGTCTTTCTGATCCCACCAGAGTGGAGTTCCAGCATTGTCCCCTCCACCAAGGAGTCCTCTGGCAGCTTCGACAGCCGCACCATTGTTGGACTCTTCTGCGTCAGCGAAAGGCAGACGTTTCATCATCACATCTTCTGGAACATCTCCGTTATCCGATGCAATTCGCGGGAACATCTTCGGATAGCCGGTTCGTCGCGCTTCTGCCCACGCTTCGACACCGTCCGGATAGAGAGCCAACCACTTCTGAGTGATGATCTGCTCGAGATTTCGCTCGAAACCACCCAACAGATCCCATGCCACAGGAACATCCGACGGTGCCGCGATATCCCAGCTGGGCTGGTCGGGATTGGTGTAGTCTGCCGGTGTCGCCGTGCTGGAGATATAGGCGTCAACGTCCGCTTGTTCAACGGCGCCGTATTCCTCATCCAGCATGTCGGTCTCGATTCCGGTTTCATACGCCTCTTGTGCAGAAGCAACGCCCATGTTCCATCCGCGAAGCTCACCTTCGGCACGCAAGAACCACACTTCGGCGGCTCGCATGACTTCATACGGGTGGAAGTCGCCACTGCTTTCCGGCAACCATCGGGTATCCACATCAGAGTAGAGCGGATTTACCGTTACCCCTTTGTCCGGTCGCGGAAGTCCGTTTCGAAGACCGCGAAGCTCATCGTCCCAATCTTCGTCAACCGGATTATTGAACATCCGGTGGGCGCGAGGATCGTCAAACCCTTCCAGGTAGCTCTCCATCGTGGCGCTCATTCGGAATTCACCCCAGTTGGTGATCGTACTCATCTGGTTCCGGCTGTTGGTTCCGGTCGCAACCATTGCGTTGTCTGCATTGTCCTCGATCACTCCGATCGAGTGACTGACCGCAGCCTCCGCATTGTCCTGTGCCAGTGTCTCGTCGGCATAGACGACACGCATGGCGAGTCGCAGTCGAAGCGAGTTGGCGTATTTGATCCACTGTGTGACGTTCCCGTCATACACCAGATCATGACCCTTGAACGGTTCTTGGTCGAGGTTGGCATCCAACACGCCGATTGCGGACTCAAGCTCCTCCAACATGGAGCTGTATATATCTGCCTGCGAGTCGTATGGAACACTGGTCTCCCCGTTTCCATACTCGCTGTAGATGATCGGTCCCCACTGATCGGTGATCGTGTGGAAAATTTGAACCTTCCAGATCTTGGCGATCGCATTCTGCACCGGCATGTCTGCCTCGGCAGTAAAGTCGATCAGTCCCTGGATCTGAGGTGCAGGTGTTCCGTAGATGAAGTTCCATGCGGAGTTCACCCAACTTCCAACCGGTACGTTTTGGTCGGAATCAAAGTTCTCTGCCGTCGTGGCAAAGTACTGTGCATAGAGGTCACCAAAGAGGTTTTTACCAATTTGATAACCACCTCCGCCTCGTACCCCGTAAAACTGGGATTGAGCAAATTGAAATCCAATTTGACTCGCATCCAGATTGTCTGCAGGCAGACGATCCGACGGGGTATTCAGCTCCGAAAAGTCGGTACATGAGACTGCAACGAAGGCCACAATAAGTGCCAGCAGTCCCAGACCGGGAAATCTGTAATATTTCATAGTTGTCTGTTTCATAGTGAATCCTATATCAAAAATTGAAGTCAGGACTTCGTTAAAAGTCGACTTTGATGTTGGCACCGAACGTACGTGTCGTTGGTGGCGCAAAAGACTCAAAGCCTGGCGCTGCTGCACCTGTACCCAACATCAGATCCGGATCGATGTTCGCGGACGCTCTGTGGATAAAGAAGAGATTTCTTCCCACCAAAGAGACCGTCACATTGCTGACCGGAAGTGTCGCGAGCACGGACTCGGGGAGTCGGTATCCCAGTGTCAACTCGCGGAGTCGCGTGTTGGTCGCACTTTCAACGAACGCTTCACCAACCGGCGCATTTCGTCCGCCAAGCTGACGCCAAAACGATTCAGCATCCGTGGTAGCTGTATTCGGTCCAACCTCATCTCCATTGGAATCCACCATGACAGCAGACTCGTCTTTGAATACAGTCTCTCCGAATACCAGGTCACCTTCACGGCCAGGAAGTGTTTGTACATCAACACCATCCGCATACGATACCGCATTTGAGAAGGATGCGACATTTCCACCTTGACGGTGGTCAATCAGGAAGCTCAAGTTCCAGTTCCCGTAGGCGATGTTGGAAGAGATTCCTCCCGTCCAGTCCGGTTCGTAGTTGGCAACCATGACGGTTTTCCCGCCGGTAACCAACGGAAGACCATTGTCCTGGTCGACGAGTACTTGTCCTTCATCATTTCTCTGGAAACCACGCGAGTAGACGTTTCCGAAGGCTTCACCTTCTTCAACAAATACTTCCCGCAAAAAGTCGGATCCGATGGAGAGTCGCGGACGTTCCTCAGAGATCTCGACTACCTCGTTTCGGT
>JBNJFK010000012.1:0-7179 GCA_051746765.1 Bacteroidota bacterium
GGCCCATGAATCGTTCATCGCCCGCCGCAGGTCCTCTTCCGCAAGGGCGTCCAACCCCTCCAATGTGTTGAGTGCGTGCAGGCGTGCATGCCGACTCTCGTGATCGGCAGCCATCTCTCTCAATTCGGACACGAGAGAGCTCTCTTGTCTCTCTACGAAGAGTCGCTGCCCTGTCAAGCGCCACCACTGGTCCGGATGGGCGAGCCATTCCAACCATTCGGAGGGACCGATACCCGCCAACTCCTCACCGGATATCGGGGATAGTTCCGCATCCCGATGCGTGATGCGATAGATTCGCCCCCGATCCCGCCCGTTGGCAAATTCCAGATCGGGATTCTCCTTCAAATCCTCCGGAATGGCGATTGGATGTTCGGTGTGCTGCCGATACATGTCCACCACGTAGAGCGCGCCATCGGGCCCTACGGTCACGGTTGTCGGCTTGAACCAGGGGTCTGTCGACGCCAAAAATTCTCGTTCTTCCTCCCCGGGATATCGGGTCGCACTCCAGACCGGTTCGTTTTCACTGGGTTGAAGGCGATCCCGATGCATTAGAGCCCCGGCATGCTCACCAGTAAAGTGATCCCCTCTCCACGCCTCGATCGCTGCACTTCCGTAGTAAACGCCACCGGTGGCCCCGGTAAACTGGCCGCTTACATCCTCGGTCCGATCCAGACCCGCTTCGTCATACTGTGCCTGCCGACGCTCGCTACGCTCGGCTCGCCAATATGGCGGAGGAGTCAACTGACCCATCCAGAGTCCGTGTCGGTTGTTGTTTTCGATCGCTCCGATCGCCCGATCGGGTTGGCGTTGCAGATAACGATCGGCAATCACCGCCTGCCGAATGTGCGGAACCGCAGAAGTCATAAAGTAGTGTCCACGCTCGTTGAACGTACGACCCACCCGACCCACGCCGGTCGCTCGTTCCATCTCGCCACTCCATGGACGAAATCGAAAATCGGCTCCACTCACATCCACGGACGAACGGTTCGGATCTCGCAGAGAATGGATCTCACCGGGTCGCCCGTCATTGGACGCATAAATCCAGTTGTCCGGACCGAACCGCAGGCTGGTCACCTGAGCCTGTACATTGGTGGTCGAAAAGCCGGTATAGAGAACCTCCCGGTGGTCGGCCTCTCCATCTCCGTCGGTATCCTTCAGATAGAGGATGTCGGGGGCTGATGTGACCAGCAATCCACCATTCCACGGCAGAATACTGGTTCCCTCTTTGATTCCCGAAGCAAAGAGTTTCGAATCATCGATGACCCCGTCCCCGTCGCTGTCGATCAATCGGCGAATCGTTCCCCCGGCCTCTGTAATCGCAGGATCAGAAGGGTATTGAGAGGGTTCTCCCACAACGTCTTCCACCTCCAACTCCTCCGGCTTGTACGGATAGTCCGACATCTCCATGACATAGACCGCACCCGTCTCGTCAAAGACCATCTCGACCGGATCCACCACATGGGGTTCGGAAGCAAAAACCTCTACCCGAAGGTCCGGGCTGTGCACCATCGCCTCCAGAGAGGCGGCTGGTGTGAGCGGATCACTGTAGGAGGCCGGTTCAGCCGAACAGGAGAGAAACAAGAGAGGCAGAACGAACATAGCGCTTCGACATCGGCACACCATTAAATCGCCTCCCCGAGATTGAACACTCGTTTCGCATTGCCATAGAGAAGTTTTTCCTCCATCTCCCGACTCCTGCAGAGTGAACGGACGGTTTTCAGTGTTCCATACCCCTGGCACGCGTCGCCGGTTCCTTCCGCATCGGCACAGTCGCTCCCGTAGAACAGTTTGTTCTGATGCTTCTCCAGGAACCAGGCAGCGTGCTCCATGTCCCGTTGCAGGGAGTTGAGCCCGGACCCGGCCGATAGATCTCCGTAGCAGTTTTCGTAGTCACTGAGTAGTGTATCGGTCCAACCACCCGCCGTTACCGAGCCGTCCGGATAGAGATTACTCTGATCCTCGTGCGCCTGGTCGATATTGGCCCACCATGTCTGCGCATGCCCGATGAACGTTACCCGGGGATAGGCCTCCAACACCTTGTGGAATCTCTCGAACCCGAGATTATACCGATCGTGCTGCCAGTGAAGGAGCACCGGAACATTCCACGCCTGTGCCACTTCATAGATCCGTTTCATCCGGGGGTCATCACACGCCAAACCATACTTCATCTCCCCGATAACGCATGCTCCCTCCTCCAGAGTCTCCTCCAGCTGGCTCACTGCATCGGGCATATCGGGAACCGCATTGGCTCCGAAGAGAAACTCGGATGGATAGCGGTTCGCCACCGCCCGGCAAGAGGCGTTTCCACCGGCATTTACCCCACCCAACCCATTCGACTCCCCGCCGTGTGTGGCCGGCGTCTCTACATACTCCCCGGCCGGCAAGAGAATGGTGTGGGAAATCCCCATTTCCCGTTGGTGTCGCACCATCTCCAGATCGTTTCGGTCGTGATAGCGCGTATGTTGGTGTATATCGATGACCGGTCCGGCGTACCGTGGTTGATCCTCTCTGAAATGACCGGTGGCCTGAAGCGCTCCCGGCACCATGGAGCCGGCCAGCAGTCCGGAGACCCACCTGCCACTGGTTTTCAGAAAAGATCGTCGAGTGGGACGGGCCGAACCGGCCGGACTCTGGTTTCGGGAAGATGAAGACATGGGTTCGAGTCGGATTCAGTTACAAAAAAAGACCCGACCAACCGGGCCAACAGGATCTTGGCACATATTAAAAATGGCCTCTTGGAATATGTCGGATCCACACCTAAATGACAACGACTACTCGTTATGAAACACCCCAGCGATCCTGAATCATCTCCACTAGTTTCCGGGTTGCTTCCTCCACCTCTTCAACTATCGAAAGACACTCTTGACGTGACAGGCCTGCTTCCTCTCCGGCGTTCAGAAGTGTGGTCCGATCCGGAACCCCGTTACCAAGTACCATCGTCGAGTGATTTCCCCTGAACCCGTGGCTGTAGACCAAGTCGTATGCAGGAGCACAAACCCACGTACCGTTACGGTACAAGTAGGAGAAATTTCCAGCATGATCCTCCCGGTTGTGCGTCAAAACATTGAAAATCATCCGACGAAACACTTTTTTGACCTCCACCATCGATCGGGTCAGTAGAAACGTCGCATTCATCAGGTCTGTATAATCCAACGATGGATCTCGGTGAGAAAAATGCAGCAATCCGGAAGCTGTTACCATGTGTACAGGCGATCCGTTTCGACGATCAAATCTCCGGATACCAAAGTATTTGTCTTCGAATAACCGCGTCACCGGCATTTCGATCCCTGCGAGCTTGGCCGTCATGGAGTAAAGGTATTCAAGTTTACCGATGTCGTCCGGATCCTCTTCTCCCCTAAATTTTATCATCCACGGTTGATCATCCACATCCATCAACACTTTCGGTCGGTCTCCTTTTGCAACACCCGAAATCACAACGAGCTCGTCCAGTGAACCGACAGGTTCTCCACCCACTGCATTTTTGAGTTCGGTCGCGTAGAAATCCAGGGATCTGTCCCGGCTGATGACTTGATCATTCTGAACCACGTCGACCTCCGGTTCGTAGCGGAGTGCACCCATCCCGTTTCCACCCACAATTGCGAGTCGCTCCAACCAAGACACCTCCTCCGGATTGACTCCCTGTTCCCGTAGCCACCGGTCAATAACCCCCTTGCCCCAGTCATTGGGCAAACTGTCATGGAATACTCCGAACAGCCCGTCGAACGGATCCGGTTTTGCCCTAAACAGTCCCCCTTTCAAAGGATGGTGGAACGGTGAAATGGAAAAACCACTCTGGAGCCACTCCGGATCGTACTCAAACAGAGCACAGTGATCAAGGTTCTGCGCCAACTGACCGACACGCCTCCCGTCCATTGTCACAGTTAACAGGTCGATGTCAGGAATCATGCCTTCGTGCCCGCTCTCGTTTGGTTGTCGCTTGTTGATCGATCATCTCGTCTATGGAATTCCAGGGTTCTGCCTTGAACAGCTCTTCAAAATCTTTCAGGGAATCCAATACAACAGCGATGTGAAGCAGGTTTTTGAGCGATACCCGACCTGATTGCTCAAATCGTTTCACACTCCCAAAACTGACGCCTGAGCGTTCTGCCAGCTCTTTTTGGGTCATGTTCATCTGCAATCGCTGCTGCCTGGCACGTGCAGCAATGGAACGAGAGGCCTCCTTGGGGGTAAACAGAGAGATCATGTAAGTGATATCATATTATCTTTAATTCTGTTTTAAGCTATTTAAAAGATAAATTATTATCAATTAAATACTCAGAGAAGAAAAATCCTTCCAAAAGTCTGAGTCTCATCTCTACTTGATTTCATGTATCATCCGACATCATGTGCAACATGAATTCAACTCCTTCTACCATCGAAACAATCCCCCTCATCTGGATGGCCGGTCAATCCAACATGGATGGGTTGGGATGGACGTCTGACCTTCCGGAGTCCCTCCGGGGTATACAACCGGAACGCTGGATCTACAGCCCGAACCGGCGGAAGGATGGAGAACCGGGGGATCGTTTCACACAGTGGCACTCCCTGAAACCGGGGTTCGGATCCGGCGTCTCCCACAACAGATGGGGACTCCGTCTCTCCGACCGGTTCGGAGTGGAGCTCTCTTTTTCAAGCCGAATGCGGGAGCTGCGACCGGAGATGCCGCTGGCCCTGCTCAAGGTCGCCAAAGGAGGCTCGTCCCTGCATCCCGAACCGCCCACCGACTGGGGTACGTGGGATCCCGATCTATCGGACCATGATGTACGCAATCAATTCACCTATCTGATGGAGGCGATCGCCCGTTCGGCATCGATTCCACTACCCGAAAAAAACCAGAGGGTAGCCAGCCGCCCGTCACTCTTCATCTGGATTCAGGGGGAAAGTGACGCCGCCTTTGGCAAGCGCTATGCCAACGAGTATAAAGAGAGGCTGCGCCGGTTTCTGAAAAGGGTCCGGGCCCTTGCAGAAGATGATACACTTTCGATTCTCCTGGTGGAGCTCTCGACCGAAGGACAACTTCCCGACGGCTCGCCGTCCCAACCGTGGGCCTCCGTCATCAACGAAGCACAACAACAATTGACAGACGAGGATCCCGATGTGCACCGTATCCGTTTACCGGAGTCCCACCACCTTCAGGATCCCTGGCACTACGACAGTGCGACTCTCCTTGAACTCGGAGAGCGGTTGGCGGATGTGGCGGACAAGGCTGCTCGCTTTTGAGAGCTTACTACGTTGATAACATAGTGTCATCAAGTACTTTACTACTGTGAAATACCGTCAGTATGTCCACTTGGGCATTTTGATCTACTTTGTACACAATTCTGTAATTCCTGTAGATAAGCTCTCTGACATTCTCCTCATCAACTTCCGGGACGATTCTTCCACTAAAGGGAAAAGATCTCAACTGGCCTGCCCGATGGTAGATTTTCTCCACAAACAGCCTTGCGACTCGTCGAGAGTCATGACTGATGTATTCGAAAATGGCATGCAAATCTTCATGGGCTTGGAGCGTCCAATGAATCTTTACC
Organism: Bacteroidota bacterium; assembly: GCA_051746765.1. Classification (GTDB taxonomy): domain Bacteria; phylum Bacteroidota; class Rhodothermia; order Balneolales; family Balneolaceae; genus JBBEBE01. The sequence continues at coordinate 5,529 of JBNJFK010000012.1, forward strand.
ATTCATCGATTCTCTTGAGTAGCTCTTCGTGGGTAATCACGTCGCCTTGTTCGGATTGCTTGAGACCCAATTCAACTTTATGAATAAAGTATATTCGTTCGATGATGTCCTCCAATGAGGCATCCTGAGGGAGTCGCTCAATGCTGTCAATCACCTTCTGTTTAAGAGTCATCGGGTCAGACATAATGGTATTTCATCATCTATTCGGAGAAGCACGTCTAATATAACGGTAGCGATAGTTCTCAAGTATAACAACCAGCCATTCATAATCTACGCAAGATCTTCATTCGTAATGATCAGCTCAGACCGACAACCTTACACGAAAGGCATCGAATGGGTGATTCCACCCCAATGGCGCTGTGCAGTTTGGCCGATATGTTAAGTTTTTCCTGATTCTTTAACATATCCGGCGAATGTGTCAACAATTCCGGGATTTGTTTACACGTTTTCCTCTCACCCCCACGCAACCCTTTCGGTTTTCCACACGTACAGGCTGGATAGAGACAGAAGTTACATCCTCATTCACAGATCCAGACCGCCATGTATCCCATTCCACCCGAGCCCGACGAACGAATCTTGTCAGATTCTTTCCCTCGCCATGCACTATTCGTATTTCTGCTCGGACTACTGCTATTATCACTCGCCTCCTGTGGCGACACCCCGACCGACTCCACGAACGGTGGAAACGGTGGGGGTGGAGAGCCGGCCGAAAATGAAGTGATTATGGAAGGAACCAGCTTTTCCCCATCCAGCCTGGAGATCGAAGTCGGCGAGACGGTCACTTGGCGGAACCAGAGCGACCTGACCCATACCGTCACCAGCGGATCGGACCGGGAGCACGACGGAGAGTTCGACAGTGGCAACCTGGCGCCCGGAGCCACCTATGAAGTGACCTTTACCGAAGCGGGAGAATTTGACTACTACTGTATTCCACACGTAGGCATGGACGGATCGATCACCGTTGTCGAGGCGACAGACGAATCGGTTCGACCCGGCAACGCCGGACAGAAGATTCAGAATCCCTGATATGACCCCATCAGACAGACATCTACCGGGTTGGGCGTGGCCAGGGGTGGCAGGGCTCCTGTTTGTGCTGGCATGCACGGTTCCGGCCATCGGTCAATCAACCGACGTTTCGGTTGTTGCCACCGCCGGGGAGAAGACGCTCCTGTTTACCGAAAGCGGGACGGCCTCTTTTACCTCGAGCGTCCCGCTTCACTCATTTACCGGGCGTTCCGATCACCTGACTGGCATGATCGATCTGGAAGAGAATATCGTGGATTTCTACCTGGATCTCTCCACACAGGAGACCGGCTTGCGTCGGAGGGATCGGGACATGAGGCGCACGCTGGAGGTCGAGCAATACCCCTTTGCCGAATTCACCGGACAGCTAACGGAGCGGTTCGACCCGAATCGATCAGAGTCCCAACCGGTCACGGCAGTCGGGGAGTTTACGATTCACGGAGTCACACAGTCGGTCGAGATTCAGGGAGTCCTGACTCCAATGGAGGGCGGGGTTCGATTGCAGGCGGAATGGACACTTCGTCTGGAGTCGTACGGGATCGAACCACCGGGACTGCTCTTCTACCGGGTTCAGCAGGAGCAGGACGTCGAAATTCAAGCCACCCTTCAAGCCGTGGACGAACTACCG
>JBNJFK010000012.1:7189-22316 GCA_051746765.1 Bacteroidota bacterium
ACAACAACCATGACAACCGAATGAGGGAATGACCCCATGAGCATCTTCCGAGATAATCGAAGGAATTGGAACGGGACCAGCGGGTTGGGACGGGGCACGCGTTCCCTGATGTTGGGGGTGCTCTTGTGGGCAGGGTGTCTGGTCCCGACCGATTCTGCGTATGCGCAGCTGCAACGGGAACGGGTGGAGGAGGCGGTGGCTCCGGATCCCCCGTTCGGGGCGATGACGCTGCTCGGAGTCGGAACGGTCTACCTTCCGGATGCCGGAAGTTTGAACCTTTCTGTGGCTCACCTCTTTGGTCCCGTGCAGGGGGGGATCGACCGATTTTTTGGCCTGGATGACGGAGCCAACACCCGAATCGGTCTCGACTGGGGAGTGACCGACCGGTGGAGTCTGGGCCTGGGTCGGATGGCCTTTGAAAATGTGGTCGACCTGCGATCCACATGGTTGCTCCTGCGTCAGACCGGCGAGAGAACCTCACCCGTCGATGTGGCGCTCAAGGGGGCTCTGCACGTACGTACATTACCGGGGCTCGGGCTCTCGTTTCGTGAACGGTTGGTCGGGTTTTCCGCTCTTCACGTGGCCAGGCGATTCGAGAAGTTTGCGCTGCAGGTGAGTCCGATGGTAGCGGAGTTCGGACGCACCGTTCCCGGGGATCCGACCCGGATATTCGGCGTGGGCGTCTTGGGGTGGCTTCCGCTGAATGACCGGTTCTCGTTGGGAGCAGAGTATCTTCCCGTCATCGGAGACCGCATGGCCGGAAGTCAGGATGCCTTTTCGATCATAATGGGGATCGATACGGGTGGCCACGAGTTTCAGATCTTTTTAAGCAGCTCGCAGTGGCACTCCGAACCTTTTTTGATGGCGAGAAGCCGGGACTCCTTTTTTGCCGGGGATCTCCGGATTGGATTCAATATTCACCGGGTATTTGGCCTTGCGAGATGAGTCGTTCTGCAATATCGTGGAGAAGGAGGGGAATGGTTCGATCCGGTAACAAGGAACAGGAGAAGCCTGTGGTGCAACCGGTCACCAGCCCCGAAACGGGAGACCGCGTGCTTTCAGAGATCATCCAGGGATGCCGGAGGCAGAATCGCATGAGTCAGGAGCGGCTCTACCGGGTAATGTACGCGTACGGGATGAGTATTACGCTACTCTATGCCGACTCCCGAACAGAAGCGGTGACCATGCTCAATGATGCCTTTCTGAAGGTGTTTGACAGTATCGAGAGGTATGACACCGAGCGCCCGTTCAAGCCGTGGTTCCGCCAGATCGTGGTCCGTACGGCCATTGACCACTATCGAAAGAGGAGCCGGCATCACGAGTTGTACGCCTTGAGCCATGACGGGGAGATGGAGGTCGAGGTGGATGAGAGGATTCTCGATGACATCTCCTACCGGGAACTGATCGCATTGATCCATAAGCTGTCACCTGCCTACCGAACCGTCTTTACCCTCTACGCCGTGGAAGGGTATGGACACAACGAAATTGCCCGCATGCTGGACATTGCGGTCGGGACCTCCAAATCGAATCTGGCCCGGGCCCGCGCCGGTTTGCGAGAGTTGATCGAACAACAGAATCGAATTCAAAAAGATGTCACGTAACAAAGAGAATAGAACGAATCTGGACGAGATCGTCCGCCGAAAGGTGACCGATGAGTTCGATGTGCCCTATCGGGAAGAGGATTGGCAGGCCATGAAGAGCAGTCTGGATGCCCGGAATCTGCACCGGTCTCGCGTGAGGCGGTGGCGTTGGTTGGCTGTCGCATCCCTGGTTGTCGCTGCAATCCTGGGAGTTGCTGCGCTCCAGAACCATCTCCGACTCAATGAAATCACGCATCAACTGGCCATGGAGTCGGAACGGATCCTGCCACACGTACCGCTTCTTCCCGTTCCGGATGGTCGGGATCATTTACCATCGTCGGTTCGTGACGAAGAGATCCTTGCAGCCGATGAACCGGATGCCGGTGATCGAGAATCCATGGGGTTGGATCCGGCCGAATCGGAGAGCTCATCCCGAACGACGGATGACAACCTCGAGATCGCCATCAGTGGAGAGGCAACACCCGGGCGACCGGATCGCTCGGTCACCGGTATCCAGCAGCCGGAAGCACCGACGCCGGTTGCGTTGGCCACGATTCGGTCAGACAGGCGGGTTTCTCCTCCGGTTCAGCCCGTGCAGGCAGTGGGGACTTCCGCAGCGTTCCGGCCCGGTGGGAACGGAACCGGCGTGGGGCACGCCGATCCCTCGCATCCAGGTGATGAACCGGCCCGTGGTCTCTCTCTCGGCTTGGTCCTGGCACCCGATCTGAGTATGGCCGGCGCCATGCCGGGATTCGGCTCTCCGGGCCTCAAAGCGGGTGTGACGCTTGATCTGGGCCTGGGATCAATGCTCTCCCTGCAGACGGGGGTAATCTACTCAGGGGTTCGATACTCGGGAGACGGGCGCCTCTACAACCCAAACGGTTATTCGTATGGCGCGGTTGCCGGACCGGAGTCGCTCCACGCCGTCTGTCATCTGCTGGACATTCCGGTCTCGCTACGACTGCAGTTGCACCAGGGAGACCGGTCACGAATTGTGGCCGGTGCCGGTGTGTCCAGCTACATCATGCTCAACGAACGCTACCGATTCGACTACGCGCAGTCGGCGCCGGGTCAGCTACGGGAGTGGGAGGGAGCTACCGGAACGCGCCACTGGGCCAGCCATGTAAATCTTTCGGTTGGTTACGAGCTGTCGGGTGTACCCGGATGGAACGTACGCGTCGAGCCGTATCTTCGCCTGCCGATCCGGGATGTGGGACGGGCCAACGTCAAGCTCTACTCGATCGGGAGCCTCTTCTCGCTGAATCTGGATCTTTGATCCGCAGATTTCGTTCCTACTCGGATAGATCGTTCATGAGCCGTGTACTCAAAGCTGGAAGGGCTCTCCCCATATATAGAATGGTATCTTCCAACTCTTCCTCCCTCTTCCTGGAAATGCCGGAAAGCTTTGCGATGAATTTTGCCGGATCCATGGAATAAATGGATAAGAGATAGTCTTGAGGATGCACAGCCTTCAAGTTCCAAGGTTCAAGGGCTTCTGTCTTGAAATCTTTCAGGTTGAAGGTGATAATCAGGTCCAATTTTTCAAGTACTGCCGCCGCCAAGACATGTCGATCTTTCTTGTCGTTTCGCATGACAGGTATCAAACCTTCGTATCCGGTTATCATGGCTTCCGGAAATGCCTTGACGATCTCTTCTCGAAATGATGAAGCCAACTCATCGGGCCACTGCAGCTTTTCTGTATGGGTGCGGTACACCTCGTCAAGGATCTCTTCTGTCCATTTTGGAATGAGAAGTCGGGGTGTTTCTGCCATTCGAAGATAGAGGTCACACACCGCATAGTTGGCCAGAACACATGAATCGAGTAAGACCCTGTAATCAGCTATCATCGCCCGTATAGTCGCTCTCGTACTTGCCCGCTTTACTTACGTTGTCGAACAGTTGATCCATCGCTTTTCGTCTGGACTTGTCTCGCTGTTCCATATAGGCCTTCAAATCCCGGAGATATACACGCCTGTGACTTCCCACTTTATGAAACTCAATGTCTCCAGCCTCCAATAAATTCACCAGAAACTGCCGTGAAACTCCTAGAAAGTTGGCCGCCGCCTGCGTTGTCAATGTTTCATCTTCCGGCATCAACACGATCGTGCGTCCTTCTTTCCATTGCTGAATCACGTGGACCAGCAACTTGAATATTGGTTCCGGAAGCTCCAACCGATTGCCATCACCATCCACCAAGGCGGGTCTCCGTTTCCCTTGAAGAAGGGTATCAATCGCATCTACTTCGGATGCATTCAGTTGTGTAGAATCAATGCGTTCCATATTCGGCCATTTTGAATGATGTTGTACGTGCAATGTATATACTAAACGCTATAAACGCTAATAGATTGTTTGGCTGAGCACTGTTTATAACTTTCTCGTAGCACGTGAATCTGATGCCCCAATTTAGTTTTGTAACAATTATGAGGAGATTCTGTACCAAATCTCGAAACTGAGAGCTATTTCTAGCTCGCCCATAAAACTCCTTTTGCGCCCATTCATCAACCATTTGAAATTCTAGACCATATATTTCATATAAAATATTTTAATAATTAATTAGACCATTGCAATATCCTTAATTACACACATTTGACATCAGCGAAATATTTGCATTTTAGAAATGCACATCCTATTTGAATAAACAATTACTGAGCATGCTGATAGAAGAATTAGATTATTTCACTTAATAAACAATGAAATACACAGACAACAATTTTAGGGTCGACGAAGAAAAAGAAAAAATTCTTAAGAAAGTAGAATTTTACAATAACCTAAAAGGAATCACTATTCCTGAAAGTATTCATATCTCCGCTCTACTTTCTTTTGTCTTGCTACCAGTTTTTATTATATATCACGATTTTCCAGACAAACTATTCACATATGAAATTTTCATAAGTGCTATTACATCTTTTTTCTCACTAACAACGATAATCTATATTTTTATTAACGTAAAGTATTTCAGTGATAGAAATGATCACAAACCATTTCCGGAAGAAATAAAAATAGCGGAAGAATATAGTAATCAAAAAGAATCACATGAGAATCTACTGAAACAGCGTAGATCAAAAGAAGTAGAATTAGAAAACAAATTGATTAGAGAACAAATAAGATCAATAAGTTCACTATCAGATGAATTAAAGGTTCATGAGGATAATCTATCTGAATATAAGGACAGTATTCAGAGATCTGGTATAACTAGCTTGAATCATTTAAAAAAAATGAATCCATTCGAATTTGAAATATATGTGTCAGGTATTTTTAATCATTTAGGATTTGAGTCTGTGAGAACTAAATCTACCGGAGATCAAGGTATAGATATAATTTTGCACAAAGATGGAGATACTTATTTAGTTGAATGTAAAAGGTATAAAGAAACTATAAGTGTAAATCATCTAAGGTCTTTTTTAGGATCTTTAAAATTCCACAATGTCTCTAAAGGTAAATTTGTAACTACCGGAAATTTTAGTAAAAATTGTTATGATTTTGAAAAATACAATATTGATCTTGTAGATGGTAATGATCTAATTAATATTGCATCCAAAGTAGAGGCTCATGCTGGGAATTATCATGTATATTCGAATAGTATTAAGAGTGAAAAAAATTTGGCTTTAGATAAAGTAAGATTGTTTTTTGAAAATAATTCGTTCTTTAATGAGTTCGATATTGATCATATTTCCAGTTTATGTGATAATCTTGCAAAGAATGCGTTTAGAGGGAATGAATATGAAGCGCGGAGACTTAGATCAGATGTAAACTCCATGATTTCAAGATTTAAACGATTAAAAAATATATGAATAGAGCAATTCAGTAATGATTTTTCCTGTACACCCTTGGTCCAAGATCCATTCAACTGTTGACAACGTGCCCCGAGAACGGCAATTTGCCTCTCGTGTCCGGTGCGTCGTGAGGGGTTGCGCTTTCCGGACTCCGAATTTGAAACCGACGGTAACGCAACGGAGAGAAGATGAGCAGACGCAAAATTCGCATGGGAATGGTCGGAGGCGGGATTGGCGCCTTTATCGGAGAAGTTCACCGGATGGCAGCAGCCCTGGACGGACACATTGAGTTGGTGTGCGGTGCTTTCAGCAGTGACCCTGAACGTTCGAAAAAGAGTGGCGAAAATCTCTATCTGGATCCCGATCGGGTCTACGGGACGTTCGACGAAATGATGACCAAAGAGAAGGCGCTCCCCGAGGAGGAGCGTATGGAGTTGGTCTCCATCGTGACGCCCAACCATGTCCACTTCCCGGTGGCCAAAGCCGCACTGGAGAATGGATTTCATGTGATTTGCGACAAGCCGATGACCGTGAGCCTCGAAGAAGCGAAGGAGTTGCGGCAATTGGTCAACGACACCGGCCTTTTGTTCGCCCTCACCCACACTTACACCGGCTATCCAATGGTCAAGCAGGCCCGACAGCTCGTTCGGGACGGAAAGCTGGGAACTCTGCGCAAGGTGGTGGTCGAGTATCCACAAGGGTGGCTCGCATCGAAGCTCGAAGAGGAGAACAAACAGGCGGCCTGGCGCACCGACCCGGCACGATCGGGACCGGCCGGGGCGATGGGCGACATCGGAACCCACGCCGAGAACCTGGCCGAGTATGTGACCGGCCTGCAGATCGAGGAGCTCTGCGCAGACCTGACAGCCTTTGTCCCCGGCCGCCGGCTCGACGATGATGGCAATGTGCTGCTTCGGTTCGAGGGCGGAGCCAAAGGGGTCCTGCATGCCAGCCAGGTGAGCGCCGGCGAGGAGAATTCCCTGAAAATCTACGTCTATGGTGAAAAAGGGGGGTTCGAATGGCACCAGATGGAGCCCAATACGCTGTGGGTTCGCCATGGCGACCGACCCGAGGAGAAATGGCGTACCGGTTTGCCCTATCTGGATCCGGTAGCCGATGAACACACCCGTGTCCCGGCCGGACATCCGGAGGGGTATTTGGAGGCATTTGCCAATATATATCGCAATGTCGCCTTCGCCCTTCAGCAACGGGCGGCAGGTCAGAAGCCGCAGACCGATCTCTATGACTACCCGACCGTCGAGGATGGTGTCCGCGGAATTGCCTTTATTGACACTGTCATTGCCTCCTCGAACGGCGATGCCAAGTGGACTCCGTTTGTGAAGTACGATTGACCGCACGTGACCCTCTACGGCCACCTTCGACCCCGGACACACTCCCGAACGGTCATACCGCATTTATGGAGCAGAAACCAAACCGAATCACTCAAGCACCGAGATCATGAAAGGACCCGCACTTTTTTTGGCCCAGTTCATGGGCGATGACGAACCGTTCAACTCCCTGGGATCGATTTGCCAGTGGGCCGCCGATCTGGGCTACAAAGGCGTCCAAATCCCCACATGGGATGCCCGCTGTGTCGATCTGGAGAAACTGGCCACCAGTCAGGATTATGCCGACGAGGTTGAGGGCACCGTCCGGGAGGCCGGACTGGAGATTACCGAGCTTTCAACTCACTTGCAGGGACAACTCGTCGCAGTTCACCCCGCCTACAACGAACTCTTCGACAGTTTTGCTCCGGAGACGCTCCACGGCAAACCGAACGAACGAACCGAGTGGGCGGTTCGACAGCTCAAATTGGCCGCGAAAGCCAGCCGGCGGCTCGGCATCACCGAACACGCGACCTTCTCGGGAGCTCTCCTCTGGCAGACCGTCTACCCCTGGCCGCAACGACCGGCCGGACTGGTCGAGACCGGATTCGAAGAGCTGGCCAAGCGGTGGATTCCCATTCTGGACACATTTGACGAGGAAGGGGTCGATGTCTGCTACGAGCTGCATCCGGGTGAGGATCTGCACGACGGGGTCACCTACGAGAAGTTTCTGGAGGCGACCGACAACCACAGCCGAGCCAACATTCTCTACGATCCAAGCCACTTTCTACTGCAGCAGCTCGACTACCTGGAGTTCATCGACATCTATCACGAACGCATCCGGATGTTTCACGTCAAGGATGCCGAGTTCAACCCGACCGGCAGACAGGGCGTGTATGGCGGATATCAAGGGTGGACCGAGCGCGCCGGCCGCTTTCGATCACTCGGAGACGGACAAGTGGATTTCAGCGGAATCTTCTCGAAACTGACACAGCACGGGTTCGATGGCTGGGCCGTTCTGGAGTGGGAGTGTTGCCTCAAACATCCCGAACAGGGAGCCGCAGAGGGTGCTCCCTTTATCGCTCGTCACATGATCCGGCGCACCGAGAAGGCGTTTGACGACTTTGCCGGCAGTGGATCGGACGAAGAGAAGAATCGGAAGATCCTCGGCCTCTGAATGTCGGGCACCGATTTTTTCGGGTTGAACCGGACGCACCCGGTTACTCCCGAGAGGAACACTTCGGCCTGAACCTTCCGGATGAACCGGCCGGTCGCTCAGGGGGTTCCGTTAGCGGATGTAATTCATCAGCAGCGTCTCCAGGTACTCCTGCTTGCCGCTGCGCATCTCCGGTTCTCCGTCGTCTGCCCGTTTGGCCAGCTCTTCCAGAGTCAGTTCTCCCCGCTCGAACCGGGCGCCATCTCCCTTGTCAAAGGATGCGTATCGTTCCTCGCGCATGGAGAAGAGCGGTGACTCCTCGCGTATCCGGTCGGCGATGAGCAGGCCTCGGGCCAGCGTGTCCATCCCCCCGATATGAGCCAGAAAGAGGTCTTCGACATCGGTCGAATTGCGGCGCAGTTTTGCGTCGAAATTGAACCCGCCCGGGGCCAACCCGCCATGCTCGAGTAGAATGAGCATCGTCTTGACCGCATCCATCAGATCGAGCGGAAAATAGTCGGTATCCCACCCGTTCTGAGCATCCCCGCAGTTGGCATCGATACTGCCGAGAAGCCCGTTTTGAGCCGCGAGTGTAAGATCGTGCTCCAGACTGTGACCCGCCAGTGTGACGTGGTTGGTTTCGATGTTGAGCTTGAAATCCCCGTCGAGCTCCTGCTCGCGAAGAAATCCGATCACCGTGGCCGCATCGTAGTCATACTGGTGTTTGGTCGGCTCCATCGGCTTTGGCTCGATCAGGAAGGTCCCGTTGAATCCGGCCTTCCGTCCATAATCACGGGCCGTTCGAAGAAATTCGCCCAGATGGTCCTGCTCCCGTTTCATGTCGGTGTTGAGCAGCGACAGATACCCCTCGCGGCCTCCCCAGAAGACGTAGTTGGCACCACCGAGGGCAATGGTGGCATCCAGAGCCGCCTTCACCTGGGCGGCAGCGTGGGTGACCACCCGGAAATCGGGATTGGTAGCCGCCCCGTTGGCGTACCGCGGATGGGTAAAGAGGTTGGCCGTTCCCCAGAGCAGCTTTAGTCCGGTCTCTTTTTGGTATTCACCGGCCAGATCAACCATCTGCCGGAGCTGCTTCTCCGACATTGACGGTGTCTCCCCGGCGGGCGCCAGATCACGATCATGGAAACAGTAGTAGGGAACTCCCAGTTTGGTGAAGAAGTCGAAAGCGGCATCCATCCGCTCTCGCGCCTGGTCCATCGGGTCTCGATGCCGCTCCCACGGAAAGTGGCGTGTGCCGATTCCGAAGGGATCCTCCAGTCCGTTTACAAAGGAGTGCCACCAGCAGACGGCAAACCGAAGATGCTCGCTCATAGGTTTTCCCGCCACCATACGTTCCGGCTCGTAATACTTGAACGAGAGCGGGTTGTCTGAATCGGGTCCCTCGTACGGGACGGGGTCGATAGTCGTGAAATAGTCGCTGGTCAATCGGGTCATGGGATCTTCCTGTTCGTTTAATTGAGTTGGATCGTCGTTGTCGCCCGCCGGACGTTACAGCTCGGAGTGAATCTGTTGCCGGAGCATCGACTCCCATCGGTTGTAGGCACGTTTGATCGCTGCCGGGTCGGATTCACCCTCCGGAAGCGGGACAGGCGGAAGTCCGCGTGTCGTGAGATCGGACAAGCTCCAAAGACCGACTCCCACAGCCGCACCGCGAGCGGCACCGACGGCACCATCGGTATCGACAATCTCCAATTCCACATCGGCAGCGTGTCGAAAGCTCTCCCGAAACACCGGGCTCAAAAAGAGATTGGCGTGAGCTGCACGTACAATCTTGATCTCCAATCCCATTCGCTGCATGATTCGGCAGCCGTATGCCATGGCGAAGGCGACCCCTTCCTGAACCGCCCGGATGGTGTGGGCGGGGGAGTGACGCTGAAAATCGAGTCCGAGAATCTGCCCGCCGGGCCGAACGTTTTCGAGTACACGCTCGGCACCGTTTCCAAAGGGGAGGACCACCAGATCGTCGCTGCCGGGATCCACGGTCGCTGCCATCCGGTTCATCGAATCGTAGGTGACCGGACGAGACCACCCCATCTGACGACGGAGCCAGGCGTACTGGCTACCAGCCCCGTTGACGCAGAGAAGCACACCGTATCGGGGTTGATCGGGTTCGTGATTGACATGAACAAAGGTATTTACACGGGATCGTCGATCGTAGAGCGGTTGGTCGGTGACTCCGTAGAGAACGCCCGAAGTTCCCGCCGTGGCCGCGACTTGCCCGGGCTCCATAGCCCCCAGGGCGAGTGCGTTGTTGGGTTGATCCCCTGCCCGGTAACTGACCGGAATCCCGGCCGGCAATCCCAACACATCGGCCGCCTGTTCCGACAGAACTCCCGGCGTCTGGAAACTCCCGCTCACGGGCGGGATCATCCGTTCGGGAATTCCGTAGTAGGTAAGCAGCTTCTTCGCCAACCGACTCTCCTTCGAATTCCAGAGTGTTGCCTCGGAAAGTCCGCTTCGAGTGGTCCCGGTCTGGCCGGTCATGCGCCAGGCCAGATAGTCTCCCGGCAGCATGACTTGGTCGATTTGGCGAAATTTCTCCGGTTCGTTCTCTCGAACCCAATGCAGTTTGGATGCAGTGAAATTGCCGGGAGAATTGAGCAGTTCTTTGAGACAATACTCCTCGCCCAACTCCCGAAACGCCTCTCGACCTGTCTCCACCGCCCGGCTGTCACACCAGATAATGGCCGGTCGAACCGGTTGACCACGCTTGTCGAGCGCAACCAATCCGTGCATCTGATACGCGACACCGATCCCTTGCAGTCGGGATGGATCCACACCGTCGGCTCGAGCCAAGTCATTAACAACCGAAACCACGCCGTTCCACCAGTCTTCGGGATCCTGTTCGGCCCATCCCGGATTTGGAGTATCCATCGACATCTCCTCCGATTCCGGATAGGCTGCACGTGCAATCACACTGCCGGTTTCTGCATCCATTAGTGCACCTTTGATAAACGAACTTCCCAAATCCAATCCAAGCAATGTCTCTCGGGCCATATCCATCTCCTTCCGCGTTCGCCATAACTTACGTGACCGCCACCGGAAAATGAACTTTCTCCTCTTCGTTCCTTTTCCTATCGTGACCAAACAATGGATCTTTCAAGTGACACCCCCGTTGCGTATGAACGCCAACACCGGTCTGACTCTCTCCCGCCTTTCGGCCCGACACCTGGACGCGGCCCGTCAACTCTCGCTGGAGGCGGGGTGGAACCAGACAAAGCGGGATTGGGAGCGTCTGCTGGAACTGGATCCGGCAGGATGCATCGGCGGATATTTGAGCGATGAACTGATTGGCACCGTGACTCTGGTCTCCCTGGGTGATCGTGCGGGGTGGATTGGCATGATGCTCGTCAAACAGTCCAGTCGGGGAAACGGGTATGGACGTCGCCTTTTTCAGGAGGTGCTTCACGAAGCGGACTCCCGTTCGCTCGAGATTGTGGGCCTGGATGCGACCCACTTGGGTCTTCCGCTCTATCGTAGCGAAGGATTTCATGCAGTATCGAGCATGAGCCGCTGGAGCGGAACGATTCAACCCCCGGATCGTCCTGCTACGATCACAGATCTGACCGAAGATCCCTTGACAGAGGCGGCCGTTGAATTGGATCATCAATTCAGCGGAGTGGATCGTCGGTTCCTGATCCGGACCCTTCTGCAGGAAGACGAGATCACTCCTGTCGGACTGGTTCGGGACGGAGAGTTGCGCGGATTTGCACTGAGCCGACCGGGCGAACGAGCCCGTCACATCGGACCGGTCGTAGCCGACTCCCCGGATATGGCAGGTGTACTCATTGCAGAACTCGGAAGACGACACCCGGACGAACCGGTGTTGATCGACATTCAGGATCGTCCCGATATGGACCGTCAACTGATCCAGCTGGGATTGACGCCTCAACGACGCCTCACTCGAATGACGCGTCCCGATCCCGTATCCATACTCGAATCCCCGAAACTTCCCGTCATCGTCTCATTCGAGTGGGGCTGATACTGCTTTTGAATTCAACTCTCACAAAGAACCTTCTCTGAATGAATGCCGACGAATCCATTGTAGAACAGGAACGACGCCAACTCGCCGAAGCCAATCAACGCGGGCTTGCGGCCCGACTCCGTGTGTGGACACGACTGGCCGGGCCCGGTTGGTTGCAGAGTGCCCTGATGCTTGGTGGCGGATCACTAGCCGGTAGTCTCTATCTGGGGGTTCTGACCGGTGTCCAGATGATCTGGCTCCAGCCGATTGCCATGGCGCTCACCGTCGTCATGTTCGGTGCACTAAGCTATGTGGTTCTCTCCAGTGAAAAACCGCCGTTTCAGGCAATCAACGAGGAGATCAACCCCGTCCTGGGATGGTCCTGGGCACTCGCCTCCCTGCTCTCCTGCATGGTCTGGGCGATGCCCCAGTATGCACTGGCAAACGGCGTACTGCAACAAAACCTCGCTCCGGAACTCCTGGGTCCCGGCGGCCTGCTGGGAGATGGTCTTTCCCGAACCCTGATCACTCTCTTCATTTTTCTTCTGGTGACCTCCATTACCTGGCAGTACAGCAAGAGTGGTCGAGCCGTGCAGCTCTTCGAGTGGGTCCTGAAAATCATGATTTGGCTCATTGTCGCCTGTTTCATCGGAGTAGTCATCCGACTGGCTACACTGCCCGGCGGACTTGACTGGAGTGGCATCCTGCGGGGCACCATTCCCGATCCGACGCTCTTTTTCCAGCCTGCCGAAGCGTATCATCCGCTTCTCGATGCCATGTCGACCGATGCTCGTGCGTTCTGGAGCGACCTGATTGTTCGAAAACAGCGGGAGGTGATGATTGCCGTGGCCGCTGCAGCCAGCGGAGTGAATGCCACGTTTCTGCTCGCTTACTCATTGCGTCGACGCGGATGGGGGAAGGAGCATCGCGGTCTGGCCATTTTTGACTTGAGCACCGGCATGCTCATCCCGTTTGCCCTGGCGACCAGCTGTGTCATTATCGCCGGTGCCCACCAGTTCCACGGAGTAGCCCAACCAGGATTCATTGCCGACAGCGAGTCGGTCGACCAGTTTATGGACCCCTCCTCGTCTCACCAGCAGGAGTTCGACTCCCTGCTTCGGCAGCGCGCCGACGCTCTGGACGAGCCGATCTCGCCTGAACTGAACTCCGGAGCGCTCCGATCGGCGTTACCGGACGCCGATGTGGCAATGGCCGCCACGCTGTTGACCCGGGATGCATTCGACCTGGCACGTTCACTCGAACCCCTGACCGGAAGTCTCTTTGCCCGGCTCATCTTCGGACTGGGCGTCCTCGGCATGACACTCTCTTCGATCATCCTCCACATGCTAGTCTCGGGAATGGTGGTCTGCGAAATGACCGGCAGACCACACACCGGCTGGACCCTCCGTCTGGGATCTCTGGCCGCTGCCACGGGCGTCCTCGGCCCCTTTCTCTGGCAGAAAGCCTCTTTTTGGCTTGCAATCCCGACTTCGGTCTTCGCCTTCATTCTCCTGCCCAGTGCATACTTCACTTTCTATTTGATGCTGAACAATCGTGACTTGATGGGGCGGGAACGTCCGGAGGGACAACGACGATGGATTCTGAACAGCGTTATGCTCGCAATCATTCTCCTCTTCGTCATTGTGAGCGGATATGTCATCTGGATCAACGCCGAATGGTGGGGCGTGGCTGTTACACTTCTCTTCCTTCTGGCCATCGCATGGGGAGACCGATACCGTAAAAAACGTTCAATCAAAGATGAAATTCCTGCCTGATGAGTGCCCGGTTCGACCCGTCAGGTTGTCGGATCGGTTCACCGGAATGCACGGGTTTTCCGGGGTGGGTCTACGGTACGATACGCCACCTTTTTTTCGTATATTTCCATGTTCCCGAGCCAACCCAGATGGATGAATGCCGATGAGTACGACCGACCAGTCCCGCCCCGATACCGCCGAGCCGTCACAGGCAAGTCTCGCTTCGGACCGGCCCATCATCGTTCGGGGAGCACGGGTCCACAATTTGAAGAACATTGATGTAGAAATTCCCCGAAATCGCATGACGGTCGTCACCGGAGTGTCGGGCTCCGGAAAATCGAGTCTCGCCTTCGATACCATCTATGCCGAGGGGCAACGACGCTATGTCGAAAGTCTCTCCAGTTATGCCCGTCAGTTTCTGGAGCGCATGGATAAACCGGATGTGGACTTCATGCAGGGGATCTCGCCGGCGATGGCAATTCAGCAGAAGAACAGCTCGTCCAACCCACGCTCCACTGTGGGTACTTCTACCGAAATTTACGACTACATTCGCCTGCTCTTCGCCCGGGTCGGAACCACCTTCTCTCCAAAGAGCGGAAAACCGGTTCGAAAGGATACCCCCGCCTCCATGATCCGTGAATTGATGGAGGAGTTTGACGACGGAACCAAATGCATGATCCTGTTTGACCCGCCGGAAGCAGAGAAGAAGATTGGTGATGACGTTCTGGATCTGCTGCTCGAAAAGGGATACACACGATTGGTTCACCGGAAAGAGGAGACGCTGATCGATCTGACGAGAGAGCGCCCCGAGGGGGGAGAGCTCAAGCGTGACGATTGGGGCGTCTTGGTCGACCGTTTGGTGCTCAAGGAGGAGGACGAGGCGAGAACCCGACTGGCCGAATCCCTCGAAATGGCCCTTTTGCAAGGCAAGGGGCGTTGCATCGTCAAGATACGAAAAGGCCCCGAACGACATTTCAGCGAGCGATTCGAACGGGACGGAATCGAGTTTCTGGAACCCACGCCCCAGATGTTCTCGTTCAACAATCCATACGGGGCGTGCAGTACCTGCGAAGGATTTGGCAAGGTCTCTGGTATCGACGAAGAGAAGGTGATTCCCGATCCGGAACTTTCGATCCGGGAGGGAGCCATCGCCCCCTTCAGCTCTCCGAAATTCAGTCGTCACCACAAGGACCTGATCAAAGTGGCTGCCCGTTACAGCCTGCCGATCGACACACCCTACCAGGATCTGCCGAAGGAGGTTGTCCGGATTATTTGGGACGGAAAGGAGGACTATATCGGGGTGAACCGGTTCTTCAAGGAGACCCGCAATCAGTTCTACAAAGTCCACATGCGGGTTTTTCACGCACGTTACCGGGGCTACAGCCGGTGTCCTGACTGCGAAGGGTATCGGGTTCGAAAAGAGGCCCTTCAGGTCAAGATTCAAGGACTTCACATCGGCGAAGTAACCGAAATGACCATCGGCCATGCCCGACCGTGGTTTGAGGAGTTGGAGCTGAGTTCCTGGCAAGAGTAGGTTGCCGGGCAGATTCTCTA
>JBNJFK010000013.1:0-22141 GCA_051746765.1 Bacteroidota bacterium
TTGATGGTTCCGTCCTCCTCTGTCTTGTGGACTGGCCCGCGTTCTCTGGTGTACGTAAAAGACACATCCGTGGATGTGCCCCGATATGAAGTTCGTGAAGTGGAACTGGGGGTACGTGCCGGCGACCACTATGTAATTGAAGAGGGTGTGGAAGAAGGAGAAGAGGTGGTCTTTAATGGCAGTTTCCGCATTGACAGTGAGATGCAACTGGCAGATCGCTTCAGCATGATGAACCAGGATCCCGGTAGTGGCGCCGTTCGACTGCACGATCATGGTGGTACGGATATGGAGGACATGGATGACATGGATGATGACATGGACGATATGGACGATATGGACGATCAAGAACACGACGAGGGGGAGACGACGTCGGAGACAGACACTCACGACCAAACGGATATGATTGATGGGGCTACCGATAATTTTCGAGAGGATTTCAACCAGCTTCTATCTCACTACCTGAATGGGAAAGAGGCTCTGTTTGAATCTGATGCGAATGCTGTCAATGAAGCCTTTCAAAAAGCATATGAAAAGCTCGAGTCTATCGGTATGCATCGGATGGAAGGTGATGCCCACGTACACTGGATGGAACAGTATGAAGTAATTGAGGGGCATTTAAACAAGATTCTAAATACCGAAAATATGGACCGCCAGCGTGAACATTTTGCGCTGTTGTCAGAAGCCTTCATTGAGGGTGTAAAAAACTACCGGATTCCCGGGGTCGTTTATCAACAATACTGCCCGATGGAAGAGGCGAGTTGGTTAAGCCGCAACGAACCGATCCAAAACCCCTATACACCCGATTCGATGCCAAACTGCGGAGAAGTGATTGAGAAAATAGAACAGTAGGGACGAGGATTGTACCATGAAAACCTATCAACTTTCACTCGTTTCTTGGAGAAGGAAAGGCCCTCTCCATCATAAATACATAACCTGAATATCAGAACTATTATGCATGATTTTAATTTTTTTGGAGGTGGCTGGATGATGTTTTTTTGGTGGTTTCTCCTAATCGTCTTGGTAGTTGTAGGTGTCCGAGCTTTGCTCAACACGAATAAAAGGCCCAATAACGAAACCCCTCTCGAAATTCTTAAGCGTAGATACGCCAACGGGGAGATCGACAAGGAGGAGTTTGAGGAACGGAAAAGGAATCTGCTCTAGATGCCGAGTCGTTTATAACTTAAATCAATTGAAGGTGATCAAAATGAAGGAAATCAAAGCTATGGTCCGGCCCGAGAAGTTTGAAGAAGTCTATAGCAATTTAAGATCCGAAGGATTTTGCTGTGTCACCGTCTATCACGGTGAGGGTATCGGACGGCATGGTGATCCGGATAAACTGAATGCAAGCCTGAAGTTCCCATTCCTTCACTCAAAAATTGTGAAGATTGAGATTCTTGTTGCTGACGAACATCAGGATGACGTCATCAACATCATCCACAAGGCAGCTTCTACCCATCACAAGGGAGATGGAATTGTTTACAGTTCAGACATAGACAAGGCGATTAGTATCCGGACAGGAGAAGATGGAAGCGCCGTTCTTTGACTGATCCGATATAAAAATGTTACACAGTTTTTACCAATATACCATAACGCCTACATCGATTCATGCCGTTATTTTAGTAAGTGAAGGGTTAAATATTAATCTATAGAAAACGTGAACATGAAAAATCACGATCACAGTCATAGCCCTGAACATGATAAAAAAAGTCATTCTCATGACCACGACCATCACGAGCACACCCACGAGATGGATCACGATCACGACCACAGTAGTCATGAGGGCCACTCCCACCACGAGCATCACAAGCAGATGGTTGAGGATTTTAAATTCCGCTTTTGGTGGGTACTTGGACTAACCATCCCGATTCTGGCCCTCTCCCCGATGATCCAGGAGTTTCTGGGTGTGGATTGGAGGTTTACTGGCGACACCTGGATACTGGCCGCCCTTTCAACCGTCGTCTTTTTCTTTGGCGGCTGGCCGTTTTTGACCGGGCTGGTTGATGAACTGAAGAAAAAGCAGCCGGGTATGATGACTCTGATCGGCCTGGCCATTTCTGTCGCGTATATCTACAGCGTATTTGTGGTATTCGGACTGGATGGGCATTTACTGTTTTGGGAGCTATCCACCCTTGTAGGCATCATGCTGATGGGGCATTGGATCGAGATGCGCTCGGTGATGAGCGCTTCCGCTGCCCTTGAGAAACTGGCCGAACTATTGCCGGGAGAAGCCCACCGCGTGAAAGAGGATGGCAGTACCGAAGATGTTCCGGTAGAAAAGTTAGAGGTAGGAGACCATATCCTGATCAAACCCGGAGAAAAAATACCGGCCGACGGGATCGTGATTGAAGGTAAAACCAACGTCAACGAAGCCATGCTTACCGGTGAGTCTCTCCCGGTCGAAAAAGGAACCGATGATGAAGTGATTGGTGGTTCGATCAATGAAGAGGGGTCCATTAAAGTAAAAATTCACAAGACAGGAGATGAATCCTTTCTATCACAGGTGATCGATCTGGTGCGGCAGGCACAAGAGAGTAAATCGCGTACCCAGGATCTGGCCAATCGGGCGGCTTTCTGGCTGACGATCGTGGCCATTTCCGGTGGACTGCTGACATTCTTTGCCTGGACACTTTTTACCGGTCAGGATCTCGGTTTTGCCATTAACCGAACCGTGACGGTCATGGTGATTGCCTGCCCCCACGCTCTTGGATTGGCTATTCCTCTTGTTGTGGCTGTTTCAACAACCCTGGCAGCGACAAACGGCTTTTTGATTCGTAACCGTACCGCATTTGAGGAGGCCCGGAATCTGGGAGCTGTCATTTTTGACAAGACAGGAACCTTGACGGAAGGCACCTTCACTGTTACCGACATTCTCAACTTCAACGAACAGATTGGCGACGAGGAGCTTCTGAACTATGCTGCAGCGGTTGAGGTCAACTCCGAACACCCGATTGCCAGAGGCATTGTTGAAAAAGCCGATGAATCCTGGAACGTGGAAGACTTCAATTCCATCACCGGTAAAGGGGTGGAAGGAAATGTGAAAGGAACGTCGGTGAAGGTTGTGAGTCCGGGGTATATCCGGGATGAGAAGATGGAATATCCTCAAGAACAGGTGGAGGATATCTCCTCGCAGGGGAAAACAGTCGTTTTTGTGATTCTGGATGATAAACTGGAAGGCGCCATTGCACTCGGTGACAAGATCCGGCCAGAATCACGAGAAGCGATTGACCGGCTTCACAAAATGGGCATCCAATGCGTGATGCTGACCGGCGACAACCGACAGACTGCTCAGCATGTCGCCAAAGAACTGGGTATCGACCAGGTGTTCGCCGAGGTTCTGCCGGATGAAAAAGCTGAAAAAGTAAAAGAAGTTCAGAAACAGGGAATGAAGGTGGCGATGACTGGTGACGGTGTGAATGACGCGCCTGCTCTGGCCACCGCGGACGTGGGAATTGCCATTGGCGCTGGTTCGGATGTGGCCGTTGAAACAGGCGACATCGTTCTGGTTCGTAATAACCCCATGGATGTCGCCCATGTCATCCAGCTATCCAAAGCAACATACAGCAAGATGGTTCAGAATCTGTTCTGGGCCACCGGCTATAACGTCATCGCCATACCGCTGGCTGCCGGTGTCTTATTTGCCTGGGGCATTATCCTGAGTCCGGCAATGGGTGCCGTATTGATGTCACTCAGTACCGTCATTGTAGCAATCAATGCACGATTTTTGAAGATGGGAACAGACAGGAATGAGTAGAAAGAATCGCTTTGAGGACTCTACTCCCGCTCGGAGAGCACAACTTCTTCAAAGAAGTAACCGAAAACACAACAAACCACACCGGAAGGTAGAACAATGAAAAAATCAATCATTACAAGTATCGCACTGATCACAATCGTTCTGACCACAAACTCCGTCTTAGCTCAGAACCATCAACCTCCAGAAAGTCATGAGCAGATGATGGAGATGATGGGAGACTCAACTATGCGAGCCATGATGATGGAACACATGGCCGAAGACCCTGACATGCGCCGGGAAATGATGAGCCACATGAAAACTGCCATGATGAAAAATATGCAGGAGATGGATCATTCCGAGATGATGGAGATGATGCAGCAACGCATGAATGACCCGGAAATGCGTGAACGAATGCAGGAGCACATGAAAATGATGCAATCCATGATGGAAGGAGAAGAGATGGATCACTCCCGGATGATGGAGATGATGCAGGATTCAGAAATGATGAAAATGCATATGATGTGCATGCAAATGATGCACAAAAATGACATGGAGGACAGCGGCACAGAATCCGGTGATCATGAGGAGCACCATTAATTGATTGAAGAGTACTCAGTCCAAGCTATAGAATCCTCCACCTCCAACTTTATCTAAAACTCTTGGAGGACGGACGTTGAACCTGGCTCTATGGAACTACTAAATGACATTTTAACGAATTGGTATCCAGTTCTCTGGCTTGCCAGTGGCGGGATTGCACTTACTGTCTGGGCCTGGGCCAGTAGAAGGAAAGCCCGGCTGGATATTGATCAGGCAACGAAACTGATCCTGGAACGGCAATACCGAAACGGACAGATATCCAAAACAGAGTATGAACGTAGAAAGCACCTTAATCAATCGTAACTGACCGTGGAGGAGATACCATGAAGAAATTAAACGTAAGAAAACTGGGGTTGGCATTCGGTGCCACAGCTGCGATCCTGTATTTGGGATGTGTTCTGTTCATGCTCACCGTAGGTCAGGAAGGAACGGTTGCGTTTTTCAACACTCTCCTCCATGGGCTGGATACAACTTCCGTCATCCGGATGGATATCCCCTGGTGGGAAGCTCTGATAGGAATCGTTCAGATATTTATTCTGGGATGGCTGACAGGAGCACTTGTAGCGGCAATTTATAATGTTGGATCAGGGCAAAATACAGAATGAGAGTGTTGAAACAATCAGAACTCACTTGTCCGAATTTCGGTTACAAGAAAACTACGGAGAGAAGAGATCTTCCGGCCGAAGGTTCGGCTTGAACTGCTCCCCGAAACCGGAGGGATTTGGATCATATGGATGGTCCAGTTGAACCGGCAAACCCTCCTCCGGAATCTCTTCCTCCAGACCCAACGCCCAATAGATCCCCTGCAGGGCCAGGCGCCGCATCGACTCACGCTTGAAATCCTTCGGATGTCCCAATGTCGTAAAAAACACACGGGACGTTCCCCCTTCTCCCCGTATCCGGTGTGTCCAGGCGACCGGCCATTTCGGGCCGAACCGTTCCCCTTCCGGATCTGCCCCCCGGACTGATTCTCCCGTCAACAGAGGCACGGCTCTCGGGTGCAACTGACTCGATTCGTAAAGCCAGCTTCTCGCATGGAACGGTCCTACACCTCGTAGAACCGGATGGGCAGACACGTCCGGTACAGTCCTCACCTGCGTCGAACTTTCGTGACCGTGGTGTCGAATCCACGGGAGACCAAACACTTCCTGAGGCCACTCCTCATTGAGCCACTCGAAATCATGATCGTCCCCGTATCGAAATGCATGCGTGGCTGTTCGGAAACCCGCCATCGGTTTGCCACTCTCCGCAAAATCGAGAATGAATTGCGCCTGCTTTTCCGGCAACTGTCGAAATCGGGTAAAAAGTACCATCATGTCGGCCTCTTCAAGCAATTCCAGGCCTTCAATATGGTCCAGACGGTTGGGATCGATCACACCGTCCGAGGTGGCAAAAAGCACCTCGGCCCGTACACCCGCCTCCCGCATGAGCAATCGGGCCACCATCGGCATACTCTCCTCCGACCGGTACTCCTCGTCTCCGGTTACAAAAACAACCAGTGGCGGCTCTTCCTCCAGACCGGGAACCACCCCCGTGGTCGAGTCCTCTCGAGAAGCCTCTTCCGTTTGCCAGAGCGGACGAACTCCGCTCCGACGCTGTTCCTTGTGGCGAAGCTCCCATCGGACAGATTCGGCCGCCCGTTGGATAGAGTCATCCGTATGATCGAGCAGCCGGTTCAGGATTTCAGTCGACGGCCGGTTCATCTGTTGCGAGAGCCAGAGGAGCTCCAACAGATGTCGTGCCTGATCAAGCTCCCCTTCGTCCAGCTTTTCGGACAGACGATTCATCTCCTTCAGAACCGCCGACCGATCCCGGCCGCTCAACCGAACCCGTACCTTCTGACGAACAGATGCCACAGGATGGGAGAGATGCCCCAGAAGCTCCTCCACGGACGCCGACTCCAGATCCGGCACGCTCTGAAGCTGTCGATCGGGTGCATGAATTCGGTAGATTCTCCCGTGCGAATGATCCCGCATGGGATCCCGAAGATTGTGTTGCAGATGACCGATCACCGCATTGTGCCAGTCGCTTACATAGAGAGCACCATCCAGACCGACCGCTCCGTCCGTGGGTCGGAAATTGGGATCGTCGGACCAAAAGAGATCCCCGATCTCTTCGCCCCACAACTGCCCGTCTTCTTGATTCTCCAAATGATAGGCCTTCGCCCCCTGAAAGTCGATTACATTGAAAATCAGAAAACTGCCGTCCAACGACGCTGGAAGATGCGACGAGCTTACCAACATGTTCCCCGGAACAGGCCGAACCGTATGGTCCAGAAGTCGCTCCTTCCGGAACCCCTCCTCTCCCCGCACCACCTGCCAGGCCCGACCGGTTGTCGCATCCGTAATCAGTAATCTCCCCTCGTCGTCCATACTGATCCCGTGCGGATTGGGGTCATTCTCGACCACGAACTCCACCTCGGCTGTTCTCGGGTTGAACCGGTAGAGCCCGGGGCGGGTAGACTCCAGTGGCTCTGACCAGGGCGTTTCAATATTGCTGCGAAGAAATACCCCGCGCTGATAGTAGACCCACCCATCCGGGGAGAAGAGAATATTGTTGGCACTGTGATGGGTATCGGCCGAATCGATACCACTGAATAGAATCTGACGTACGTCTGCACGGTCATCGCCATCCGTATCCCTCAAGTAGAGGATATTCGGAGCCGAAACCACCACGACCCCGTCGTTCCAAAATTCGAAACCGGTGGGATTGTGGACTTCGGCAAAAATGGTCGATTGATCGGCAACACCATCCCCATTCTCATCTTCAAGTACCAAAATCCGGTCATTCATCTCCTCCATCGGCTCCCATTTGGGATAGGTGGCCCACGCCGCAGCCCAGATCCGTCCGCGATGATCTGCTTTCAGCTGCACGGGATTGATCAACTCCGGAAACTCTGCTTCGGAAGCGAAAAGACCTACCTCAAGCGAATCGGCCACTTGAACGGTCTCGTGAGCTTCGGCCGGTGACAGATACCGGACCTCGTCTGCATTTTCCAGAGTCGTCTCGACCGGCAACGGTTCGGGGACATTGCCGTCCTCTCCCCGCCACGGCTTTCCCCGGAGTCGGGCATGGATCTTTCGATCTCGATTCTCCGTCAGGGAGTCGAGCATGATCAGTTCACGCTCCTGCGTCTCCCGGTTTCCCTGGATGACGCCTCGTGTTCCCCAGATATCATTCCCGCTCGTGGCCCGATAGCGATTGAACCAATACCAGCTCTTCTCCACAACGGCTTCCCGAATCCATTCCATCCTCTCCCGGTTCACGGACGGAATGCGTCCGGAGAGCTGCCGGACGATCTCCTGACCCAACCAGCGATGTCCCGCTTCATTCGGGTGAATCCCGTTGTGAGTCACTGGCTGGTCAGACATCCGGTAGAGTCGCTGGGAGGCGTGAAACAGATCCACAAATGGAAGACCTCTCTCTGCGGCCACTTCGTGCATCACCCCGGTAATGGCAGACAGCTGCCGGTTCAACCCGTTCCCAGACGGTAAATCACTATGGACACCGGATTCGAACGCAATCGGAGAGATCAGTGTGATTTTCAATGAATCCTGCCGATGGGACAGATCCAGCGCCTGTATCTGTTCAATCCACCGGATCAGATCGTGTCGAAATGCAGCCGGGTCCCGGTCAAACGACTCGTTGTAGCCGAAAAAAGCGATCAGATGATCGGCCCGGAGACGTTCCAGATGATCGTGAAGTTCTCCGTATCCCGGATGGGCCCTCGGTTGATGGTCCAGCCGATCTCCGGTAAAGGCGAGGGGGCGAAAATGGAGCTCTTGTTCGGGCCACCCCAGGTGAAGCCAGGTCTCCACCCATCCGTCGTGTTGCATTCGGTCGGGAATCCCGCCTCCGACCCATGTGATTCGATCACCGTTTTCAAACGGGCCGTTTGTCGAAGAGGAATCCCTGCTGCAGCCGAGAAGGAGCAGCGTGAAGAGAAGACCGAGCATGCCGGCCGTTCTGCTGACTGAAGTTCCCGGTCCAACTCGTTTCAATCGCATGATGTCGTCAATGGCAGGGATGTCCAATCCGTTCCAATTCACAAGTGTCCGGGGTCTGGTTCACGTTCTGACTCTCCGGACAATACAACACCTGAGTCAAAAAGGGTACCGCTCAAGCGGCTTCGCTCACCACGGGTGCGCGAAGGAGTCGCGTGGCAATCCAGATCGTGGAAGCGACGACCAGTGCAGTTGCTACGAAGGACAAACCGTAGTGGATCGAAAAGAGAGCTCCTCCCCACGTGGGGCCAATCACCCGACCCAGTCCCGAGAGGCCCTGTGCCGTCCCCATCACCTCGCCCACACGCTCCTCCTCCGCCTCCTGGGAGATCAAGCTGGTGATGGTCGGTGTATTGAGGCTCTTGCCCAACGCCATGATGCCGAGAAAGAGAGCCAGCATCCAGGTTGAGTTGGAAAACGGGATGAGACCAAGACCAATCACCATAAGGATGTTCCCCACCATAAAGAGGGACTCTTCCCGAAAGCGTCGTGTGAGCGGTCGTATCAAAAAGCCCTGAACGATCACGACGATCACACCAATATAGAAGAATTGAATACCGACCTGTTCGGCCGTCATCGAAAGAATTGATTCTGCAAAGAGAGGAAACGCACTGTAGAGGCTCGACTCACCGAACGAAAGCAGAAAAAATCCGAATACCAAAAGAAGCAGAAACCCGCGTGCGTTCTCTCCCCGCTGTCTGGAGAGACGTTTCCAGAATCGAGGCATGAATAGGCTGGGGCGAGACGGTTCCATCGGTCGTTCCACAGAGGTATCGACCGTCTCCTCCAGTTTGAACCAGACCATCAAGAAACTGCAGAGTGAAAGAAAGGCCGCAAAAAATCCGGGTAGAGCAAACCGGTTCGTCTCCATCCACCCGGCCAGCGTGGTCAGACCGGTTGACGCCACCAGTTGATGAAAAGATTCATGAATGAGCAGAGTCGCCAGTGCCGGACCCACCACAAAACCAATGCCGAACGCGGCACCGATCAGACCCATGCCACGGGCTCGATCCTCAACAGAGGTCACATCCGAAATATAGGCTTGAGCCGTCGAGATATTGCCACCCATGACACCCGCGACAATACGAGAGATGAACAGCAGCGAGAGCGACTCTGCCAAACCGAATAGTATGTAGGCCAGTACCGCTCCAAACGTACTGATAAGCATGATCGGTCGGCGGCCCACACGATCGGAGAGACCCCCCCAAATCGGAGAGAAAATCAACTGCATAAAGGAGTAGACACTATAGAGCAGGCCGATGGTAACGGCCGATGCCTGAAACTCCTGAGCATAAAAAGGGAGAAGCGGGAGCACAATCCCGAATCCCATCAGATCAATTACGACGACCAGAAAAACCGTTCCCAGTGCAGATTTCTTCATCGACCAAAGCTCTCACTCACGAATGAGAGCAGATCCGGCAACCCCTCCCTCCAATAACTCCATGTGTGTTCCCCCTCGCGAATGCGAAACTCAGCCTCCACATCCCGTTCAAGCAGAGCTTCATAGAGCGCCATGTTCCCTCGAATCAGAAAATCGTCGTCTCCACAATCGATCCAGAATCGAAGGGAGGCAAGCTGTGCTTCAGGCATCTCCCGGACCCGGTCCAGAACCGAGTGCTCGCGATAGTGAGGCGTCAAGCGCTCTTCTCCTTCCAGTCCTTCCTGAAATGGAGTCCCCAGCAGATAATCCCAGCGTTGTTGAGGCATCGAAACAATCTCCTCGTCGGTAAAAACACCGGCACTCATGGGAACGACCGACGAAAAAAGGGTTGGGTTGTTCAAAGCCAGGATCAAAGACCCGTACCCACCCATCGAGAGCCCTCCAACCGCTCGAAATTCACGATCGGGTCGTGTTCGGTAGGTCTCGTCTACATGAGGGATCAACTCCTCGACAACGAAATCTTCATATCGGAGTGTCCCGTCATAATTATTGATGTACCAGCTCACTCCGGCGTCCGGCATGACAATAATCATCGGCACCGACTCATCGTCGGTATACGATTGATCGGCCGTCTCGGCCGTCCGGCCGAACTGGACCCAGCCGGTCTCGTCATCACTGAATCCGTGCAGAAGATAGAGCACCGGATATCTTCGGTTCGAGTCCAGATAGCCCGGTGGAAAGTAGATTGAGTAGGAAACCGGTTCGCCCAGATGTTCGCTTTCCACTTCCAGACTCTCGACCACCTGACCACGATCCTGTGCCGTTACAGTACCGGTAAAAAGACACAGGAGGGTGATCATCCAGAGCACGGTACGGTACCGCTCGTTGGGATGAATGTACGAACGTCGGTCTTGGCTCATGATTCGCTGTTCTGGTTGAGGATCGATTGCAGGGACGCTTCGGTGGCAAGAACCACCTGATCCAGCTGATCGTTCGTGTGAGCCGTCGAGATAAACCAACTCTCGAAGGGCGACGGCGGGAGCCAGACGCCACGCTCAAGCATTTCATGAAAAAATCGGCGAAACAACTTCTGATCCGTCTTGTTCGCACTTTTGAAATCCTTTACATCGTCTCCGGTAAAAAAGACACTGAGCATTGATCCCTCCTGATGGAGCCGGACGTCAATCTGTCGGGCACGAAACAGGGTGCGCAAACGTCTTGCCAGTCGGGTCGATTTCTGCTCCAGTTCGACATAGAGTTCCGGATGATCATCCAGAGCTGTCAATTGAGCCAAACCGGCGTGCATGGCCAGTGGATTTCCAGAGAGGGTTCCGGCCTGATAGACGGGTCCGTCCGGAGAGATTCCGTCCATAATCTCTGCGCGACCTGCAAACGCACCAACCGGAAGGCCGCCCCCGATAATCTTCCCGAAGGTCACCAGATCGGCCCGGACCTGATATCGCTCCTGAGCTCCTCCACGTGCGAGTCGGAATCCGGTCATCACTTCATCAAAGACCAGCAGAGAACCATGTGCATCACAGAGCTTGCGAAGTCCCTCCAAAAATCCTTCAACCGGTGGTATGCATCCCATATTCCCTGCCACCGGCTCGACGATTACCGCAGCCACCTCTTCCTTGTTCTCCTTGAGCAGAGCTTCGACGCTCTCGAGATCATTGTAGTCGGCCACAAGCGTGTCCTCCGCCGTCCCGCGTGTAACCCCGGGGCTGCTCGGTGACCCAAGCGTCAAGGCGCCACTGCCTGCTTTGATCAAAAACGAGTCTGCATGTCCATGGTAATTCCCCTCGAACTTGATCACTTTCTCCCGACCCGTGACCCCCCGGGCCAGTCGAATCGCACTCATACACGCTTCGGTACCGGAATTGACCATGCGAACCTTGTCGACACCCGGCACCATCTGAACCACTCGTTCGGCCATCTGCACCTCCACTTCGGCTGGTGCACCGAACGATGTGGATTGAAACGAGGCATCCTGAATCGCTTTGATAACCGGGGGATAGGCATGGCCCAGAATCATCGGTCCCCACGATCCAACCATGTCGATGTAGCGATTTCCATCCTCGTCGATGACAACGGCACCCTTGGCTCGCTTGACAAACACCGGACTTCCCCCGACCGACCGAAATGCACGGGCAGGCGAGTTGACCCCACCGGGGATGGTTCGGGTTGCGCGTTCGTAGAGTTTCCGGCTCCGTTCGTTCTGCATTCCGTCTCCGTTAATCCGTAAAGTTCTGCAGGGCGGCGATTCGATCTTCCAGTGGCGGATGCGTCATGAAGAATCGTTTGAGCCCTGATTTCTTGCCACCGGCAATTCCGAACGCCTGCATCGATTCCGGAAGCGGGCTCGGCTTCAACGCATCCTGTTTCAGACGTTCGAGTGCACGAATCATCCCCTGCCGGCTGCCGAGTCGTGCACCGGCACGGTCGGCGTGAAACTCCCGCTTCCGGGAGAACCAGAAGACGATCGTGGAAGCGAGAATGGCGAGAACGATCTCGGTCACAATGGTCGCAACAAAATACCCGATTCCCAATCCCTCTTCATTTTTCAAAATGACCCGGTCGACCGTAAATCCAACCACCCGGGCGATAAACATCACAAACGTGTTCACAACACCCTGGATCAGGGCGAGTGTGATCATGTCTCCATTGGCCACGTGTCCCACTTCATGACCCATCACCGCTTCAATCTCCTCGCGTTCGAATCGCTGCAACATTCCGTCACTTACTGCAACCAACGCCTTGTTCCGGTTCCAGCCTGTCGCAAATGCGTTGGCCTGTTGTGCCGGAAAGATCCCGACATCCGGCATGCCGATTCCTGCCTGTTCGGCCTGGCGCCGAACCGTCTCCAACAACCATCGCTCGCTCTCGTTGGACGGTTGTTTGATCATGCGCGGCTTCATCGTCCACATCACGATTTTTCGAGAGAGCAGCAGAGAGATGAACGATCCCGCCATCCCGAACACCAGGCAGAAAATGAGCAAGGACTGAAGGTCCAGCTGTGTCCCGGTTTCATCCAGAATGGAGCCAACACCCAGCAAGCTCAGGGTAATACCTGCCACCACCAGAATGGCCAGGTTAGTTGCCAAAAACAGAAAAATTCTCTTCATCGTCTACTCCTTAAATGATTTCAGTTCTGTGATCCGCGGTTTCACTTGTAAACGGATCAACAGAAGGTTTAACATACAAAAAGTTGATTGGAGACGTACACGAGATTCCACCCTTTCGGGTCGAACCTCTCGTAGACGCTACGACTGATTCAACAACAATCGTGCCGCATCTTTCGCAAAATAGGTGGCAATCAGATCGGCGCCGGCACGCTTGAATCCAAGCAGGGCTTCCATCATAGCCGGTTTCTCTTCGAGCCACCCATTTGCCGAGGCCGCTTTGAGCATTGCGTACTCTCCGGAAACATGATAGGCCGCCACCGGAACGGAGACGGCGTTACGGATCTCGCGTACGATGTCAAGATAGGGAAGTCCCGGTTTGACCATCACAATATCGGCCCCCTCTTGCACATCCAGAATCGCCTCCCGAGTCGCTTCGCGCCGGTTGGCCGGGTCCATCTGATAACTTCGCTTGTCTCCGAAACCGGGAGCCGAATCGAGTGCATCCCGAAACGGACCGTAGTAACTCGATGCGTACTTCGCACTATACGCGAGAATCCCTGTGTGAGGAAAACCGGACTCCTCCAGTGCCTCCCGAATCCGACCGATCCGGCCATCCATCATGTCGGACGGTGCCACCAGATCGGCACCCGCTTCGGCATGGCTCACTGCCATTTTGGCAAGAATCGTGACCGACACGTCATTTAAAACCTGTCCGTCTTCAACCACACCGTCGTGACCATAGCTGGAGTAGGGGTCCAGGGCCACATCCGTCATTACGGCCAGAGAAGGGGTCGTCTCTTTGATCTTCCGAACGGCTCGCTGCATGAGCCCTTCCGGGTCCAGTGCTTCACTGCCCTGGTTGTCCTTTCGTTCGTCCGGAACTTTGGCGAAAAGAAGGATCGAAGGGATCTGAAGCTCTACCAACGAATCCAACTCCTCGGTCAATCGGTCCAACGTAAACCGAAATACTCCCGGCATGGAGGGGATCTCCTCCTTGCCGTTTGTGCCTTCCATCACGAAGATCGGAGCAATCAGATCACTCGGATGAAGCCGATTCTCTTTCGCCATCTCCCGGATGCCGCTGCTCCATCTCAGTCGCCTCGGCCGTACATACGGCCACGATCCTTGTTCACTCATCGGTCGTTTCGTTTGGTTGTTCAGAGTTTGTGAAAGCATGTTCGCAATATAGAGGAGAGGCATCGGATTTCAGAGTCCATCACCGACCTTCAATCCATCAAACCCACTCTTCAGGCTCGCGTAGAATCCGTATCAGCTCCGCTTCACGACTATCCGCTTCCGGTTCGACCCGATAGCTCCACTGCACACGTGGCGGTAGACTCATGAGGATCGACTCGATTCGACCTCCGGTTTTGAGGCCAAAAAGTGTGCCCCGGTCGTGAATCAAATTGAACTCCACATAGCGACCGCGGCGCAGCTCCTGCCAACGCCTCTCCTCCTCTCCGTAGGGTTCCTTTCGCCTGCGCTCGGCAATCGGCAGCCAGGAGTCCAAAAAGCGGTCTCCCGCATCCGTCACAAACGCGTGCCACTGCTTGGCCGTTCGCTCCTCTGTCTCCCGAAGATAGTCGAAAAAGAGGCCTCCAATTCCCCGCGCCTCTCCGCGATGATGGTTGAAAAAGTAGTCGTCACACTGCTCCTTGAACTCCGCATAGAGCGACTCTCCATGGCGATCACACACCTCTTTCCATACCCGATGAAAATGAACGGCATCTTCACGAAAGAGGTACGCCGGGGTCAGGTCGGCCCCGCCGCCATACCAGCGATCCACGACCTCGGTCATCTCTTCATTCCCGTATAGCTCGAAAAACCGAAAATTCGCATGCACGATCGGAACCATCGG
The DNA here is from genome assembly GCA_051746765.1 of Bacteroidota bacterium. GTDB lineage: Bacteria > Bacteroidota > Rhodothermia > Balneolales > Balneolaceae > JBBEBE01. The sequence continues at coordinate 14,696 of JBNJFK010000013.1, forward strand.
GTTTCGCGGATGAAGCACCAGAGAGAGCCCGGTAGCAAAAAACCAGCCCTGGTCCACACCAAAATGGTTCTGGATCGCTTCCGGCAGGGCACCATGAACCGCCGACACATTCACGCCCCCCTTCTCGATGAGCGCTCCTCCCTCCATCACACGCGTCCGGCCACCGCCTCCCCCGGCCCGCGTCCAGAGATCCTCCTCGAACCGCCCCGAACCGTCCAACTCCTCCAAAGCGCCGGTAATCCGGTCCTGCAGATTCTCTACATAGTGACTGAATTTATTTTTCAGACTCATGAGGACTCTCCGGGATGGTTTTTGACCGCCTCCACAAACGCCCGTGCATGTTCAACCGGGACATGCGGCAGGATCCCGTGCCCGAGATTGGCTACATACCGCTGAACTCCAAACCGGTCGATCATACGGTGTGTACGTCGTTCGATCTCTTCTACGGGAGCGAGCAGCCAGGAGGGGTCAAAATTTCCCTGCAGCGTCACACTCCCGCTCGTCTTCTCTCGTGCCCACTCCGGCGAGACGGTCCAATCCAGCCCCAACGCATCCGCTCCGCTTCGATATGCCATCCTCTCCAGCGCATACCAGGCTCCCTTGGCGAAGAGAATTACCGGTACCTCCTCGATCGCCTGACAGATCCGGATGAGCCTGGGCATCGCCCACTCGGCCAGATCCTCCGGACTCAAAATCCCTGCCCACGAATCGAAAAGCTGCACCGCCTGAGCACCGGCATCCACTTGCGCTTTCAAGTAGTCAATCGTTGCATCGGTCAACTGGTCCAGAAGGTGGGCCGCTGCCTTCGGCTCTTGATAGAGAAACGCTTTGGCACGATGGAAATCACGAGATCCCTCGCCTTGAACCATGTAGCAGAAGAGCGTCCAGGGAGCTCCTGCAAATCCGATCAACGGAACCCGTCCACCCAGCTCGTGGCGTGTCAGACTCATCGCATCCATAACATATCGCAGGCGCTCCGGAATCTCTTTCGCTTCAATTTTCAAGGCATCGGTTGCCGTTTCAATTCGGTTCTCCAGAACCGGCCCACGCCCTGGAACGAGCTCCACGTCGATCCCAAGGGCTTGCGGCACCGTCAGAATATCGGAGAAGAGAATGGCTGCATCCGGCTCCAGCTCGTCGATCGGCTGTAGGGTAATCTCACACGCCAATTCGGGTGTCTCTACCCGTTCAAAAAAGGAGTATTTCCGGCGCAGCACCATATACTGGGGAAGGTAGCGACCGGCCTGACGCATCATCCAGACAGGCGGGCGTTCCACGTTTTGGCCCCGAAGAGCTCGAAGAAAAAGGTCGTTTTTCAAATCAGGAAAGGATCTGCTCATGCTCTTCTCGGTACACTACGGTTCAGGATTCAGTGTCGTTCGTCAAATTCGGAGAGCGGTTCAAATCACGGGCCACCAAATCCAACAATGCATCCGTACTCGGCTTCTCCGGTATCTGAACCGGATGATTGCTCTCCAGAGAGAGTGCTTCGGCCGTTGTGGCACCGATGGCGTAGAGCCTCGGCATCGGGTCGGGCCAGGCCCTGGAACGCTGCACGGCCTCGACTGCACTCGGGCTATAAAATAGAATTGCATCCACGGGCTGTTCAGGAGGTTGCACGGTTGCCAATTCGGTTTTGTATACGGTGTGTCGAATCAAGCTGTAACCGGCCTTCTGAAGGATATCTGCCAATTCCGGACGGGAGCGGCTGCCACACCAATGAATCATCTGCAGATTTTCACGCTTCGACTCATCCACATTCAGATCGATCCAGCGAAGAATCATGTGAGCCAGACCCGCGGCATTCTCTTCGGCAGGCCAGTCTGCCTGTAACCCATCTGCATTTAGTGCCTTGGCTGTCTGCTCTCCGACCGCAAACAGCGTCTGAGGATCGGGAAGGGCAACCCCGTTCTCCCTCCAGGAAGCGAGGCCGGCCACCCCGTTCTTGCTTGTAAAAATCCAGATAGCCGAATCGGGAATCGAAAATCGACTCCCGGGTGGGACGGGGACAATCCGGATTGCAGGTCGAATGACAGGCGCCAGCCCCAACCGACGTGCCCGCTCGAGATCCTCATCTCCCAATTCGCGCGTGACCCAGATTCGTCGCATCTCCCGCTTTTTGCGTTGATCGGTTCGGCTCATTCCGAACGAACTTTCCGCAGATCTTCCATCAACTCACTGGCACCCTGTTCCAGAAGCGCATCGGCCATTCGAAATCCGAGACGATTCGGTTCGCTCACAGGTGAACGCATCTGCAGATCGTACTGAAGGGACCCATCCAACGTGAGTACGACTGCGTGCAGAACCAATTCGTCCCCTTCAATCCAGGCATAGGCACCCAAGGGCGCACTGCAGCCAGCTTCCAAACGGGTGAGTACCTCCCGCTCCGTCTCTGTGCAGAGACGAGTCACCGTATCATTCAATCGAACAACCGCAGGCCATCTCGCCAGATCTTCCTCCCGAACCATGACAGCCAATGCGCCTTGTGCGGGAGCCGGCACCATCCAATCCAGACGGCACGTAATCACCTCTTCCAGGCCTACACGAAGCAACCCGGCTGCTGCAAAAATCGCCCCGTCCCGCTTCTCGCTCTCGATTTTCTTGAGTCGGGTCTGCACATTTCCGCGGATCGGTACCACTTCGTGAGACGGATAACGATGGAGCCATTGTGCCTTCCGCCGATGACTGCTGGTCGCAATGACAGCCGGCGGCTCCGGATTTTCCAGAAACGGCGCGCCGTTCGGGGAGACCAAAACGTCTGCCGGATCTTCTCTCTCCAACACGGCTGCCACTGTCAATGGGTGCAGCTGTTGAGTCGGCAGATCCTTGAAGGAGTGTACAGCCAGATCAATACTCCCCTCCAGAAGCGCCAGATCCAACGCTTTTGTAAAGACTCCCTTTCCACCCATTTCGCCCAGCGGGGTGGTCAAGTCAAGGTCCCCTTCGGACTTGATCGGTCTCAGCTCGGTCTCGATCCCGGAAGCGTCCATCAAGTCGGCGACATGTTTCGCCTGCCACATCGCCAGTTCACTATCGCGTGTACCGATTCGAAGCGGCTTATTCATCTCTTCTCCTGATCCAGTTTGTACATCTCTTCAACGATACGGGCCACATCTTCCGACTCGTAGTTCTCACGCAAGTGCTCGATGCTAAATGCTGCGATCTTGTTCACGATTCGGCGGGTGAGGTTCTCTACCTTGTCTATATCCTCTCCCTGTAGCTTGTTGCGAAAGAAGTCGAGTTCTTCGTCCCGGATCCCCTCCAGCTTGTCTATCAACGCCTTGATGGTCGGTACCACCCGTTGCTCACCCAACCAGGTTTCATAGAGAGACAACTCTTCTGCAATGATCTCCTTGACCAGTGGGACCTCTTTCTCGCGTCGGCGATAGGCATCGTCTGTGACATCACTGAGCATATCCATATTGGCCACATCCACAAATTCCAGCTCGGAGACCGACACATCGATATTTCGGGGAACGGAAAGATCGAGCATCACACGATATTTGGGATCTCGAATAGAGGGACCCATGTGTTCCATTCGAATCAGCGGTTCGCTGGCACCCGTTGCAACAATGACCAAGTCGGCTTGGGCAATCTGCTCTGGCAACTGATCCATCTCGGCCACTTCCAGATTGAAGCGGTCGGCAACAAAATCGGCCCGGTCACGGGTTCGGTTAATGAGCGTCAACTTCTCGACGCCCAGGTTGATCAAGTTTTTGCAGGTAACTTTCCCGATTTTGCCTGTTCCGACCAGTAGAATGTTGCAGTGCGCGAGATTCTCGAATGTCCGTGTGGCAAACTTGACGGCTGCGTATGCGACCGTAGCAGCGCCGTTGCCAAGGGACGTTTCGTTTCGCGAACGCTTGTGCGCGCGAAAGACATGCTGCATCAGCCGGTGAAGATGCCCATCAACACAGTTTCGTTCGGCCGAAAACTCGTACCCCTCTTTGACCTGTTTGATGATCTGCAGATCGCCCAAAATCTGGGAATCCAAGCCCGTAGAAACACGGAAGAGGTGCTCCGCTGCCCGTTTTCCTTCCCGTTCGAATCCGTAATCGTGAAACTCGTCCAGAGACCCGTTGGAATAGGTTGTCAGCAGTCGAATCAATTCATGAGGCGAACTTCCGTGGGCAACCACTTCGGTCCGGTTGCATGTCGAGACAACGAAAAGACTCTCCACCCCTTCCCGGGCCGACCCGTCGAGCAGGGCTTCCCTCTGTTCATCATTCAGACTGAACTTCTCCCGGATCTCCACAGGGGCATCCCAGTGGTTGATCCCGATGACTGTAAAATCGTCAAATCCAGGGTGTGCCATCCCTTCTCAGTTCTCTTCTATCATTCGGGCAGACCGGAAAAATCGTTTCTCACCGGTCCCGCCATCCAGACATTGCCGATTTCCTGCATGTCCGTTATGATTCTGTTGATGCAACACGCTCCGGCTCTATTCGCCGCAACGCTTCCTGGGCCAACGCCTCGATGTAGGAAGGGTGATCATTGAGCCCTTCCATCACCTTGTAGCTTCCAAAGTGAAGTCCCTTCTCCTCCAGGTCCTCCACCAGTTCGACCCCCAATTCATAAAGCGTTTCGATATGGTCGGTTACAAACGCAATCGGCACCATCAGAAGGTGATTGATCCCATATTCCAGATGCCTTTCCACCAGATCCGCTGTATTGGGTTGTGTCCACTTTTGGGGTCCTACCCGTGACTGGAACGAAAGCCAGTAGGAGTTCTTCTTCTCGCGCCGGGCCATGACCGCTTCCATTGTCTCCTTGATCTCTGTCGTATACGGATCTCCGCTTCGCACCTCCAACAGAGGTGTGCCGTGAGCCGAAAACACGAAATGTACTTTCTTTCGCTGCTCTTCCGGCATCTCGGCGAGCGCCTCGTCGATTCGGGCGTTGACCGAATCGAGGTAGTGTTCGTTCAAATGGTAGTTCTTGACATGGTATTCACTCCAGGGTGCTTGATCGCCGAAACGTCGCTTGCGTACACTCTCCCAATCGCGAAAACTACTCCCGGTTGTAGTCCAGGAGAACTGGGGATAGAGAGGCATCAGAACCGCGTGTGTGATGCCGTCTTCGACCATCTCTTCCATGACCTGATCGGCAAACGGCAACCAGTAACGCATACAGGTATAGACGCTGACATCCAATCCGGACTCTTTCTCGTTGAGTCGCTTTTCAAGTGCACGTCTCTGCCGTTCGGTCAGTCCGTTGATGGGGGAACAACAGTCAGATACGACCTTTTCTTTCCGGTTGGTGCAATGGCGATTACCGGTACAGCCGTTCGGGCATCCGTTGATTTTTTTATAGTCGGCCGCCACGTTGGGTGAACGGAATTTGGCAATAATCCGGGCAAACAACTCCTGTTTGACTCCACCCCCGATCTTGATAATATCCTCGTCCTTGAAGAGGTTGTAGAGGAAGTCCCGAACATTCTCTTCCCGCGTCGGCCCGCCCAGATTCATTAACACAATTCCCAGCTTCATGATCGGCTCTCTTTCCGTTCCAGTGGTACGATTCGAATTCTCCGGAAGTAACGAGGCGGAGGCACCCCCAAACTGCAACACGGAAGGTAGTAAGTGAATGTGAAGAGTCCGTGAAGAGCTCTACCCCACCGTCGGGGCAGCTCCATCGGAGACAAGCGGCAGGTAGAACCAGAAGCGACTCCCCTGTCCCGGCTCGCTTTCGACGTGAATGGAGGATCCGTGCGATTCCAGAATGCTTCGAACGACCGCCAGACCCAGCCCGGTGCCCCCTTTGTCCCGGGATCGTGCCTTGTCCGTTCGATAAAAGCGATCAAAAAGCCGGTCCCTGTGCTCTTCCGGAATTCCGATTCCTGTATCGCTCACTGAAATACATACGTCCGGACCCGTTACTTCTGCCTCGACCGTGATCGAGCCATTGCTGGTAAACTTGAAAGCGTTGGTCACCAGATTTTCCAGTACCTGCTCCACCTTTCCTGCATCTGCCATCACCATGACATCCGCCGACCGGATCCGGAATTCGATCCCCTTGCTGCGAGCCAAGGGTCGATAGACCGACTCCAGCTGCGTTAACAGAGAGGAGAGAGAAAAGGGTTTCGGGTCAATGAAATCCCGGTCAGACTCAAATCGTTGCAAAGTGAGCAGATCTTTGAAGAGATGATGGATTCGTTCGGTCTGGCGGGATGCCGTCTGGATGTAACTCTCTCGTTTTTCCGGGTCCACCCCTTCCATCTGCGCCATCTCCAACATCCCCGAAATGGTGTGAAGCGGGTTGCGGAGCTCGTGTGTAATATCGGCAAAGAACTGGTTCTGCTTTTCATACATGCGACGCATCTCCTCGTGATCCTGCCGCAATCGCGACGCCATGCGATTGAGTGAACGGGCGAGTGTTCCGAATTCGTCGGTCCGATCCAGTTCGATGGTTTTATCCACATCGCCGTCGGCAATCGACTGCGCCTCTCGCTCCAACTCCAATATGGGCCTGGAGATGGATCGGGCAAAGAGGATACTCACCAGGATCACCAACCCCATCGAAATAAACATTCCCGTATAGATGATCCAACGAATCGTGGCAATGGGCCGATAGATCTGCTCCTTGAGCTGGCTCACCCGAAGATACCGAACAGACCGGTCGGGCAGTTGGGTCACAACCCAAGCCGAAAGCCAATCAGATTCCGGGTCCCGCTCCACTTCAACCGACTCTTCGAGTGCGTCCAGCCCCCCCCGAAAGACCGGCTCGAGGTCCGATGTTTCCGGGAGCGGATCGGAAAAGGGTACCGACAGATACGGCCGCCCCTCTTCGTCGTACAAATCGATTCGATATCCGGAGATGACCGCCGCCTCGTTCAGGTGAGACTCGAATGCGTCGCCGGTCGGGAGATTTTGAATGGTCACTTCCAGCCAAAGTGCATCGCGCCCGATCTGTTGTTCTCCCTCGTTGAGCAGGTAGTTGCGAATGAAAAGTATGGAGTAACTGCTGATCGCCGTAATCCCGAAAATCAGGAGCAAGATGAACGTCCAGGCAAGTTTGGAGCGAATACTCATGCGTTGGCCCCTTCCCGGTTCAGCCCGTACCCGACTCCCCGAAAGGTTTTGATCCAATCGGATGCTTCGCCCAACTTGAGCCTCAAATTCTTGATGTGCACATCCACGGTGCGGTCAAATACGTACCGTTCGTCACCCGAGATGCGAGCCAGGATCTCCTGGCGACTGAATACCCGTTTCGGATGGGTGAAAAAGAGGTGAATCAATGTGTATTCGGTCGACGTGAGTTCAATCGGCTCTTCGGACCGAAAAAGTGTTCGGGAAGCCGTATCAAGGTAGAGATCCCCGAACTGAATCCAGCTGCCCTGCTCCGGTCGTTTGCGTCGCAGGAGTGTCTCGATTCGCGTCTTTACCAGTTTGAGACTGGCCGGTTTGGAGATGTAGTCATCGGCCCCCAGCTCCAACCCGTCCATTT
>JBNJFK010000014.1:0-21211 GCA_051746765.1 Bacteroidota bacterium
GCATGGAGCGGGAGAGAAACGTAAAGAGACCAAAGACGACCGCTGCCAGAAGGACTGTCAAATCTCCGAGAATCGTCTTTGCCTGAAGCGTGAGTCCGGTTTCACTGCCAGCCATGATGAGCCAAACTCCCGCAACGGCAATCCAGATACCGATCCATGTGCTCCAACGCAGCGGTTGTCGAAATACGAGTCGGGTTACAATCGCGACCCAAATCGGAGTAGTGCCCAACATGACGGCTCCATTGGCCGCATACGTCCAGTTGAGTCCCAGGATAAAGAGAAGTTGATAGAGAAGATGCCCCAAAAGACCCAACCCGATAAGTCGGGGCCAGTCTCCTTTTCGAACCGTTAACTTCTGCCCGCTGCGAAGCAGAATCGCATACATCGCACCAACCGCCAGGAAAAACCGAAACGAATTGAAACTCATGGGGTCCATCTCGCGGAGCGAGAATTTGACCACCGTGAAGTTCATGGCCCAGACAATGACGGTACCCAATAATAAAAGCTCGACGCGTGTTTTGCTGCGCAAGAAGTTGACGTTCTACTGGTGACAGGGTTTTGAATGAACGCCAAGATACGGAATCCCGATATCAGAAGTGTCGGCTGGATCAGTTCAACCCGTGCTGGTACCTCCACCTTCATCTGACTATCTTTGCGAGGAGTCGCAAGATACGTGGTTGATCTTCTCCTTGTCATCCGCCCCGAACCGTTGGAATTCAAACGAAGTGCACACATCATGAACAACCTGGAAGTTTGGTTAGAATCACTCTGGACAGACGCCGGTATTGGAGAAGAGTGGGCAATCTACCTCCGACTCATCAGCATGCTCTTCATGCTTTCGATCGTGGGAACGGTCGCATTCTACATTACCAAAAAAGTCATTCTTCACTATCTGGAGCGGATGATCCGGCACACTACCTTCCAGTGGGATGACCAGTTGATCGAAAGCAAAGCGTTCAACAACCTGGCTCACATCGTTCCGGCCATCTTCATTCGGCTGCTCGCGCCGACCCTCTTTGCAGACTTTGAGCACCTTCTACCACTGATTCTCAAGCTGACCGACATCTATCTCATCGTTGTCGGGATGACCATCTTCTTCGCCTGCCTCAAAGTGGGAGAATATTCCATAGGGGCTCATCCTGCCTTCAAAGAGAAACCGATCACCAGCTACTTTCAGCTGATTCGGATACTGCTCTACATTGTCATCGTCATCCTCGTCCTTTCCATCATCCTGGAACGTTCTCCATTCTATTTCCTGAGTGCATTCGGTGCACTCTCGGCCATTGTCCTTCTAATTTTCAAAGACACCATTCTGGGATTGGTCGCCAGCGTCCAGATGTCCTCCTACAACATGGTACGCGTGGGGGATTGGATCGAGATGCCCAAATTCAATGCCGACGGGGATGTGATCGAAATCAATCTGAACACGGTGAAAGTTCAGAATTGGGACAAAACGATTACGACCATTCCGACGCATTACTTTGTAACCGACAGTTTCAAAAACTGGCGGGGAATGATGCAGAGTGGTGGACGCCGAATTAATCGATCCATCTTTCTGGACGCCCACACAGTCACGTTTGTAAATCCCGAATTTCGCGAAGAACTCAAAAAGTATCACTTGATCCGCGAGTTTGTCGAGAGTCGGCAAAAAGAGATTGAATCCTGGAACGAGGAACACCAGGTGGACACCTCGATTCTCATCAACGGACGTCGAATGACCAATCTGGGTGTGTTTCGCCACTACATCGAAGCCTATCTGAAGAACCATCCGATGATTAACCAGAAGATGACCATCATGGTGCGACAACTGGCAGCGGATAGTCGCGGTATCCCGATGGAGATCTACTGCTTTACGAACACAACGGCATGGGTGGAGTACGAATCGGTTCAATCCGACATCTTTGATCACCTCTACGCTACGGCCGCCTTCTTCCGACTCGAGGTCTTTCAGGAACCAAGCGGCAAAGACTTCTCTCGCGCCTTGAATTCAGAAGCGTCGGACTAGCGGATCCGGTTCGGCCCGAAAGGATCTGAATGGCCACGCATAGAGATGATCCGGAAATTCCGTACCTTGTGGCACATTCATTTTGAAGCCCGGCTCGAAATGCTCTTGCCGGGCTTTTTCATTTCATATACCATATGTCATTCAAATCACTGAGTCTTACAGATCCAATCCTCAGATCTCTAAACGAAGAAGGATACTCAGAACCAACCCCTATTCAAGCACAATCCATTCCGATCGCCCTCGAGGGTCGAGATCTTCTGGGCAGTGCGCAGACCGGTACAGGAAAAACGGCCTCTTTCGCCATTCCCGTTCTGCAGAACCTGGGAAACTCTACCAACCAACAAGGCCGTAAACCGATTCGCAGCCTGGTCGTCACTCCCACACGGGAACTGGCCATTCAGATCGATGACAGTTTCAAACGATACGGACGTTACACAGGGCTCTCCACAGCCGTTATTTTTGGCGGAGTCAACCAAAAGAGCCAGGTACGAAAATTGAAGCGTGGTGTGGACATTGTTGTCGCCACACCCGGACGTCTGCTCGACTTGATGAACCAGAGACATCTCTCCCTGTCAAATGTGGAGATTCTGGTTCTGGATGAAGCAGACCGTATGCTCGACATGGGATTCATCAACGATATCAAAAAGATACTCAAAGCCGTACCCAAGAAGCGCCAAACGCTCTTCTTTTCGGCCACCATGCCTCCGGCTATTGTTCAGCTCTCCAAATCGATGTTGAACAATCCCGCAAAGGTTGAGATTGAACCGGAATCACCGACGGTCGAAGCGATTCAACAGGGTGTCTATCACGTCGAACAGGGAAACAAAAAATCCTTGCTCGTCTCCCTGCTCCAGAATCCGGACATTCCGTCGGCTCTCGTCTTCACGAGAACCAAGCACGGGGCCAACAAAGTGGTGACGTTGCTGAACAAGCGGAATATTGGCGCCGAAGCGATCCATGGAAACAAGTCTCAAGCGGCTCGTCAGAAGGCCCTCGGGAATTTCAAGGATCAGAAGACGCGAGTCCTCGTCGCCACCGATATCGCCTCTCGGGGCATCGATGTAGACGAACTCAAGTATGTGATCAATTTTGACCTGCCCAACGAAGCAGAGACCTACGTTCACCGAATCGGCCGAACCGGCCGCGCAGGTGCAGACGGAACGGCTCTCTCCTTCTGTGACACGTCGGAACGATCCTATCTGCGGGATATCGAGAAGCTGATTGCCAAGCGGGTTCCGGTGGTCGAGCACCCCGAATTGACAATGGCAGCTCCTGCCCCGGGTCGGGGCGGTGGTGGCGGTGGTCAGCGCAGCCGATCGAAATCGAATCGGCAGCAGCGCTCGCGCCGACCGAAATCAAGCAACCGGCAACGAAACCGGCGATAACCCATTCCACAAAAGGGGGCAGAGATTCAACTCTGCTCCCTTTTTTTGTCTTGTTTACCGGCGCTCATACTCCCGGTTTTACAGACTCACTTCCTCCCGGTTCTGCAGATTCAAAAATATTTTTCCCCTCTCCTTCCACCTATTTCTGCTTTCATTGCAAACGCTTACATTGGAGTTGTGCCTGTGCGGGCACGCACCGACAGAGCCTTCCCTCAGGATCCAAGGAGACCGCTTTTCTTCTCCCTTTCCCCGACAGTGATTCGCTGCTTTCCACGGTGATCCCTCGAATCAATTTCTCATGGACAACCCGTTCAACCGATGAAACAAGAGCCCCCTTCCTCCACTCAATCCAACGGCAATGACAATCTCCGGGCCGGCCCTGTAGACAACCTGGAACACCACCTCCCTGCCGACTGGTGGAAACGAATTTTCAACTCCATGTATCTGAAAACGGACGCCGATGTGGTCGAAGATGCCCGGATTACATCCAATGAGGTGACGCTGTTCCAGGAGATCCTTTCCCTTCAGGATGGCGATACAATCCTCGATCTGGCCTGCGGACAGGGTCGGCACTTGATCGAGCTGGCCGGTCGGGGGGATTACAACCTCTACGGACTGGACCGCTCTCACTACCTGATTCAACGCGCCCGGTCGGTCTCGCGAAAACAGGGCCTTACGATTAATTTTAAAGAGGGAGATGTCCGAAAGCTTCCCTGGAAACCGGATACGTATGATGTGGTCACCATTCTGGGAAACAGTTTTGGATACTTCGAAACCGCAGAAGATGATCAGAAAATCCTGAAGGAGATCTTCCGCGTCCTTAAACCGGGCGGACGACTCTTGATGGATATCGCTGACGGCGAGTATCTCCGAGAGAACTTCACCCCGAGAAGTTGGGAGTGGATCGACCGCAATCACTTTGTCTGCCGGGAGCGTTCTCTCGCTTCGGACAACGAGCGACTCATCTCCCGCGAGATTATTACGCACAATGAGAAGGGCGTCATTGTGGATCAGTTCTATGCCGAACGACTCTATACCCGGAGCCAGCTCTGCCAACTCGTCGAAGAGGCACACTTCGCCGACGTCACGATCGACGGAAACCTGGAGACAGAGTCTGTACGAAACCAGGATTTGGGGATGATGAAACAGCGTTTCATTCTCACAGGTCGAGCCAACAAACCACGCACACCATCTCGCAGTGAAACCATCGTCAAAAGTGTGACTGTCGTCATGGGGGATCCGACGCTGAATGATGTCATTAAACCGGATGCTGTCTTCGACAGTGACGACTACGAGACGATCGAACAGCTCAAAAAGGCCCTCGGAACGCTGGATGGTTACCGATTCCGCTATCTGAACAATCACCGAACCCTCATAACGGATCTGCAGAAGCTGCGCGGGGAGACCGATTTGGTATTCAACCTCTGTGACGAAGGATTCGGTAATCGGGCCGTAAAGGAACTACACGTCCCTGCATTGCTCGAGATCCTGAGCATTCCCTACAGTGGCTCCAATCCACAAACACTCGCCTACTGTTACGACAAATCACTCATCCGGGGGATTGCAACGGAGATCGGGGTACCGGTAGCCGATGCATTTGTGATCACGGCAGACGAAAAACTCTTCGAGCTGGACATTCCGTTCCCGGTCATCGCCAAACCCAATTTCGGTGACTCCAGCTTCGGAATTACCCAGAAGAACGTTGCCGAAACAGTAGACGAGCTGACACAGGCCATTCTGCAGATCCGAAAGCAGTACGGATACAACAAACCGATATTGGTAGAAGAGTTCCTGACCGGTGCCGAGATTTCGGTCGGAATCATTGGAAACACCACCAACTACACGGTGCTTCCACTCATCGAAGAGGACTACTCCGATCTACCCGAGCACCTTCCCAGAATCTGTGGATACGAGGCAAAATGGTTGCCTGACTCTCCCTACATGAAGTCTCTGAAATCAATCCCCGTTTCCCTTCCGGCAAAAACCGAACAAGAGCTCGTTCACCACAGTCTGCAACTGCTTCGACGACTTGAGTGTCGTGACTACTGCCGATTCGACTGGAGACTCAACGCCAACGGTGAACCCAAGCTTCTGGAGGTGAATCCCAACCCCGGTTGGTGCTGGGATGGACATCTGGCCAAGATGAGTCGGATTGGTGGACTCACCTATGCCCAAATGCTCGAAGCAATTCTGGATGCAACCGAATTTCGATTGAACCTGAATCCATAAACAGAAGAAGGCGACCTGATTGCTCAGACCGCCTTCTCTATTGCGCTCATTCCCGGTATTGGACCGATGGCGCACCGATCCTCTACAGAGACTCCTTATTTGAGATCGAATCGATCCAGTTCCATCACCTTGGTCCAGGATGCGACAAAATCATGTATGAACTTCTCGTCGGCATCGTCGCTGGCGTACACCTCTGCAACTGCCCGCAGTTCCGAGTTGGATCCGAAGATCAGGTCGGCACGAGTTCCGGTCCATTTTACTTTTCCACTGGCCCGATCCGTTCCTTCAAAGAGCTGCTGATCATCCGAGACTGCACTCCACGTTGTATCGAACGTAAGCAGATTGGTGAAGAAGTCATTGGTCAGGACACCCGGATTCTCGGTGAAGACCCCGTGCGTTGAACCGTCATAATTGGTCTCAAGTACGCGAAGACCGCCTACCAAGACCGTCATCTCGGGTGCAGTCAGGTTCAAGAGTTGTGCCCGATCCACAAGCATCTCTTCAGCCGTGGCATCATACACTGGAGTGAAGTAGTTGCGGAAGCCGTCCGCTGCCGGTTCCAACCAAGAGAAGGATTCGACATCGGTCTGCTCCTGCGAGGCGTCGGTACGACCCGGTGTAAAAGGAACCTTCACGCTGTGTCCTGCCTTCTCGGCTGCTTTCTCGATGGCTGCGCTTCCGCCCAGTACGATCAGATCTGCCAATGAGACCTTCTTTCCACCGGATTGTGCATCATTGAACGATGCCTGTATTTCTTCCAGTTTCTCAAGAACCTTCGTTAGCTGCTCCGGGTTGTTCACCTCCCAGTTTTTTTGCGGTTCCAGACGAATTCTGGCACCGTTAGCTCCACCACGTTTGTCCGACCCGCGGAACGTGGAAGCCGATGCCCAGGCTGTTGAAACCAATTCGGAGACCGAAAGGCCCGACCCGAGAATCTCTTTTTTCAGCTTCGCAATATCCGATTCATCAATCAGCTCATGATCCACATCCGGGATCGGATCCTGCCATAACAGATCCTCATTTGGAACTTCAGGTCCCAGATAGAGCGACTTGGGGCCCATATCGCGATGGGTCAGCTTGAACCAGGCTCTCGCAAAAGCGTCTGCGAACTGGTCCGGATTCTCCAAAAACCGTCGGGAGATTTTCTCGTATTCCGGATCTACGCGTAGCGAAAGATCCGTCGTTAGCATAAAGGGTGCGTGCGTCTTATCGGGGTCGTGAGCATCCGGGACAGTGCCTTCACCGGCGCCATCCTTCGGTGTCCATTGCCAGGCACCCGCGGGACTTTTCGTTAATTCCCATTCGAAGTTGAACAGGTTTTCCAGAAACCGATTGCTCCATTCGGTTGGGGTCTGCGACCAGGTCCCTTCCAGACCACTCGTAATCGTGTCCGCCCCTTTTCCGGTACCATAGGTATTCTTCCATCCCAGTCCCTGCTGTTCCAGTGGTGCAGATTCCGGTGCGCCTTCCAAGTGTTCTTCCGGTGCGGCACCGTGTACTTTTCCGAATGTGTGTCCACCGGCGATCAATGCCACCGTCTCCTCGTCGTCCATTGCCATTCGAGCAAAAGATTGACGAATAAAATGTGCGGCCTTTTCAGGATCCGGTTCTCCGTTTGGCCCTTCCGGGTTCACGTAGATCAAGCCCATGTGGTCAGCTGCCAGGGCACCTTCCAAATTCCCTTCTTCATCATGACGCTCACTGCCGAGCCACTCCTGTTCGGCTCCCCAGTTTACATCTTCTTCCGGTTCCCAGACATCCACACGTCCGCCGGCAAAACCAAACGTTTTAAAACCCATGGATTCCAAGGCGCAGTTTCCGGCCAGTATGAGGAGATCTGCCCAAGAGAGGCTACGACCGTACTTCTGCTTCACCGGCCAGAGCAGCATGCGGGCTTTGTCCAAATTCACATTGTCCGGCCAGCTGTTCAAGGGAGCAAACCGCTGATTTGCAGTCCCACCACCTCCGCGTCCATCCACGACCCGGTACGTTCCGGCGCTGTGCCAGGACATTCGAATAAACAGAGGCCCGTAGTGACCAAAATCGGCCGGCCACCACTCTTGAGAATCGGTCATGAGATCAAAAATATCTTTCTTGACCGCTTCCAAATCCAGTTTGCCGAACGCTTCCTTATAATCGAAATCTTCGTCCATCGGATTCGACAGAGTAGAGTGTTGGCGCAGGATATTCAGGTTCAGTTTATTGGGCCACCAATCACGGTTCCGGGTTCCGGCACCCGCACTTTCCCTCTTGGCACCATGGTGAAATGGACACTTTCCTTCGTTGCTCATAGACTCGTTCACTTTTGATTACGACAGGGATCGACTGCTGCTCACATGTTCAAGCAACCCCTTGTGGATTCAATGATACGTTTTGCCTGAAGTTGGCTTGTCATGATAGGAATCCTACGGACCATTCTCAGACAGATTCTCTCTATCGAGCTTATTACGAGTGGTTATCAAATGGGGCGGCGGCCTCGTATCAAATCCAATAAAATGGCGATGATTGAAATGGCCAGAAGAAGATGAATCAAACCACCGAGTGAATAACTCACGACCCCGATAATCCAACCAATAATCAACATATGGAAATTTAATCTAACAGAGATCTCATGAGTTTCCCTTCTTTGGATCTAATGGAATAAAAAAGGGAGGCCGTCCAGCCTCCCTTGTAATATGCGTATCATCCATCCGTCTCCAGAATCGATTCAAGAATCACTCGAAAGCGACTGCAGAATTTCGTTGGCTCTGGATACCGCATTGGTGTACGTCTCTTCTGCATCTTCACGAACGCTCTCCCAAGATTCTTCTGTTGCATTCTCGATATCATCCAGGGTACTCTCGACAGCCGACCGTTCGTTCATGAGCTCCTGCCGAGCCTCTTCCATCTCTTCGGCAACATCTTCTGCGCCATCTTCTGCGCCATCTTCTGCCTCTTCTTCACCTTCACCGGCTTCTTCACCCAACTCCTCGATTTGAGTGGCGAGGCTCTCGATTCTGTCATCCAGATCACTCTGCAGATTTTCGAGATTGCTTCTCATTTGATCCCGTTCCTGTTCGAATGAACTGGATTCACCACCGCCACACTGCACAAGAAACAGGGTCGATATCAGTGCAACGGTTGTTATGAAGATTCTGGATACGTTTGGTCTGTTCATTAATACTCCGTGTTAGGTTCCTGTTACTGGTAGATGTCTATGAATACTACATGTTCGTTACGATTCGGCCAACTCTCTCATATTACCCGAATTTACCGACAAAAACTCCCTATTTGTCGATCCACCTGCGAATCTCCGAAGCGACCTCTTCCTTCTTTTTTCCCAGCCTTTTCTGTATCCGACCGAGAAGTTCCTCCTCTTTTCCCTCGATATAGGTGAGATCATCGTCTGTCAAATCTCCATACTTCTGCTTTAATTTGCCCTTCAACTCATTCCAGTTCCCCTTGATATTTAGATCGCTCATAATGAATACCGTCTAATTATTTTTCTCATGATTCCACCCGCTTAAATGCGATTAAAGGCGCATTCGTTCCATCTATCCTCGGAACGAACAAGTGGTTGCGATGTTGTGTCCAATTCCAAAACCGACCGATGAAAGATTCAGGAAAAGCTTGTAATGATACACACGCTGGATTCTGAATGCGGGAAGACTATATTTAGACAGGCAAAGTAGTCAACTGATCACCAGACCAGTCACGCCATGGGAGATAAACTACATCGCAACGATCCGTGCCACTGTGGTAGTGGAAAAAAGTATAAAAATTGCTGTCAGAAACGCGATGATGCCCACAACGGGTCAAAATTGGGAATGATCGGACTGGTTCTGGCCGTCCTTTTGGGACTTGCCATCCTGGGTATCTCTCTCTCCGGCGGTGAAGACGGACAATGCCCGCCCGGTCAGAGCTGGGATGCCACCCATGGACACTGTCACTGACGGCTTTAGACTGACCTATTCGCGCTCCCAGTCTGGTGATGCGATCGCATTCAAATCCCAGACGACCCGGCCATCCCGAAGTGTTAGCTCATTCTGAAGTCGAAGATTGCCGTGTAGAGCCCGACGTCGGGAATCCATATACCCGAATTCTCCTTCCCGTAAACGGAAGATGGCCAAATCGGCACCGGCACCCTCACTCAGGTGCCCCAAATCTTCCCGGTCTATCGCCTGCGCCGGACGCCAGCTTGCCCGATCGATCGCATCATAGAGCGGCATACCGGTATTCAGGAACTTGGAGATCAAATTGGTCATATCCTTCATTCCGCCGTTCATGCTGGATCGGTGAAGGTCGGTCCCGATGAAATCCGGCCAGAAATCCTGCTCCATCGCCGGGACCATCTGGTGCCAGACAAAGCTTCCACCACCATGGCCCACATCAAAGAGAATCCCGCGTTCCCGCGCCTCACGCATGTACGGTTTGAGTTGTCCGTTCTCATCGATTATTGGCTCCCGTCCCCGTGTATCGGCATACAGGTGGGTAAACATATCTCCGGGTCGGAGCTTCTCCATCAAGAGTGTTTCCAGGGAGAGTGGCGGATCTGCCTGCCCGAAATCGATCATGACCGGCAGATCGGCCATCTCGCCTGCTTCGACCACACGATGAACCGGCTCCCATTCGTGACCCTGGTAGTGCGCGAGCTTGACGCCCACAATCAAATCGGGGAATTGTTGCGCCCGAAGGGCTGTCATTTTCGGATCCATGTCGTTGAGGTTCTGCTCAACCTCCTCCTTCTGCATTCCGGCACCAACGATATTGATAAACGAGAGAACTCGTGTCGTGGAGCGGTCAATCACATTCTCTTTGAAGAGACGAAACCGTTTCCATCCGGCACCCCCAAGATCCACAATGGTTGTCACACCGGATCGCAACGTGAACCCGTCGGGCGGAATCGCCCAGAACCCTCCCGCATAAGCCACCGGATCCTTCTCTGTTCCGTAGAAATGATGTCCGTGAATATCCACCAGACCCGGGGTCACATACAGACCGGTGGCATCGACCACACGTCGGGCACTCGATGCCGGTATGGAATCGGCCACCCGGGCGATGACACCGTCGGAAATGGCGACATCCATCACCTGATCAATCCCGTTCCTGGGATCCATCACATGACCGTCATCGATCAAAAGGTCGTATTCCTGAGCCTGAATCGAGAGTGGAAGCAGAATAAACAGCATGGAAACAAGCAGAGAGAGTGTCGTCGGGCGCATAACGTACAAATGTTATATTGATAGTTCATCGGCACGGGTTACGTGCCGGATCAAGATCACCATGCCTATGTACTGATCTTGAGTGAAGGATGCAATGGGTGGTGGATGGAGGCGACCGGGAAGATCAGAGGACTTTGTCGCGTGTCTCCGGTGCAATCACAACAGCAGAAAATCCGATCACATACGTAATCGAGAAGACCAACAGGGCATTCCCGTACCCACCCAAAATCGGAACCAGGTATCCAACGAAGAACACGGCCAACGCCGTTACCATTCGCCCCAGATTGAAACAGATCCCCGTCGCTGTCGATCGAATGGCCGTCGGGAACAGTTCCGGAATATAGGCCATCAAAATCCCCTGGCTGAACCCGAAAAAAAGAGCCAATCCCGCGGTCTGGCTGTAGATAATCGGGGAGAAATGGTTGTTGGTCAAAAAGAGGAGTATGGCCGAGATACCGGCACCCGCAAAGGCAATCATCAAGGTTCGTCGGCGGCCCAGTCCGTTGGCCAACGGGCCCGAAAGCAGACTTCCGACAATACCGCCCATACCGAGCAGTGCAATCAGGGTGCCGCCCACCTGCAGGGCGCCATCGGTTCCCCGAGCCAAGTCTTGTGCCCACGTGGGTAGCCAGGAGAACGTAGACCAGATCCCGACAGACATGGCACCGAAGATGACTGCTCCGGCAATAAAATTGGTCTTGTTCTCCGGGTTAAGCAGCCAGCTCCATTCCGACTCCCCGGACTCGGTTGAATCCTCACTTCGGGACGAGCGCTTCCATTGTGGAGGTTCGGAAAAGAGGATCGGGGTTAACAGTCCCAACAACAAGGGAGCCAAACCACTCAGAAAAGCCATTCGCCAGTCTGTAATGAGCCAAGTGACCAGCCCGGAACTGATGATGCCGATCGGGAATCCAACCGCCAGAATGCTCATGGCGATCGCTCGTCCCTTCACACGCTTCCCCCAAATCTCGGCGCCGAAGACAGCACAGAGAACCATCGTGGCTCCGACACCCATCCCGGTCACCAAGCGAAGTGCAACCAGTACGATCCAATTGGGAGAGAAGGAGGCCGCCGTGGTAGCAATTCCGACCACCAGAAGAGATCCGGAAAGGGTTCGGATGCGGCCGATACGGTCTGCCAACCACCCGAAGAGAATTCCACCGACAGCCCATCCGGCAATGTACATGGCTCCGATGTACGAACCGACAAAGCTGACATCCGCTTCACTCAAACTGCCAAGCAGATCATATACAGAGTCCGGCAAGTACGTAGCCATAAGTGTCGAGACCAACCCGCTGAAGAGGTTGCCCAGGAACCCCAAGACGATGGCTCCGACGGCGTACCCGGTCGAAACCGATGTCGGTGTTTCAGATTCATTGTTTTCTTCTGTTGAATTCCCCTGCTTGTTGGCCATATTTAAAATCGGTAGGTAACCGCCAGAAGAATGCTTCGCGGAAGAACACCCAGTCCGGTGCTGTACGAGGTGGTCGTCACCGTACCGGCGTTGGGACCGGAGGTAACCAGCAGATCGGCGGACCCGTCCGGATTCACGTGAAGGACATCCTCACCTGTCCGGTTGGCCATCTGGGCAATGGCCTGGGTGTTGAACAGATTGGCGACCTGAGCCGAGAACCGAAGACGATTCATTGTGAGCCCGGCACCCCCCATCACCTCGCTGTATCCGGGAATCTCGATGGTGTTGGGTCGGTTGGCCATCCGGGATCCCGTGTACCGATAGTTCAAAAACAGGTCGGCATTTCGCCAGTTGTACTGAGCCGTCACATCGGACATGAATCGAACGATGTCATTCAGGTAGTTGCCGGAGTAGTCCCGCTGGTGCACACCACTTTCAGGGTTGTTGCCCGTCACAAAGAACTCATACTCGAATTTCGTGAATCGGGGATCCTGAAGAGTCGAGTTTACCCGCAGATCCAGTCCCGGAAGCAGGCGTGCAGCCGCTTCCATCTCGAGTCCGAATGTTCGGGTGTTTCCTGTAATGGGGAGAAAGATGAAACTTCCATCTTCCTGGCCTCGATGTAGTGTCGTGATCAGATCCTCACTCCGGCTGCAAAATCCGGCCAAAAGAAGAGCGACACGGTCCGACTGCCACTTTACCCCTGCCTCGGCTTGGAGAATCGTTTCGATCTCGCCCCGGTTGGTGTTTCCGGTTACCTGACTGCCGTCTGATGTCTGGAAGGTCCACTGCTGTACAGTCGGGGCCCGGTTGCCGCGACTGAACCGGGAGTAGAGAGCAAATTCGTCAGTAAGGGCGACATTGGCTCCCAGACTGGCACTCCATGTGGTGAATCGGTAGTCCCAGGTACGGAAGCGACCGCTGCCGAACATGCCGGCTCGGGTCTGCTGAGGTGTCGGTTCGAATGCCGGATACCCAGGAGGTACCGATTGGCCGGTTACCGTTCCATTTTCCAGTTCACCCGGAATAATAGGTCGTTCGTTGTCTCCACGGCTGTGATTCATATCGACCCGTACCCCGCCATCCAGTCGCAGGTGATCTCCAATCTGCCAGGTATCTCCACCATAGAAGGCCATAATGTTGGTGTAGGATCGCAGATTCCAGTACCCGGAATTGTATCCGGCAAAACCGTCGGCCGGTGTCAATCCATTCAGTCCTCCACTTCCGTCCGGAATCATGACTTGAATCAGTCGTGGGCGATTTGCCACCTCTACAAAGACCCCTTGCTGGGTCAACTGAAACTGCGTGCGATAGGTACTGTAGTACGCTCCCAGAGTCAATGAGTGGTTCTCCAGATCGCGAGAGAGTTGAACATCGGTCATAAAGTTCTGGACCGGTTGATCCGAAAAGGCCATCCCGTGGACCGACATCAACCCATTTCCGTTCAGATTGGAGACGGTCTGCGGATCGGTCACCGTCTCTCCCGAATTGACGAATCGGATGAATCGGGGAACTTGCGGGGGAAGTGCCGGCGAAGCGAACGACTCGATTGGCATCGGGTCGGCCACATCGATCATCAGATTCATCCGGTTGTCCGAATCCAGGAACCGGCTTCGCACGGTCAGATTCCAATCATTTTCGAGCTGATGGAACAGTTCCATTCCGGCCATGCGGTAACTCACATCATAGCCGTGATCCAAATTCTCCTTTGTGTGAGATCCGTGATTGAACGCATCCGGAATGGAGACCACTCGACGATCCCGCAGGAAAGAGGTGCCACTTCCAACAGCCGGACCACCGGGAATCTCCTCCGGATTCTTGTAGTTTTGAATTGGACTTCCCATAAACCAGACATTCTTCTCGTTCAGATATTTGGTATGGAAACGGATGTACCCCCGATCCAGATGGCGTGTCACATTTAACTTTACCTGACCTCCGCGATTGGCAGGATATCCGGGATGTCGAACGCCCTCGTCGTGACGGTAGTATCCACCCACGTTGAATCGCCATTGCTCACCAAGCGGACCGCCCACATTCATATCCTGACGAAGCATTCCGTGCAGACCCACACTGTTTTTAAGTGTCCCCTGCAGCGTTTCACCTCCGGTTTTACTGATCAGATTCACCATTCCGCCCGGTGTGTTGGAGGAGAAAATAGCCGAACTTCCGCCACGAACCGTCTCGACTCGGGCAATGGTTTCATCTTGTCGAGCCATGGCATCCGGGAAGGCGAACAGAAGCCCGGGCGGCTCGAACACCGGCAACCCGTCTTCCTGTAGAGAGATGTATCTGAAGGAGCTATTCGCCGTCACCGGCAATCCGCGGATGGTCACATCGTTGCCCGCCTCCCCGTAGTTGCTGGTCGACTGAACTCCGGGCACCGCCTTCAATAGATCGGCAACACCTCGCGGAATTCGCTGCTCAATAACAGATGGTGTCAGAGAGGTGATAGACGTACTCGATTCGATCTGAGCTGCCGGGTTAAAGGATCCGGAGACCACCAGCTCACCCATTCCCAACAAGTCGCGACGGAGCGAGACCTCCAACAGGGTCTGCTCTCCCGATTCGATCTGCACCTCCCCTTGAACCGGAGAGTACCCGACAAAGCGAACCCGATACGAATGAACACCTTCCGGAAGATCCTCAATGACCACCCGACCATTGGCGTCGGTTGCACCTCCCAAGGTACCATCTCCAATCTGAAGCGTACTTCCAGCCAACGGACGCCCCTCCATGTCGGTCACGATCCCGAGCAGGCTACCCTCCTGAGCCCACCCTGAAACAGGCAGGGCGGCGAACAAAAGCAGCAGAAACAGTCCTGTCGTCATGCGTTTCCATCTCGTCTCGCGACAAAATTCAATTCTGGACATTGCGGAACCCCGGAATGGGGTTTCTGACGATTGATTCCCTTCACTCCTCGTATTTGTGATCATCATACCCCTCCCCTGGTCGAACATATCCCCGGTTCGTGAGCCGGTCTGCCAGGGATTCATAGAACTCCGCTCCCTCCGGTGTCCAGGTTCCCAATCCATCCACATACCGGTTGTAAAGACAAAACAGTGCAGCGATGAGCACCGTATCGTGAATCTCCCGGTCCGTTGCTCCTGCCGTTCGAGCCGCTTCTACATTCTCTTTATGTACAGCCGACCCGCTCTGCTGAACCTTCGAAGCGATGGAAAGCAGTGACCGCATCTTTTCACTCACCGGCGCCGTTGCAAGATCCCTGCAGACATGGGCCGTGGTTTCCGATTCCCCGAGCAAACGGTCGGTGGTCGTTTTGTGGGCACTCGTACAGAACGTGCACTCGTTTCGATGGGAGACGATTGTCGCAATCATCTCTCGTTCCCCCTCGGTAAGACTGGACTCTCCCCGCAGGAGGATCTGGGTCAGTTCTCGTATCGGTCGGGCTGTATCCTTTCGATACTCCAGCAGACCGATGATTCCGGGCAACCCCTCTTCGAGATCAATAAACGCCATAGTTGTAGATTGGTTCGTGTGTACAGGACAGTCGGTACTACGGCTGAATCTATATGATCCGAACAAGACCTACAAGTGGGTGACGTTATACGATCTGAAATTGAGTTGAAGTGAAGACCAATTTTCACCTCTATTAATCCATGAAACCTGAATTACTCATTCAAAAAAGAAATTTTAAGAAAGATCGGTTCCCGAATATGTTTTTCCGCTTCTTATAATGTGGGTAACGTTATGACCATATAAAGGTCACAAGTTCGCCATATAGCGAACAATTGTGCGGCGACCACTCAGAAGAACTTCAGGGTCACGATCACGTTGCAGATGGGCGGGGGATCAGGAAGAGCGGCGATCCTTATTCCGATCACTTCGAGACGTCTTTCGTTTCTGCTTCTCCCGAAGCGAGGAGAGTCGGTCCAAATCAATATCCTTGTCGCGAGTCAGCGGGGCGACCAGTACATCGAATACTTCTTCCGGCAGGCGGGTATACTGTTCGGTTACCTGCTCGGCAGCCACATCGAAATGCCATTTGACCCGCTCGGCAAATACCTTCTCCAGATCCCGGATTGCCTCTTCACCATCCTCGTTGTCCGGGCTGATGCTCTTGATGGTTTTGATAATCTCCTGCTGGCCCAGAAGCAGAGCCTCCATCAGCGCTTTGTTGGTAATCACAATGTTCAGCAGCACCTTCAGAATCTGCTGATTGAGCAGGATCCGGTTGAACGGGTGATCGGGGGACTCCGCCTCTTTCTCCTGCACGCGTTCCGGCAAATCGTACACACCACGATGGACCCGGACAAGCAAGTCCATGGTCGTCATCTCCGAGAGTGCACTCCGCGCATTGTCGTACTCCAAGCCGGTCCGCTTGACGATTTCGCGAATCTGCAAGGATTCTCCAGCTTCTCTGAGCACGTCCAGTATCTTGGCACGACGCGGAGAAATGGAACTGTCTTGTGTACTCATAATCACTCCTTCTCGTGTGAGAAAGCGTTCTGCGCACCATGTCGAACAACGCTTTTCTCTCTCTCCTCTTTGGGTACAGTATACTAAAAAACGAATTGTACCCACGGAAACAAACTCCACGGCCGGAATCATTCCGTATTTCTATGCCCAAAAATCGAGTTTGATCCATATTCATTCCGATTCTGGGCGGTTCAACCCGTCATCAATTGCGGACGTACAGACTGTGGTGCACCCCGGCCGCGGCATGACTGACTTTCTCGTCGACCTGGACAGGATTGACTCTATCCACCCTTGTTCCGTCTCCAAGCTGGCCGTCACCGTTTGCACCCGTGGCCCAAAGTGTGCTGTCTGCCTTTATATAGAGAGTATGTCGAATACCTGCGGTCGCAAAAACGACATCATCATCGATTTGAACTGGAAGGTTACGGTTTGTCAGCGTTCCGTCTCCCAGCTGCCCACCTGTATTATTCCCGACACCCCACAACACACCGTCCTGCGTAATAAACAAGCTGTGATCCCTGCCGGCAGAGATAAATTGGACATTCGAAGCCATTTGTACAGCTTCACCGCTATCCTCAAATGTTCCATCGCCAAGCTGACCACTTGCATTTCCTCCTCTACTCCAGAGCGACCCATCTTCCTTCAGATACAGAGTGTGTCGATGTCCGGCTGCCGCCTGCAAGACACCTTCAGTGATTTGAACCGGGGTCTCGATTCGGACCCCATCTGATGAATTCAGTTGACCATCGAGATTCTTTCCCATCCCCCATAAACTGCCATCGTTCCGTATATACAGAGTGTGCCAGTCACCGGTCGTCGCTGTCTGTACATCCGAATCTACCAGTACGGGTATCACCTTGGTTTCTCTATTACCGATTCCCAATTGCCCCTCTTTGTTCTCTCCCATGGTGTACATTTCGCCGGATGTCGTAACAAACAGGCTGTGATGCTCTCCGGCGTCTGCAACCACAACGTCATCCGTGATGTTGACCGGCCGGTGCTGGTCAATCGTTGTACCATCACCCAACTGACCGTGTAAATTGTACCCCATCCCCCAAAGAGACCCGTCGGAGTGGATATAGAGACTGTGCCACGACCCGGCTGTCACATGGGAAGCTTGGTACAAACTGACGACCGGAGTGGCACTTCCTTCTTCTTGTCGGCCATCGCCCAACTGGCCGTTGAAGTTATAGCCCATCGCCAGCACCGATGTTTCGATCGGCTCAAAGAGTGCTGTGATATGTTTATTCCCGTTGATTACCAATTCCTCGGGATTCACAGATCCGGACAGATCTCCACTCCATCCCGAAAAGTACCAGTCAGATGATGGCGTAGCGACCAGTTCGGTCCGGTCTCCTTGACTGAATTCACCGCTCTGAGGCGAAATTTCCCCTCCCTCCAGTGGCTCAGCCTCCGTCTGAAGCGTGTACGTCATTGGTAAAGAGTTCGTTGCCGGTTCGCAGGAAGCGATGACAAAAATCAGAATCAAAAGTTTGTATGGGTTCAATTGGGTTACCTCAAAGAGAAAGTTTATAGATTAGAATATTCTAATATTTACACACCCACATCTATGTTGTGTGTAAATATGCTCCAACGTCCAGAGCAACCTTGTGTACTTGAGGTAGTTACAATTACCGTGCCAAACAGCTCGGGAAAGCCCGTTTTCGCCTCTTGTATAATTCCTGATGAATGTTGAACAATTCACGGAACCAATCCTGGTCATTTCAATTAGAGCTTTTGCAAACCACACTCTATACAAGAGACCGATGGTTCCAAACCCATGAATCTGAACTCAGATGGCACGATTACGATTTATTCCCCGAATCTTCCTGTTTGCACTCCTCTCTTCCAGCATATTGCTTAGTTGTGAAAGCGTGGTCGATGGTGACGAACAGTCCAATTTGCAAACCAAACTCATCGCACCTGTAAACTCCTCGACAAATGAATCATTCAAAGTTACTCTAAAGTGGGAGCCCGTAAGTGAAGCACGCGAATTCAAAGTCATGCTCTCCGACCAGACGGATTTCGAGACCGCCATCATTGACACCACGGTAGATGAGTCCTTACTGGATACTCCGATACTGGATCCGGACAAAACATACTTTTGGAGAGTTCGACCTGTCACGGGAAGGTCCAATGCCGAGTGGTCACCTGTTTGGCGATTTACCATTGCAGGCAACCAGAGTACCCCGGTTTCGAACTCCTTTGTTCAGGTTCAAAACGGTGATTTTGTAATCGATGGCAACCCATTCCGATTTGCAGGTACGAACGCTTATTATCTCCCGAACTATGAAAAACTCAATTCTGCCGTGGTCGATCGGGCACTGGATCTGTTTCGGGATACCGAGGTAAAAGTCGTTCGAATGTGGGGATTCTATGACGGTTATGATTGTGGATACAGCAAGGATGATCCGTCAGAGAATGTGATCCAGACTGCGCCGGGAGAATACAGTGAAGAAGCTCTTCAAGATCTGGACCGGGTCATTGCCAAGGGTAAAGAGCGAGGTATTCGATTCATCATACCCTTCATCAATTACTGGGATCAACTGGGAGGTGTGTGCCAATACAACACCTGGGCCGGAGCATCAGACCCGTCGACGAATATGGAGTTCTTTCTGTCTAACAGTCAGACACAAGAGTGGTACAAGGACTACATTTCGATGCTGCTCAACCGAGTCAATACGGTTACCGGGATTGCCTACAAGGATGAACCAACGATCATGGCTTGGCAGATCATGAATGAGGGAAGGAACAGCGGGAAGGACCCCGCCATCCTTCGGGACTGGTATCAGGAAATCGCTCGATATATCAAGTCGATCGATTCGAATCATCTGATCTCTACCGGAGAGGAAGGGTTTGATGAGGGAACACCGGCAGAGTATTCTGCAGATCAGTACAGCAACGCCTACGCCCTTCGGGCCAATGAAGGAACCAGTTACAAAATGAATACGAGCATACCGGAGATCGACTTTGGAAATGCGCACTGGTATCCCACGGAGTACGGCTTTGGCATGGACGTGGATGAAGATATGCGTCTTGCCCAAAAAGCTTGGCTGGAAGACCATCAGGCAATTGCAGAGCAGCAAGGCAAACCCTTCATGATCGGTGAATTCGGTTTTCCAGGCTGGAGCGATGATCGGGTCAAAACCAATTACAGAGATCTTTATGCACATGCAGAGGCAATAGATCTGGATGGTAATCTCTTGTGGCAACTCGTCGCCGACGGAACCAAATGCTGGGAGTTCGGAGGAAATATCTGCCATCCCGGTGGCCGGGAAGACACCGAGCTTTACAATGACTTCCGCAATCACGTATTGAACATGCAATAATCACTCAACCATGCCCGGTCAATTCAGATTTGACCGGGCATATTTATATTGGCAGCATATTTTTCAAGTTTGTTGTGAAGTGTTTTTCTGGCAAACCCCAAAATTTTCGCTGCTTCCGTTTTGTTGTTGCCCACCGATTGAAGTGTCTGTTTAATCGCCTGTTTCTCGATCTCCTCGAGAGTCATCCCGACCGGCAGATGGATGTATTTGTCCGAATTTCGAGTATTCACCTCTTCGTATACATCTTCCGAACGGGAAATGTATGTCGGCAACACATCCGGTGAGATACTCCGCCCATTCATCAAGATCATGCACCGTTCAATACAATTTTTAAGCTCCCGAATATTCCCGGGCCAATTGTAGTTCATCATCATTGCTACCGTTTTGTCTTCAAAAACTACATCCGAGACCCCATATATACCACAGAAGTAGTTTTTATAGAACTCCATCAGTAAACTGATGTCCTCCTTCCGATGCTTCAAAGGCGGGATATACAACTCAATGACATTCAAACGATAATAAAGGTCTTCACGGAAACTCCCGGATTTTACCTGATCACTCAATATTTTATTTGTCGCGGAGATCAACGTGACGTCCACCTTTACCTCCTCCTTCCCTCCGACTCGCCGGAACGTCCCTGTTTCGACCGCCCGGAGTAATTTTACCTGGGCATTCAGAGACATTTCACCGATTTCGTCAAGAAAGAGAACCCCCTTGTCCGCCAGCTCGAAACAACCCAGTTTTCTGGAATCAGCTCCGGTAAACGCCCCCTTCTCATGACCGAACAACTCGCTTTCGACAAGATCGGCAGGAATGGCTCCACAGTTGACGACAACCATGGGTTGATTGCTCCGTTTGCTGTGATAGTGAAGCAGACGCGCAAAGACCTCTTTTCCGGTACCATTGTCACCGGTGATCAACACCGTGGCATTTGTTTTTGCAATCAACTTCACCTTGGAGTAAAGGTCCAGCATGATCTGGCTTTTCGTAATAAAAACCGGCTTTTCTCCCGGCTGTATCGTTCTCTCACTGTTCTGAATTCGCTCTTTTTTTAACAGATCTGTTTCCATTGTTCCACTCTCCCTATATGCACTTTATTATATAACATAATGATTATTTATTTATACATATTTATTACATATGTATATAACATCACATTAATACGACTCAAGTACTATTTCTCTCTCTTGTATAGGATCATCATTTACGGC
>JBNJFK010000015.1:0-20046 GCA_051746765.1 Bacteroidota bacterium
GTCGGTTCCACGGCCGGATCCGGGAATGTGTGAGATCTGGGCAGCGCTGCTCCCCGCGTCACCTGAAGATAAATGGTCGCTTCACTCTCGGTAAGTTCATTCTTCTGGAGAAGTGATTTGGCAATACCGGGAATCTCGTTGATGATCTCCTCGGGAACCTGAATCCCCAGTGCATCGAGCCCGTTCTCCAACCGGTCCAGATGGGGGCGCATTCGAAAGAGGGAGCCCCGGACAGCCCGAATCACTTCATAGACGCCGTCACCGAAGAGGAGTCCACGGTCCATAACCGACACATGTGCCTCTTTCAAAGGGAGAAAAGTACCATTCAAATAGACTGTCATGACTTCTGAATTTTTTGGAACATGCATTCCGGTTTGGAATTTTTCATGGATCGGAATCGGGACGTCTCCGGTTCAGCCCGTGAAAAACAGAGTTACCGAAACCATACCGAATATAGGGTTTTTTACGGCGTTTGCGGAAGCATCGGAAAGAGTCGTCGAATCTCCTCTTCGCTTGGGTAGGAACCGTATTCAGCGATCTCGAATGCTTCGGCATGCTCTACATTTTCGGCATGCTCTTCCCCATACCATCGGGCCAGTTTCTCGCGTACCGCCGGGGTGATACGCCGGGCCCGCTGTTCGGATAGCCAATCGAGTCGCTCCTGTTTACCTTCCGGAACCTGCTCGATTCCCCCGGAAATGGATGGAAGCCACTCATAAACCTGCGAAACGTGTGCATCCAGACCGTAGATTTTGGTGTTGAACGAGTCGCTAATGTCGATCGCGATGTCCGGTTCGAATGGAGATGGCTTCTGAAACCGGTCCTGATAGTAGAGGAAAATGGGATTCTCCTCCAATGCCGGTGTATCCGGTACTACATTGGGAACGATAACCAGGAATGCAGCGTCTGTGACGATGACACCCGTATTCCGGTGATCGGGATGGTAGTCATTCGGACGGTGCGAGATGACCACATCGGCCTCCCACTCCCGGATTTCGCGAATGACCTGGTGCCGGATATGCAATTCGGGTTGAAGTTCGGCATCGTGGTTGTCCAGGATCACGTAGGCATCAATTCCGAGTCGTCGGGCGGCTTCTTGTGCCTCCTCGTAGCGCCGCTTGGCCAACATGCCTCCCCCCTCTGCATAGTGACCGGCGTCTCCGTTGGTCAGAGAGACGAACTTCACACTGTGTCCCATGGCGGAGAAGAGTGCCGCGGTTCCACCGAACTGGATGTCGGTGTCGTCCGGGTGGGCGCCGATGGCAACGATGCGAAGCGACTCATTGGACTGAGCGATCAGTTCGTGACCGGGTGTCACGACGTGGGTGGCAAATGCTAATGTTAGGAGAAGAATAAATTTCATGGGGATGGATTCCTGTGATTCCTGATTACGCTGCTGAATTTGTATCTTTCGGCACTCCGGCGATACCCGACCGGAAACCGGAAGTGATGGAAGGTCTGCATTCGGTGTTCCGGAATGGTCGCCGGCGACGGTCCCGGGGATTGCAGTCACCGATACGCAGAACTCCGGATAGAGCCGAAAGATAACCGATCACCAAGAACTTACAATGATCATGATGAAGAAACTCTGGTATCTAATTCCTGTTTTAACCTTTGTATTTGCATCCATGCCGACCGAGACGGCTACGGCACAACATGTACCTGCACCGGTCATGAATGAAGAAGCGAAAACGATGTTGGATGCTGCCGAAGCGAGAGCCGACCAGGATGAGTGGACGGTTGCCATCGCCATTGTCGACGCCGGAGGCCATCTGGTCGCGTTCCGGAAACTGGATGGAACCCAGACCGGCAGTGTACAATTTGCAATCGAGAAAGCGAAGAGCGCTGTCATGTTCAAACGCCCTACGAAAGTATTCCAGGATGCGGTTCAGAGTGGCGAGAACCACATGCTGGGATTGACGGGTGGCGTACCCTTTGAAGGCGGAATTCCGATCGTGGTCGATGGGGAAGTGATCGGTGCGATTGGTGTGAGCGGAGTGACCGCACAACAGGACGGTGTGGTTGCCCAGTCGGGTCTGAATGCCCTTGATCGATAGACGAATGTGTGGTTGATGACGTACCGGCCGGAGAGCACATACGTGCGCCCGGCCGGGCGTTCATCAAATCCTTTACAGTAATCAGGACCCGCTTTCGAATATGCGGTCCATTCGATCCGAGATCATTTCGTCGAGCCACTGATCCGAATCCATCTCCGGAGTTCGCCACGCTGGTTCGGCAATCCCGTACCCTTCATAGCCCGTTTCGCGGAGAGCGGTCATGATGGCTGCCCAGTTGTTGCTCCCCTCCATCAAGTTGACCTGAAAGCCGTTTCGCATTCCCTCTTGATTCCGCTTTTCAAGACTGAACTCTTTGATGTGGATCATGGCAATTCGGGCACCCAGGATCCGGACCCACTGCTCAGGGAACCCGTAGGTGACGATGTTACCCAGATCCAGGTACCAGCCCACCCATGGACTTTCAAACGAGTCGACGTATTGTGCGGCCTCCATCGGAGAGAGCAGGAACTGATTCCAGACATTCTCGACGGCGATGGTGACGCCCAACTCTTTCGCCATCGGAATCAGGGTCTGGATCTGCTGTCGGGAACGGTGCCACGCCTGGTCATAGGAGACCTGATCATTGACGACACCCGGAACGAGAAGCATCGTCTTCGCACCATATGTGTGGGCATCTTCCAATGCAATTTTAACCCCTTCCAGACCGGATCGGCGAACGTCTGGATCCGGATCGGTCAACGGTTCGGTCCAGTGAGTCGAACAGACGACGCTCGGGATCTCCAAATCGTACGTTTCAGCTGCATCAAGAACCTCATTTCGATCCATTCCGCTGGGAGGCTCCATTCCGTGGAACCCGGCCGTCTGGAGTCGTTGTGCGATCTCGAGCACCGGGGTCTCCCGAAAGTCCGGGAAAGTCTCGAGCATATATCCTTTTTTGAGCGTTGACGGCCGCCGGTCGTTTCTTGAAAACGTTGCAGCGGTCAGTGGAGAGGTGATGGCACTCGCTGCCACGGCCGCTGCGCCCGCTTTGAGAAAATCGGTTCGTTTCATGGAATCAGGGGTTGGATTCTCGACGATCGCTGACCTCGCTGGCCGGAATCGTGTCGTCGTGGTCGGTATATCGATTTCGGAGGTACGTCAGAATGGTAGCAATCTCTTCGTTGTCGAGCGTAGCAAACGCGGGCATCGCCCATTCGTAGATGGCCGGTCCATCCCGCTCGATTGCCTCTGAACCGCGCAGTACCACGTCGATCAACTGCTCAATATCTCCCTCCAAATAGGAGTTGTCGGAAAGTCCGGGCGCAATGGCTCCCATTCCCTCGGCATTGGCACCATGACAGCTGCTGCAGTGTGTGGTGTAGAGTTGTTGGCCGGGCTCTGCTGTCTCGTCTGCCTCTTCATCTCCGTGATAGAGCGCTTCCGGCTCCTCCCGCAAGACAGGAATGTCCGAGAGGTCTCCCAATTGCGACTCAAGTTCCGCTGTGAGGGGCTCGAGCATGAGAATTCGGTCTCCCCGGGCGATCTGATCTTCGGTTACCAATTCGGGGCGGTAGTCGTAGTACCAATCCAGGTTGCTGGTGGCAAGCAGAACTTGTCCGTCGGGCGTTACCTCCAGATCCCGTATGCGACCCCACACTTGCTGAAAGTAGATCTGAATCTGTTCGATCTCGTCCCCGGAAGCGTTCAACTTCAGTGCCCGAAGCGCTTGAATCCGAAGGGAGGAGAGCAACAGGGAGTGTCTCCATTCGGGGATCGCATCGTGATCGTAATATTCGAGGGCGGCTGCAGCGATCACCGGGGTAAAGGCGACCATCGGTTCAACAACCAGTGAGTCCCGACAGTAGTCCCGTTCGGACTCGGAGTCACAATATCCATGAACGTCGGGCCAACCGAAATTGGCTGCCGGTTGGATGTGGTTCACCTCGTCGTCATTGTCCGGCCCGTGTTCGGCCGCGTAGATTTCGCCGCGACCGTGCGTGATTCCCTGAATATTGCGGTGTCCGGTAGACCAGGTTCGATGGCCCGGATAGGGGTTGCCGTCCGCCGGACGACCGTCCCAGTTCATACGGAGCACCTTCCCATGGTCCGTATAGGGCTCTTGTGCCAGATCGGCCTGTAGCGCCTCTCCGGTTCCGACCCATAGCAGACTGTCCGGTCCAACCATCATGCGTGCACCGTTGTGACCCGTATTTCCGGGCAGATCGTCCACGATGGATGTCGGCTCGACAAGTGTATCACCGTCCCATCGATATCGTTCGATTCTCCCGTAAAAGTCCTCTTCGTTCGGGCTCCAGACATAGTGGGCGTAGAGCCAGCCGTTCTCTGTAAATTCGGGATGAAAGACCAAGCTCATCAGACCGCGGGAACGCTCGTGCCAGACATCCTCGATGGTGATCAACGGCTGAAACTCTCTGGTTTCGGGATGAACCCGGGAGATCCGCCCCCCGTGTTCGGTAATCCAGATCCAACCGTCGGGCCCCCACTCTACATTCCAGGCGGCATCCAAACCGGATGCTACTTCGGTAACCAGCAGACGAGTTTCGTCGAGCTCCAGGATACCGAGGGGTTCCGAAGCCCGTCGGTCACTGAGTGGTTCCGGCCGGCTGCAGAACGTACAGAGCGGAATCAGAATCAGAAAGAAAAGTGTGGGTCGACATGGGTTCATGAATGCAGAATCGGTTGCTGTTCCGGGTCTTGGAGAGGCGGACTCTCTGGGGCGATGGCGCCAATATAGCAACATCCCGCAGAGTTGTACAAAACAGACAAGGGGCATCTATTCCGGAGGGTCTGCTGCGGTTGGTCCTGCATCCGAGGAAACGGTTTCATATTTTCATCGGGCTTTCCAACTACGCATGAACTATGAGACAATATGAGACAATCGATTCGATGGTGTGCGCTTCTACTGCTTTTGGGTGCCGGAGGCGTACCGTCTCTCTATGGACAAAAGATCAATGCCGAGTATCAAATCCGGATCACACGGGCCGTGGACCCGATTGTCATCGATGGACGAATGGAGGAACGGACGTGGCAGGAGGCAGATCTGGCTACCGATTTTTTCCAGGTCTCGCCGATGGATACCAGCGGGGCAATCAATCCGTCTGACGTCCGGATGGCATTTGACGAGGAGCATCTCTACATCCTGGCGGTCAACTACAAGAGTAGCGACCAGCCCACGGTGGTGCAATCGCTGCGGCGGGATTTCTCATTCATGCCCAATGATAATTTCATCGTCTTTATGGATCCCTTTGATGATCAAACCAACGGATTTGCCTTCGGGGCGAACGCCGCCGGTGCCGAGTGGGAGGGAATGATGTATGACGGGGGAAGCGTAAATCTGAACTGGGAGAATCGATGGGTCTCTCAGGTACGTGAACTCCCGGATCGATGGATTTTCGAAGCGGCGATTCCGTTCAAATCGATCCGGTATGACGCCGACCAGTTGCGGTGGGGAATCAACTTCAGCCGGCGGGATGTTCGCACGTCGGAACGTTCGAGTTGGGCACCGGTTCCCCGTCAGTTTCCGACGGCCTCCCTGGCCTACACAGGGGTTCTTGTCTGGGAGGAGCCCCCACCCGAACCGGGATCCAACGTGTCGGTTATTCCATATACATTGGCTGGTGGAAGTCGCAGCTACGGCGCGGCAGGTGAGAGTGAGAACCGATTGGAGGCAGGTGCCGATGTGAAGGTGGGAGTGACCTCGTCGATGAATCTCGATTTGACGATCAACCCCGATTTTTCACAAGTGGAAGTGGATCGGCAGGTGACCGATCTGGATCGGTACGAGCTTTTCTTTCCGGAGAAGCGGCAATTCTTCCTGGAAAATGCCGACCTCTTTTCCGATATCGGAACCTCGACCCTGCGCCCTTTTTTCTCCCGTCGGGTGGGCCTGGACAGCCCGATTCAGTTCGGAGCCCGATTGAGTGGCCAGCTGAACCGGGACTGGCGAATCGGGGTGATGAACATGCAGACCGGTTCGCGGGCGTCGACTGACTCGCCGGCCGAAAACTTCTCAGTTGTGACCCTTCGTCGGCGAATCGCGTCCCGCTCGAATGTGGGTATTTTTCTGGTGAACCAGCAGCGGTTTGACGCCGACCGGTATCAGGACTTCCAAGGCGACCCGTTGGACGAGTACGGCCGAAATGTAGGGGCAGAGTTCAATCTGGCCAGCTCAAACAACGTCTGGACAGGGCACGTGATGGCGATGAATTCATTTCATCCCGGAGGCAACGGCCAAAATTTGGCGCATTCGGCCAACCTGGAGTACTCGGACGGAAACTGGAGCGGAGAGTGGGAGCATGAATATGTGGGAAGGGATGTTCAGGCCGATGCCGGCTACATTCCGCGACTCGGGTATATCCAGACCGGTCCTCGATTGGGGTACCTCTTCTACCCCTCCGGTGGTCCGATCCTGAGCCATGGTCCGGAAGTGAGTCATGAACAGTATCTGGACTCTTCGTTCCGCTCTACCGATTATGAGCAGGAAATCGGGTATCGCGGAACATTCCGGCGCGGAGATACCGTCCGTGGCTGGTACGGGATCAGCTCGGTCGAGTTGCTGGATCCGTTTGATCCGACGGGCGGTGTGTCCGGTTTCCTGTTGCCGATTGGCTCGGAGCACCGTTGGAGATACACCGGTCTGCAACTGACATCGGCATCCCAGCAGACCGTTACCTACGAGATTTCCGGTCAGGTGGGAGGGTATTACGCCGAGGGGAAGCGCTGGAACGGATCGGCGTCGATGGGGTATCGGTTCCAGCCCTATCTGAATCTGGAGTTATACGGGAGCTACAACCGGCTCGACCTCCCGAATCCATGGGGTGAGACGGATTTCTGGCTGGCCGGCAGTCGGGTCGATCTCACGTTTACCAAGAATCTCTATTTTACGACCTTTACCCAGTACAACCAGCAGATCGAGCGAGTCAATTTGAATACCCGACTTCAATGGAGGTTGGCACCGGCGTCGGACCTCTTCGTCGTCTATACGGACAATTACGATCCGGCCGGGTGGGGTCCGCAGAGTCGGGCGCTGGTAGTTAAACTCTCCTATTGGTGGAATCCGTAGGACGAGCACGATCCATCAAAAGAAGAGATCGGTTTCAACATACAGAAATACAAATGGGAGAACGATGACAAACGGACTGACTCCGGACATAAAGAGTAAAGTGGATAACTGGCTCGAAGGTGCGTACAGTGAGGAGTCGAAGGAGCAAGTCCGAACGTGGTTGCGAGACCAGGAGTGGTCCGTGCTTACGGATGCATTCTACCGGGAATTGGAGTTTGGGACCGGGGGGCTTCGCGGTGTGATGGGTGCCGGAACCAATCGGGTGAACCGGTACACGGTGGCGCGTGCAACTCAGGGCTTGAGCAACTACCTGAACCGGGTGGTGGATGGCGATATCTCGGTCGTTGTTACGCACGACAGTCGGAACCGGGCAGAGGAGTTTGCACAGTTGGTGGCCGACGTTTTTTCGGCCAATGGTATTTGGGTCTATCTATTTGACGGGATGCGACCGACACCGGAGCTCTCCTATGCCATCCGCAAGCTTCGATGTCAGAGCGGTGTGATGCTGACCGCATCGCACAATCCAAAGGAGTATAGCGGCTACAAGGCGTATTGGGCCGACGGAGGTCAGGTGATTTCTCCACATGACAAAGAGATTATTGCCGAAGTAAATGCGATTTCCGGACCGGACGGGATCCGGACCGACGCAGATCCGTCCCGAATTGAACGTCTGGGAGAAGAGATGGACGAGGCGTTTATCGAGGTACTCCTTACACAACGGGTTCGCCCCGAGGCTGTGGAAGCGGCCGGTGATGTCGGGATTGTCTACTCTCCGATCCACGGGACCGGTGTCGAGCTGGTTCCGGCGACGCTGAAGGCGGCCGGATTTCGGAACGTGTCGGTCGTTGAGTCGCAGAGCAATGCCGATGGCAACTTTCCAACAGTGGTCTACCCCAATCCGGAAGAGGAAGAGGCGCTGACTCTGGCCATCGAGCAGGCACGGGAGAGCGGCGCAGATCTGGTGATGGCAACCGATCCGGATGCCGATCGTGTCGGCGTCGTCGTCCGCAATACATCCGGCGAGCTCGAACTGTTGAACGGGAATCAGACCGCTGCGCTTCTCTTCGATTACGTGCTTTCCGGCAAGCAGGAGGTAGAGGGTCTGAAACCGGAGGATTACGTCGTCAAGACCATTGTAACCAGCTCGCTTTTGGATCGATTGGCCGATCATTACGGTGTGGAGTGCTTTAATGTACTGACCGGTTTTAAATACATCGGGGAGCTGATGACTCGCCTGGAGGGGAGCCGACGATTTCTGGTGGGTGGAGAAGAGAGCTATGGATACCTGGTTGGCGAGCACGTTCGTGACAAAGATGCGGTCGTTTCCTGTCTTCTGATTGCAGAGATGGCCGCATGGTACCAGTCACAAGGGAGCAGCCTCTACGGGCGGCTACAGGAGATCTATCGGGAGTTCGGGGTCTATCGGGAGCGTCTGGTTTCGGTCAAGAAGGCCGGAAAAAAGGGGGGCGAGGAGATTGCAGCCATGATGCGTGACTTTCGGGAGGAACCGCCCAAGAGACTGGGCGGAGTACGTGTTGTGACGATTCGTGACTATCAGAGCCGACTGGAGAAACAGATCGAGAGTGGAGAGGAGCGCTCCATGGATCTGCCGAAGAGCAACGTATTGCAGTTCGAAACCGAACGGGGAGATGTGGTATCGGTGCGGCCATCAGGAACGGAGCCCAAAATCAAATTCTACGTCAGCGTTCATTCCGAGCCTTCCGTCGATGATCCGGCAGAGATGATGGCCGGACTGGAAGAGCGCATTGACCACATCCTGAACGAGTTGAACAACTGACCCCGTTCGATCCGTTCAGACCATACGGTTTCTGGCGGCCAGAAGGCCCGATATCAGTTTGCAAACCCCGACGGTAAACAGAAATAAAAGTGGAAGTACCCAGCTTCCGGTCGCATCGTGCATCCCACCGAAGAGTGCGGGTCCGATGGCTGCCAGGGAGTAACCGATCGATTGAGAGGTACCGGAGAGTTCATTGGCCGTTTCGTTGTCCCGTGTCCGCAGGCCGATGAAGAGCAGTGCGAGACCAAAGGTGCTTCCCAAGCTGATACCGAGCAGGGATACCCAAAAAACAACCCACCCTGTCTGAAGCAATGCCGGAACGAAGAGGCCGGTCGTTAAACCGGCAATCCCGATCAATTCACAGCTCAGAATCAGCCAGACAGGTACGACCTGATCCCGTCGACCGGCGGCCCATGCCGGGATAAAAAGGGTGGCCGTGACTCCGACAATTTGGGTCAGAAAGAGCATCCAGCCGGCCAACAGCGGGCTCATTCCCTGTTCGATCAGGATGTCCGGAAGCCAGGCGATGATTACGTAGAATGTGAACGACTGAAATCCCATGAAGAGGGAAACGTGCCATGCGGCACTCGAGCGTCCGAGTCGGTGGAGAGACTCCCGCAGGCTCCCCTGGCGAAGCACGGGCTTGCTTCGTTTCATGAACGGGAGCCAGATCAGCAGTGCAATCAGGGCAACAAAACCCCAGGCTCCAAGTGCCCAGCGCCAGCCCCACCCCAACCCTTCGGAGAGGGGTACACTGATTCCCGATGCGAGAGCGGCACCCAGGCCCAGGGTTGCTGCGTAGATGCCGGTGATCTGGCCAAAGCGGTGAGGGAAGTGTTTCTTGGCAATGCCGGGAAGTAATGTATTCCCCAAGGCAATCCCGATACCGAGAACAAGCGTGCCGCCAAAGAGAGCCACGTGTAGAGGGAGGACCCTCAAAAGTGTCCCGCCCGCCACCAGAATGAGCGCCAGTCCCATGGTGATCTCCGTACCGATCCGTTTCGAAATGGATGAGGTCCAGATCGAAAAAACACCGAAAGCGATGAGCGGAAGGGTGGTCAACAGACCGAGCAGTGTGTTCGCCAGTCCGGTGTCGAGACGGATCTCCTGTACCAGCGGGCCAATGCCGGCGATGGGAGGTCGCAGGTTCAAAGAGATGGCCACAATCGCTACCATCAACAGGAGGGAGGATCGGCGCATCGGATTATCTGGGGTAGAGCTGCTTGAGTTCCGGAGCAAGGACACCATTCCAGACCTCGTACCCCTCTTCGGTCAGGTGGAGGCGGTCCTCCTGCAGGAAACGTTCGTCCGGCGTACCATCCGGACCCAACATCGGTGTCGCGAAGTCGACATAGTGGAGTCGTGGGTTGCGATCGCTGAGTGATCGAACCATCTCGTTGGCCCGGCTCATCTCGTCCCAGAGGTGCCACCGGCTACCGCTCGGTTTGATCGGGATAAAGAGCATCTCGACCCGGTCATTGAGCGCCAGCACCCGGGTCGTCAGGAATTGATAGTCTGCCAAGACCTGTTCAGCCGATTTTCCGCTTGCGACATCGTTGTCTCCGGCGTAAAAGATCACCAGTCGCGGATCATAGGTGCCGATGACGTCGTCGAAAAAGTAGAGGACGTCCGAGATGTGAGACCCCCCGAACCCGCGATTAATGATCGGATAGCCGGGAAAGGCATCGGCTGTTTTCCAGATGCGAATGCTTGAGGAGCCGGTGAAAAGGATCGCATCCTCCGGAAAGCTGTTCTGGGCATCGTACTGAATGAATTGCTCGATCTGTTCGTCAAACCGATCGGGGTCCGGGTCGGGTTGGTACTGAGCCAACAGAGGCGTCGTACTTGCCAACGCAAGCAAAAGTGTTGCCGCAAGGATCGTCAATTGTGTTCGCATGGTCATGTTCATCGAAGGTATTTGAGGTAGATGCCAAGATAAAGTGGAGTCCGTTTGGCCCGTACGAACGTGCGCGATCTGGTGGAGATTCCACAGTCGTTGTTCTCATCCGGCCGGACAGCCTGCCTGCAACCTGTTAGTCGAAGGTCGGGAAGAGCGACTGAAGCTCTTCTTCGGAAACCTGTCGTCCGTATTGAGAGAGTTCGAACGATTCGGCATACTCCACTCCGGATGCGCGGGACTCGCCATAAAGGTCGACCAGTCGGTTCCGGTATTGGTCGGCTTGGTCGGCGTAGCGCTGTATGAGATTGCCGACACGACGGTCCATTCGTTCCTCTTCGGTGTCCGGGATATCGTCACTTCGTCCGTACGTCCAGGAGTCCTTATCGGAGAATTGGGACGGCATCTCTTTAAGGCAGTCTACTTTCAGATCGGCTGTTTCGTCAATATCGACGACCAAATCGGGATGGAAAGGGTAGGGCCGTTCAAATCCGTCATGGTAGTAGAGAACGACCGGGCTCTTGGGCAGGGGTGGTGTATCGAGTGCAAAGAAGGGAGCCTCGACCAAAATGATGGCGTCATCGACCAATTCTCCACTGTATCGGTGGTCGGCGTGGTAGTCGTAGCGCCGATGGACCATAACGATGTCTGCCTGCCACTCCCGAATTTTGTTGGCCACCTTGCGTCGGTTTTCCAGGGTAGGCATCAACTCTCCGTCGTGAATGTCCATCACCTCAACGGATGTGCCCAAGTGCTCGTGACAGGCCTTCACCTCTTTCATTCTTCGAAGTGCCAGAGCACCACCGGACTCTCCGAAGTGACCGATATCTCCGTTGGTCATCGAGACGCACTTGAATTCATGTCCGGCCGATGCCCAGAGAGCACCGACGCCGGCGGCATTGATTTCACAATCGTCCGGGTGGGCTCCAAAGGCGATGATGCGGAGCGGGTCGTCGGTCTGTTGTGCCTGAGCGGTCGTCAAAACGCTTTCGGTGGCAAATAAAAGAGCAAGTGTGAACAGAGTGAGTGTAAACGTGTGCAACGTGTGTCGGTTGGTCATGGCTCGCAGGGTTGGGTGTGAATATCCGTACTATCA
Source organism: Bacteroidota bacterium (assembly GCA_051746765.1). Taxonomy (GTDB): domain Bacteria; phylum Bacteroidota; class Rhodothermia; order Balneolales; family Balneolaceae; genus JBBEBE01. The sequence goes on from JBNJFK010000015.1 coordinate 11,872, forward strand.
TCGCAGACAGGCGAGGCGGTTTCGCCCGTTGGAATGCTCCATAATACACACTCCCAATGCGATAGTAAAACCGCGATAGCTGAGGGGCATGGGACGAGAGGAGGACCGGGTACCGCTCAAGAGTCGCTCGTGTCATGTGATCTATCGTCGAAAGAGCCGTGGATTCCGATCCATGAACTTCCGGATCCAGTCTTTGACAAAGAAGTCCTGTTTCCCTTTCAGGTAACGCCAACCGGTGAAGGTGACGGCAAATGCTCCGGCAGAGTTGACGATGATGTCCCACATCGTATCGGTAAGCCCTGAAGGGTCTCCAAGCATCGGTTTTTGCATATTCGTTCCCAGCAACTGGTCTCCGGCAAATTCGAAGATTTCCCAGAAGGTTCCGATGGTGATGGCAAACAGGAATGCGAAGAAGGCGATAAATCCGGGGCTCAGTTGAAGGTCTATTCGGTGTGTTTCATTGAGCAGATAGACCAACAGGAATCCGAGGACGCCCATCAGGAATCCGGCCGATGTGTGCAACGCAATGTCCCACCACCAGAACTGATCGTAAAAGTGCTGTATTTCGCCAAGGTAGAGCGATGCAAAGGCGAACAGAACCGCTGTCATATGAAACTCGGCCGGAAGCTCGATCTGCAGTTGTTTTTTGAAGAGAATGGGGGAGAAGAGGGCGACCAGAATAAGGGTGACCAGAAAGAGAGAAGGCCACTGCTGTTGGTAGAGAAGCCATCCCCACTCCAGCCCCATCAATACGAGCAGACCCCGAGAGATCCAGCGGTGGATCCCGCTCTCACCGAAGTGAGTGAGTCGCTCCAATATGGAGGGTTTCAGGCCGGGTCGTTTTTTCATGGGAATTGGTTCCTTCTGTTTGAGAACGCCTGCCCGTTTGGGATTCGACGGGCGGCTCAGGGCAAGATCGTGACTTCAGGGGCCAATTTCTTCGTCGGGGTCTGGTGATTCCGATGTCCAGTCTGAATGAAACCACTCGCCGGCCGGTCGATCGGTGCGTTCGAATGTATGATGTCCGAACCCGTCCCGTTGCGCCTGAATCAACCGCGTTGGAAGCGTTGGACTGTTCAGGGTGTCCAGGGTGGTGAGCGCGGCACTCAGGGCGGGAGTCGGCAGGTAGTGCTCCAGTGCGAGTTGAACCGAGAGTCGGAGGGCCGGTGCAGCCATCTGAATTCGTTCCAGCAGGCCGGACCACTTCAGGGGATGGGTATTCGGGGCATCGGATGGCAGGATCCCTTGCAGGGGTGTGAGCAGGCCCGAACGGAGAATCGAACCCGCTTTCCAGTTCTGGAGAACATCCCGGAGAGGAACCGACCAGCCATGTGTTGACGAAGCGGCCTGAATCAACTGTATTCCCTCTGCATAGGCAAGCAGGCGTGCACCTAAGAGAGCCTGTTCGAGCTGGCAAATGACAAAGGATGAATTTAAAGACCGACCGGTTGTTTTAATAGAATCCTCCTCGTATTCGGTCTCTGGATCTGTTGTTCGAGCCGGATGTGAGGAGTGAACTCGTGCCTGAACGGCCCCTGCAATGATCGGCGTCGAAACACCCAACTCCAGTGCGGCTTTTACGCACCAGCTGCCGGTCCCCTTCTGTCCTGCCCGATCCCGGACGCGGCCGAGAAGAGGTTTGCCGTCCCGATCCGGTTTGCGGTAGATTCGGGCGGTCAGTTCGGTCAGGAATCCACCCTGGACGGTATGGCTCCACTGATCAAACGTGTCTGCAATCTGAGTGAACGAGAGTTTGCCGACCCGCTCCAGTAGCCAGGCGATCTCCGCAAACAGCTCCATTTCGGCATATTCGATTCCGTTGTGTACCATCTTGACAAAGTGACCGGCTCCCCCCGGCCCCATCCATCGGCAACACGGGGATCCGTCTTCTGCCGATGCCGCCACCGCTTCGGCGATCGGAGCGAACCGAGTCCACGCCTCGATGGATCCGCCCGGCATCAGGGCGGGTCCACGACGTGCCCCCTCCGCTCCTCCGGACACTCCCATTCCCACAAAATGCACCCCGCCCCTGCGCAGGGCCTCCCCGCGTCTCTCACTTGATTCATAGTGCGAGTTCCCGCCATCGATTACCAGATCCCCCGCGGCCAGGTGAGGTTGCAGCTCCCGGAGAACATCGTCCACGGCATCTCCGGCCGGAACCATCAGCAGCAGGGTGCGTGGACGTTTCAAATGGCGAACCAGTGTGCCCAGCTCTTCACAGCCCCTTACGCGGCGAGAATCGTTCCGGTCGGTCACTCCATCGGGTGCTTCGTTGGCCTCGGCCGGTTGAGCCTCGTGGCTGGACGTACGGGATTTCGTCCGGTTTGCCACGCTCTCCGGCTCATCATCGGTTATCAACGTTCCTCCGATCTCCTCCAAAAAGTGAAGAAGAGGTCGGGATCCGTCCGGTTCGACCCGATTGAATAGCGCAAGCGGAATTCCGTGATCTGCCAGGTTGAGCGCCAGGTTTCGACCCATGACGCCCAACCCGATGAGGCCGACTTCAGAATACGTATCGCCGGACTCCCGGCTGCGACGGTGCGGCCGAAGCCGGGGATGATTCTCGAGATCATTGAGAATTTCCGTTGGAGTGAGGGTGATATCGACACGCAGGTCTCTTCGGGTGGTTCCAGATCCAGAAACTGGGAGTCGAGGAGTGTGTCGGGCATGAAGTGCCCGTCCCTCGTTTGAAGCCGCTCCCGGATGAGTGGCTTCTCTCCGTCGAGCCAGATCCAGATCGGCGGGCGATCCAGTCGCGAGGCGAGGGTACTTCGGTAGGTCTCTTTGAGCGCCGAGCAGGCCAGGACGACGCCTCCGGCACGTGATCCCTGTTCCAATCGTTCGGAGAGTTGCTCGAGCCACGGTTTCCGGTCACGATCGGTGAGGGGAACACCGGAGGCCATCTTTTCAATGTTGTTTCTTGGATGGAAATCGTCGGCGTCCAGAAAAGGGAGCTCAAATCGTTCGGCCAGCATGGACCCGATATGGCTCTTTCCCGAGCCGGAGACGCCCATGACAATCCAGACCGGTGAATGGCTCGGGAGGTGCTCTGAACCGGTATCCCCGGCGGGCCTGCCGGACGGGGCGAAGAGCTGTCTGGGAGAGTGGGATGAAGTCGATGTCATGGCAGAAGGTCGTAAAAATTAGGGAAACGATCGGACCGCCGGCTGGAGTCGGGCAGATGCTTCTCAGAGAAACAGACTGATGACGAGCAGTGCGAGTAGCCCGGTACACCCGATCACCGTTTCCATGACGGTCCACGAACGGAGTGTCTCCTCTTCGGTCAGACCCATGAACTGATTTACCAGCCAGAATCCGGAGTCGTTTACGTGAGAGAGCACGGTCGATCCGCACGCGACTGCGATGACGACACACCCGAGCATCGGCCCGGAGAGACTGCTTGCAGTCACGATCGGGGCGAGAAGTCCGGCCGACGTAACCATGGCAACGGTGGCCGATCCCTGGGAGACGCGCAACACGGTGGCAATCAGAAACGCAAAGAGGATGACCGGGAGATTGGAGTGTTCCATCCAGCGTACCAACTCGTCTCCGACGCCCGTGGCGATGAGCACCTGACCAAAGACGCCACCGGCTCCGGTTACCAGGATGATCATTCCGACCGGTTCCATCGAGCGTGCAGCAATCGAGTGGATCTGTTTTCGAGAGAACCCGAGGCGGGTTCCCAGCAGCCAGAAAGCGAGGAGTGTGGCGACGATGAGTGCGGTGAATGGGTGTCCCAAAAACGAGAGCCAGTCGCGCAAAAGGTGACCTTCCGGTAGCAGTACCGTACTTGCGGTGTTGGAAAGGATCATTACGAGCGGGAGTGCGATAAGTGCGATGACGGTTGAAAAGAGGGGTTTCAGAAGTTCGATCCCGGCCTCAGGCTCCATATCCGATGCCCGCGTCTCCATGTAGTCGGGGACCGGCCGAACGATTCGTTTGCCAATCCATGTCCCGTAGAGGACACCGCCCGCAATGGCCGACGGAATCCCTGCCAGAATACCGATGAAGATGACCCACCCCAGATCGGCCCCCAGGAGCGAAGCGACGGCAACCGGCCCGGGCGTCGGCGGAATGAAGGCATGGGCAACGGCGATACCTCCAACGAGGGGGAGTCCGTAGTAGAGAATCGACCGACCGGTTTTTCTTGTCAGGTCATACACCAAGGGAATGAAGAGGATCAACGCGACCTCGAAGAAGACCGGGATGGCGACGATGAGTCCGATGAGGGAGAGCGCCCACGGTGCCCGCTGTTCGCCGAAGGAGCGAAGCAGGGTGCGTGCAATCACCTGGGCGCCTCCGGATACCTGGATGATCTCCCCAAGCATGGTTCCAATACCGATGACGACGGCAATGTACCCCAGGGTTCGGCCCATGCCGGTCTGGATGGTGTCAATGACCTCACCGGCCGGAATACCCCCAAGCAGAGCAGCGGCCATGCTCACCACCAGCAGGGCGATGAATGCATGGATGCGGAGAATCATGATGAGTGCGAGAAGCAGGGCGATGCTGCCGGCCGTGAGCAGAAGGAGGAGTGTGGGAGTCATCTGTCGGTCGTTGTGGTTCGCGTGGCGTGGCAGGCCCATCGCCAATATGGGAGATCCGATCCGAAATTGAAAGTCGACGAATCCCCGCTTCTGGTTGTCTGTTGGGAGTGGATCTGCTACTATTGGCGTATGAGTGAAACCATACGACTGTACTATTCGCGGCAAAAGCGACTTCTCTACACCCTCGGCATGATTGCTCTCGGAGTGGTGGTGGCCGGATTCAAACTGGGCTGGTATGGTGGCTGAGATAAAAAACCTTTCGGTATATAACTGGTGTTATCGAGCCCGGAGTACAGATGTTGCGAGGTTACTTCTGGCACTTCTGTTTCTCGTCTCTTGTCGGGCTGAACCGGAGACGTCCGGAGCCGCAACAGCAAATGCGGTGCAAGAATCTTTAGAAACCGATCAGTCTTTAAGTGACACGCTCCGGGTCATGAGCTACAACATTGCCGCGGGTGGCGGAGATCTGGAGGGAATACTCCGGGAGATCGAAGCGGTCGATCCCGACCTGATTGGACTTCAGGAGGTGGACATCCACTGGGGCGAGCGAAGTGCGTGGGCCGATCAGGCGAACGAGTTGGCCGAAGCGCTCGGGATGGAGCTGGTGACCGGAGAGATCTACCGGTATTCCGGAGTCACCTCCGACGATCCGGATCGCCGGTATGGCCTGGCGATCCTGAGCCGCTGGCCGGTCGTGGAGGGGAGCAATCACTCCCTGACTCGCCTGACGACACAAGGAGAAAATCCAAAGCCGGAGCAGATGCCCGGATTTCCGGAAGCGACCCTGGAGTGGAATGGGCAAACCATCCATCTCTTTTCCACCCATCTGGATTACCGTTCCGATCCTGCGGTTCGACAGACGCAGGTGGGCGAGACCCTGGAGATACTGAATGGAAGAGACCATCCGCTCATACTGGTCGGAGATCTGAACGCGCGACCGGAGAGCCCGGAACTGCAACCCCTGCTGGAATCGTTGGAGGATGTATGGGGAGAGTCTGATGACCCCGGATACACCTTTCCGGCCAGCGAACCGGACCGCCGGATCGACTATATTCTCTACCGGGGTCCGTGGCGAGTGGTTCGGTCGTGGGTTCCGGCAAGTACGGCATCGGATCACCGGCCTGTTGTTGCAGATCTGATCTGGCGTCCGTGAAACCGGCTCTGCGACGGTGCGGGGAATCGGACATCGATACATCAACAAAACAGGGTGCTGCGATCGTCCCGCAAGCAACGCTGTCAACACGAATTCAAGAGGAGAAGAGATGATACGTTCGATTACACGCCGAGGATTTCTGGCAACCGGAACGACTCTGGCCGCCGGAGTGGCGGCGGGTTTCCCATCCATTCTATTGCCGAAAAAGAAGGAGAAGCTGGGGGTCGCCCTGGTAGGATTGGGAGGGTACAGTCGGGGTCGTCTGGCTCCCGGACTCCAGCTCACCGAGCATTGCGAGCTGCGGGGAATCGTAACCGGAACCCCCTCCAAGATCCCTGAATGGCAGGAACGCTACGGGATTCCGGATCGAAATGTCTACAGCTACGATACGATGCACGAGATCGCCAACAACGACGACATCGATGTGATCTACTCGGTCACTCCTCCCGGTCTGCATGCACGCGATTCGATTGCCGGCGCGGAAGCGGGCAAGCATGTCTGGTGCGAGAAGCCGATGACCCAGACCGTCGAGGAGTGTCAGTCGATTGTGGATGCGGCTCGCAAGAACAACGTGCGACTCTCGATCGGTTATCGCATGAAACACGAACCCAACACGGAGATGATTATCCGGTTCGGCCAGGAGGAGACCTACGGGAAGGTGACCTCGGTCCGTTCCGGCGCAGGATTTCGGGGAAGCTGGGAGCCGGACAACTGGCGGGTCGGTTCCGAGCTGGGCGGTGGAGCCCTCTACGATATGGGGGTCTACGCGATTAGTGCAGCCCGTTACGCAACCGGGATGGAGCCCGTTGCGGTACGGGGCCGGCAGTGGTCGGATCGAGATCTGCTCTCCGAAGTGGACGAGCACACCGAATTTGAGCTGGAGTTTCCCGGTGGCGTCCGAATGGTTGGCGAGACCAGTTTCGGGGAGTCGATGAACTATCTGGATGTGGAAGCCGAAGAGGGGAGCTACCATCTTCGACCGTTTCAATCCTATAGTGGAGTTGAGGGCGAAACCAGTGACGGAATCGAACTGCCGCCGGATCCGAATCATCAACAGGCACGACAGATGGATCGGGACGCCGTGGCCATTATGGAAGGAGAAGAGATGGCCGCTCCGGGTGAAGACGGACTGGCCGACATCCGAATTGTCGAGGCGATTCAGGAGTCGTCCCGACAAGGTGGCGAGTGGCTGGAGTTGAGCTGAACGACGACGGGCCGAACCGTAGAGAACCGATGAGCGAACAACGAAACGGGATGGAGCGAGGGATACGGTGGCGCCACCCGGTCTGGTGGGGAGCGCTGCTTTTTGTGGCGGTTCTGGTCTCTTGTCGGGCCGAACCGGATTCTGTCGGACAGAGGAACGATATGGGTCGTGGATCGCAGACCGGCCCGCCTGAGTCACAGCTTCCGACCGCCCGGTTTGAAGAAGAAGCGTCGGCACCCACCGTATTGGACCAAGAGTGGAGCGGACCGGCGCCCGTCTGCACCCTTCCCGATCGGGAGACGTTTCAGGAGCGGGTACGTTTGATTGCAGAGACGGCTCCGGTCAACAGCATTCTGATTCGGCATCAGGGCGAGACCATTGTGGAGCAGTACATCGGGTCCATGGACGCCGGCAGTTACCACAACATCAAATCGGCTTCCAAGAGTCTGCTCTCGCTCTGGGTGGGTATTGCCATCGAGCAGGGCTATCTGGAAAGTGTGGACGAGCCGATCGCTCCCTGGTTCCCTGAATACTTTGAATCGAACTCCGACTCCCCCAAAGCGGAGATCACCATCCGGGATCTGCTCACCATGCAGACCGGCCTCGCCTCCACGAGTGGTCGCAACTACGGAACGTGGGTGACGAGCCGGGACTGGGTACGTCATGCACTGGAGCGTCCTTTGACCGGAACCCCGGGTGTGGACCGGGTTTACAGTACCGGCACGACCCATCTTCTCGGTGTCATTCTGGCCCGGGCTTCCGATATGCCGCTGCGCACCTTTGCCGAACGCCACTTTTTCGATCTGCTCGGGATCCCGGTGGGTGGCTGGGATCGGGACCCCCAAGGGAACAACATGGGAGGCAACAACCTGGCCCTCCGCCCGTCCGACCTGCTAACCATCGGTGAGCTGGTGATGCATCTGGGCGAACACGAAGGAGAGCAGCTGGTACCGGCCGACTGGATTCGCGAGTCGATCCAGCCCTACAGCGGCCGCGGATCGGTGAATGACTATGGCTATCTCTGGTTTCGTCGCATGGCCGGCCCCTGGCATGAAATCTACGCATGGGGGAACGGCGGGCAGTTTCTGAAGATCTATCCCGAGCTGGAGACGGTCGTGGCGATCACCTCCCGGGAGGGGGGTGGAGCCCGACGAGAAGATCGCTTCCACCTCTTTGACCGCATCGACGAAGAGCTTCTCCCCTGCCTTTCAGCTCCGTTCGGTGAAGTGCGTCCGTCCGGGGACCCCCTCTTTTGACGCGGCCCGTTCGAC
>JBNJFK010000016.1:0-19810 GCA_051746765.1 Bacteroidota bacterium
CAATGATGTTCAGCGCAATCCGCCGATGAAGATTCCACCTCTGCATGGCGATGGCGATGATGAATCCCCCCAGAAACAGAAATATCATCGGATTGGCATACGGCGCTGTCGTCGCCGCGATCTCGGCAATACCCAACACGGGGAACAGAATAATCGGCAGAAGCGCCGTAACTGAGATCGGCACAACTTCCGTTACCCACCAGACCGCCATCAAAAGTGCGACCGCAGCTGTCCGCCACCCGGCAAGGGAAAGACCTTCGGGGGCGGGCAGGAGCAGAAACGTCAGAAAGAGGACGGTTCCACCCGCCAGCCCGATCCACCGAATCCATGTAGATGGCGAATCTTCGTAGTTCAGATTCAGCTCTTCCGACTCACTCATGTCTATCCTCGATTCGGTTCAAATTCAGAGTGGCAGTGGTGCTTCCATTCAAGTGCGACCCCGTGTTTATCCTGATTTCGGCAATCCTATAGTCGGGGAATGGTCAACCCACCGTCGACCATCACCACCTCTCCGGAAGAGTAGGGAAACTCTCCACTGGCGAGTGCAGCCACCGACTGTGCAACATCTTCGGGTTCGCCCCATCGCGGCTGAACCGTCAAGCCGTCCGCAATCAAACGGTCATACTTCTCCTGGACACCGGCGGTCATGTCGGTTCGTATCACACCCGGGCGTACTTCATAGACCGGAATGCCTTCCCGGGCCAATCGGACCGCCCAAACCCGGCTGTGCATCGCAAAACCGGCTTTCGAGATACAGTAGTCTCCTCGATTTTCAGATACTACCGTTGCAGATATGGACCCGATATTTATAATTCCGAAGGGAGCCTCTACTCCCTCCTTCTTCTGTTCGAGCATCCAACCTGCCACCTCCTTTGTCAGGAAGTAGGGTCCCTTCAGGTTGATGTCGATCAAACGGTCAAAACTCTCTTCGGTCGCCAACAGTGGATCGAGTCGTTCATGTGGCGCAACTCCGGCATTATTGACCAACAGATGAAGACCTCCCCATTCTGACCGAATCCGGTTCACAATACCTTGCCTCCCGTCCGGGCTCCCGATATCTCCCTGGCAATAGAGAACCCTCCCGCCGTGCGATCGCAGCTCTGCAAGGACATCGCCACGATCCTTTTCGGGTCGGACCCCGTTGATGGCGATATCGTACCCATCCTTTGCCAAACGCCCGGCAATGGCCCGGCCAATACCGCGGGATCCCCCCGTAATGAGTGCCATCGGTTTCATGCGTCCTCCCCGATTGTGTGAAAGAATGTGTAGTAGGGCTCCTCTCGAAGAAGTCGGGTCAGGTAGAGAGCCAATTCACGCAGATGATAGTCTCCCCACATACTCGACTCGCCGGCCGGCACAGCTGCTCCTTCGGGAATGTGATCCCATCCATTGGGTCGATGGTAGACCGAGTGGAGAAGCAGTCCGTTGTGATTCGGATCGGTACTCAGATAGGGTTCTTGCAGGAGAGTACGCGACACGGTCAAGCCGGCCTGTACATATCGGTCTCCGTCGGCATTGTTCCCGACGGTGCGGAGCCAATGGCCCAGACGAAGAAGTCCCTGTGCACCGATGGCTGCCGCGGATGCATCGACCGGTTCAAATTCATTGTAGGGATTGGCAATCTCCTCCTGATAACGACCCAACCGATGAAGTTCCGGTGCGCCGGTATCCCAGTAGGGGATGCCGTCCAGTGACGTGTGATCGATGTAGAAATTGCATGTCGAACGAGCCGCCTTCACCATCCACTCCCGAATGGTGTCGATCCCGCCCCACGATTCCAGTTCAGCCTTGTCGAGTGTGTCCAGAAACTCCAACTCTTCGGGATAGCCACACATCGCCCACGCCAGTCCGCGGGTCCAGGTCGAAAACGGAGAGTACCCCTGCTGGGAGTTGGGACACCGGTACTGTCCGTCGGTCCGGTTGAAGACGGCTTCATGAGCGGTTCGGCCCGAAAGGTCGTAGGCATCACGCCCCTCGCCGTAGTAGATGTTGTAGGCAGCCGTTGCGCGGGCATGCTCGAGGAGCCGGCCAAGCAGGGAGATTGCCTGGTCATTTTCAGCCATCAGACTGTGCCCCAATCGGTGAGAGAGGGCGAGTGCACGAACGGTACGGATCGTATCGACAAAGAGGGAATGGGGGCCGTTGAAGGAGTGGATGAATCCGAATCCCTCGGACGTCTCGGTCCACCGGGAGGCCTGAACCGCACCACTCGCCTTGAGTGCCAACTCGTAAAAGGCTCGTTCCCACGCCTGTTCTTCGATTTTTCCCTCTCCCATCAACCGAAGAAGCGACCCATACGTACTCACATTGTTGAAACCATGATCGTGCACACCGATATGGGTCACGTGGGGTGCCATTCTCTCCAATGTTCGGCTCCGCCCCCGCTCCAGGAATGTCCGGTCGCCGGAAGCGTCAAACTGCAAAATATCCGAACCGTAGTGAAATCCCTGGGTCCATTCGGTCCATCCCCGCGTGGTATAACGCCCATCCCGCGTGAACACGGGCGAGCCCTGACTCTCGTCATACTCCTTCTCCATTCGGTTCAGTTTCTCGCCTGACAGTTCCCAAAGTCGCTCCAGGTCCGTTGCCAGATCCGATACTGTCAACTGCTTGTCAATCTTCATTCTACTCCACTATTCTGTTGCTTCGGAACGACCTCACACCAGGTCCGGCACGGAAATCCATGCCCGCTCGCTGGAGGCCTGATACCCGATATCGGCCAGTTGATTCCCCTTTGCTGCTTCCAGCAAGCTCCAACGGAACGGTTCATCCTTGACCACATGCAGCAGGAAGAGTTCCCATTGCGCCTTGAACGCGTTATCGAAGCTCTGTTGGTTCGGCATCTTGATCCAGTCATCGTGAAATTGATGATTCTGATCCATATCGGGATTCCAGACCGGCTTCGGAGTGCCACCGTACGGCTGGATCCAGACATCCCGCAGGCCGGCAACAGCGGACCCTTTCTCTCCATCGACTTGAATGGTGAGAAGATCGTCCCGACGGACACGCGTCGCCCACGAGGAGTTGAACTGGGCGATCACGCCCCCCTCAAGTTCGAAAATGGCATAGGCCGCATCATCGGCCGTTGCTTTGTAGCGCTTTCCATTCTCGTCAATTCGTTCCGGAATGTGTGTTGATGCAACGCAGGAGACGGATTGAACCGACCCGAAGAGGTTGTCCAGTACATACCGCCAATGGCAGAACATGTCGAGAATCATCCCCCCGCCATCCTCTTTTCGATAGTTCCAGGAGGGGCGTTGAGCCGGAATCGTGTCTCCTTCAAAGACCCAGTATCCGAAGTCCCCTTTGACCGAATGAATCTTTCCGAAGAACCCTTGTTCCCGAAGCTGTTGCAACTTGACCAAGCCCGGCAACCAGAGTTTGTCCTGGACGACTCCGTGCTTTACACCGGCTTCGTCAGCCACCCGATAGATTTCGACCGCCTCCTCGGTTGTGACGGCCGACGGCTTTTCACAATAGATATGTTTGCCGGCTGCAACCGCTTTTTTAACACTAGGTACTCGCAGGTCGGTCCGCTGTGCATCAAAGTAGATCTGCCACTGATCTTGTTTCAGGAGCTCGTCCAGATCGGTACTCCACGGCAGTCCGCCAGCCTTTTCGGAGAGACGCTTCAATTTGGTCTCGTTACGTCCAACCAATATCGGCTTGGGCACGATTCGTTCCCGATCGGAGATGCGAACCCCACCCTGTTCGATCATCGGCAGGATGGATCGCATCAAATGCTGATTCATCCCCATCCGGCCGGTTACGCCGTTCATGATTACACCCACCTCGTGGGTCTTTGTCTCCTCTCCCATTCAACTCCTCACTGGTTGTTCGAATCTATCATTTTGTCGAGCGTTCGATCACTCCGGCGCATCCGTACATTGAGGCCAGGCACCCTCGGGCAGAGAGGGTACATCCACTCCGGCGACCGGAAGTGTTCCTTCCAACTCTTGTCTCCAGTGTGCGACATCCCCGGCCGGTCCGTAAACATAGATCATTTTGAGCGGAGATTTTCCGCGGTTCGTCAACTGGTGATACTCTCCCGGTGGAATGAAGATGGTTTGCCCTGCCTTCAGATTCCGGATCTCCTCACCCAGACACATCTCCCCTTCTCCTTCCAGAATAAAATAGATCTCCTCCTGTTCCTGATTGTGCCACGGGACTTGTCCCCCCTCTGGATCCAGCGTGACCATTCCCATGGAAAATGCCGTTGCCTGAATAGGAGATGTTCCACCAACCATATTCTGTGTTCGACGTTTTGCCGGAAATCGGCGGCCCTCGGTCTCTTCCAAATCACTGATCGTCATTTGTTCCCTGTCTTGAGTTCCATGTCTGCAAGCCCGGTAGATATAACGAGAGGCAGAGAAAAAGTCAACCAACTCGCGGTGCTTCAACTCCTTTCGTCATTGGAATAACGAATGGATCTGGGTATTTTTTTCGGGTTATATGAGTGGCTGAACAAGTGCGAATTTCGCTGTTCAGCCCGGCCCGAAACATGCGAATCCGATCCAGTGACGACACACGCACACACACCGTATACTCTCTCTTCCCTTATCCCTTCGACGCTGTTTCGGTTGTTGGCTCTGGCTGCCTTTATGCTGTTGCTCAATTCCTGTGGTGTCGTTTCGCCGTTTACCGAACGGACAGCCCCCGAAAAACGCGAATCTTTGGCCGAGCGTTTTTCTCCGGGTGAAGTCATTCAACGCGGAAGTTCCAGCTGGTACGGTCCCAATTTTCAGGGAAAAATTACCGCCAATGGCGAAGTGTACAACATGGATGATTTGACGGCGGCCCACCGAACGCTCCCATTCAATACAGTCGTCCGGGTAACCAATCAAGTCAACGGACGAAGCGTCGAGGTTCGAATCAACGATCGCGGACCCTACGTAGGTGATCGAATCATCGATATTTCTCGCCGGGCGGCAGAGGAGATTGACATGATTCAGGCCGGAGTTCAGGAGGTCGAACTTCAGTTGGTTGAAATCGGAGACCGGGAGGTCAACCGACAGAACAGCAGTAGTCAGGAGAATTTTACGGTGCAGATCGGATCGTTCGAAGATCTGGATCAGGCGATCGCTGAATCGGAAAAAGTAGACGGATCGGAAGTGGTCACCGTAACAGTGAACAGAAACCCCGTTCACCGGATCTACTTTGGCGAATATGTAGAACCCGAAGATGCCGAGCGACAACTACAATGGCTCCGGGAACGTGGTCATACCGGGTTTGTGAAACAACGCGAAAACTGACTCGACGTTCCCCTGCAATTTACCGGGAATGATCTCTCTCCAGTCTCGGTTCTGTGTCCAATACGAAAACTTGAGATCGACAGGGAGATGGATGGGCAAACGGATTGTAATTATCGGCACCGGGTTCGGGGGATTGTCAACCGCCATAAGACTACTCGCCAATGGACATGACGTGACACTCCTGGAGAGTCGGGATCGTGCCGGAGGTCGTGCCTATCCCTACAGCATGGACGGTTTCACATTTGACGGTGGGCCCACCGTCATTACGGCACCTTTTCTTTTTGACGAGCTTTTTCAACTGGCGGGAAAACGACGGGAGGATCACGTCCGGTTTGTCCCCTGTGATCCGTTCTATCGAATTTTCGGACCCAACGGAGAGACCTTTGACTACAATTCGGATCTGGAGTTTACTCTGGATCAAATTGCAGCAATCGAGCCCGGAGATCGCGAAGGGTATCGGCGGTTTTTGGCTACCACCAAACCGATCTTTGAAAAGGGGTTTGTAGAGCTCGCAGATCAACCGTTTCTCTCCTTCATGGATATGATTCGGGTCGCTCCCGATCTGATCCAGCTTAAATCACATCAGTCGGTCTATCGATACGTATCCCGTTTTATCAAAAACGAATTCCTCCGTCAATGTTTCTCATTTCACCCTCTTCTTGTAGGTGGGAATCCGTTTGATACCACGTCCATCTACAGCATGATTCATTATCTGGAACGAGAGTGGGGAGTTCACTATGCCATGGGGGGAACCGGCGCCCTGGTTGATGCCTTGGCAGAGTTGATCGAATCGATGGGGGGAACGATTCGTTATGAACAAGAAGTGACCTCCATCGATATCGACCGTGGACACGCAACCGGTGTACGGCTGGCATCCGGAGAAGCGATCGCTGCCGATATTGTCGTCTCCAACGGTGATGTCGCCAATACCTACCGGAAATTGATTCGTGAGGAGCACCGTCCGACGTGGACGGATCGAAAACTCTCACGCATGCACTACAGTATGTCCCTGTTCGTGATCTACTTCGGTACTGACAGACTCTACCGGGATCAGGGACTTGCCCATCACAACATTATCTTGGGAGAGCGATATCGGGAACTTCTCTCCGACATCTTCCACAAGAAGCAGTTAGCCGAGGATTTCTCTCTCTACCTCCACATGCCCACACTGACCGATCCATCACTGGCACCTTCGGGAGGTGAAAGCTTCTATGTTCTTTCACCTGTCCCCCACCTAGACAGCGGAACTGATTGGAGTGCAGAAACTCCCGTCTACAAAGATAAAATCTTGCGCTTTCTGGAAGAAAACTATCTGCCGGATCTCTCAAACCATCTGGTCACCAGCCACACCATTGACCCGATTCATTTCAGAGACACCCTCCACAGTTACAAGGGATCTGCCTTCTCCGTCGAGCCTCTCCTCACCCAGTCTGCCTGGTTCCGTCCGCACAACCGTAGTGAAGACATTCCCAATCTCTATTTTACGGGCGCAGGAACCCACCCGGGTGCCGGGCTTCCGGGTGTTCTCTCTTCGGCCAAGATCGTCGAAGATTTGGTGGGGAAAGGGTAAAGCAGGAATCAGGACTTGCCGAGTGATTTCTGGAGCTCTTCCCAATCTTCCATAAATCGCTTGAGACCGGCATCCGTTAGCGGATGCTTCAGCAACGCTTCGATTACACTCAGAGGCATGGTTGCGACATCGGCGCCCAATCGTGCGGCTTCCAGCACATGCATCGGGTGGCGAATACTCGCTGCCAGCACCTCTGTCTTGTATCCGTAGTTGGTATAGATTTCCACAATCTCGTGAATCAACTGCATACCATCATGGGAAATGTCGTCCAGACGCCCGATGAACGGGGAGATGTAACTGGCACCCGCTTTGGCTGCGATAAGTGCTTGAGTCGGCGAGAAGCAGAGTGTACAATTCGTCCGAATTCCCTCGTCGGACAAGGTTCGTATGGTCCGGATCCCCTCTTTGATCAACGGCACTTTGACCACTACATTCGGAGCAATCGACGCCAATCGGCGGCTCTCTTTGACCATCTCGTCGTACTCCGTCGACACCACTTCGGCGGAAACGTCTCCGTCGACCATCTTGCAAATCTTCTCGATATGTCCTTCAAAGTCCTCTACACCGATTTTGGCGCACAGGCTCGGATTGGTCGTTACACCATCCAGAACACCCAGAGAAGCAGCTTCCTTGATTTCGTTCAGGTCGGCAGTGTCGATAAAAAATTTCATAGGGGATCGGGATTTGTATGCAAAAGTTGAACCCAAAGGTACAAAGAAAATGGAATGAATGAGTGGTCTCTTGTTGTTCTAAGTAGTATATAGAGGGAGGTTTCGCGTATCGCATGCGGGACTCCCGCACAAAAAAAGTTGAGACTGGATTTAGGAGGTAATACACATGGCAAGGGAATCGACAAAATATCTACTGGGACTCATGTCCGGAGCAGCCATCGGTGCCGGCTTGGCGTTGCTGTTCGCACCTGACAAAGGAAGCAACACACGAGATCATCTGAGTTTCCGACTCGGTACATACCGGGATGAACTCAAGAAGTTGATCGGTGAGCTAAAAAAGGAGAAAGAGCACTTGATCTCGGAGGCAAAAAAGAAGGGCGATGATGTCGTTCTGGATGCGAAACAGCGTGCCGACGACCTGATTCGGGAAGCGGAAGGGTTGCTCGAGAACATCGATAAGAAGAGTTCCGAATAACGAACAGACCCCCTGTAACTGTAATAAAAAAAGCCCCGGTTTTTGCCGGGGCTTTTTTTATTGAATCTTTATTTCACTCAACCAACTCCAAGACACGGGGTCCGGAGGCGTTGAGTCTGGACAGCGGGGTTATTCCGCACTGTCGGCATCCTCTTTTTCGTCTGCTCCCAGAGCTTCGAAGACCTTTTGCACTTCGGCATCTCCCTCTTCCATCTCTGTCTTGGTTCCAACGATGATGTCGTCGTAGTTTCGAAGTCCGGTACCCGCAGGTACTTTGTGTCCAACCACGACATTCTCTTTCAGACCACGGAGCAGATCTTTCTTGGCCTCGATGGATGCCTGAGTAAGTACCTTGGTCGTCTCCTGGAAAGATGCTGCAGAGAGCCAACTTTCGGTACTAAGGGCAGCCCGGGTAATTCCAAGCAGAATCGGTTTGGAGATGGCCGGTTCGGCTTCACGCGTCTGCAGCTCCTCCTTGCTCTCCTTGATCAGTTCGTTGTTGTATTCACGGACCGTTCGACGATCAAGAATGGTTCCCGGTTTCAATTCGCTGCCACCGGGGTTGGTGACGACGAACTTGCCGATCAATTCGTCATTTCGGTTGTTCAACTCGAAACGATCCACTTTGTCGCCTTCGAGATACATGGTATCTCCCGGATCCGTGACCTCCACTTTCTGCATCATGGTGCGAACGATCACTTCAATGTGCTTGTCATTGATCTTCACACCCTGCAGACGGTAGACTTCCTGAATCTCGTTTACGAGATAGGACTGGACTGCATAGGGGCCCAAAATATTGAGGATGTCCTGCGCCGGAATCGTTCCGTCGGAGAGGGGTTGTCCTGCCCGAACAAAGTCATTCTCCTGTACCAGGATATGCTTGGAGAGCGAAATCAGATATTTTTTCTGATCCGTTCCGTCCCTACTTTCCACAATCACCTCTTGGGAGCCTCTTTTTCGGCCACCCATTCGAACAATACCATCGATTTCCGTCACGGCAGCCGGATCGTTTGGCGAGCGAGCTTCGAAGAGCTCGGTAATTCTCGGCAGACCAGCCGTAATGTCTTTCGACTTGGATGCCGCTCTCGGGATTTTCGCGAGTACTTGTCCCGCCTGTACCGGCTCTTTGTCGTCAATCACGATATGAGTATCGACCGGCAGGGTACTTTCTCGAAGTCGTCCGTCGTCTCCCTTGACCACAATGGTCGGAATTAGCGTACGATCCTTGGAGTCGATGATTACCTTCTCACGGTGACCGGTTTGAGAATCGGTATCCTCCGTATAGGTAATTTCGGCAAGTATATCCTTGTACTCGATTACCCCGTCAATTTCACTGAAGATGAGCGCGTTGTAGGGATCCCATTTACAGAGGGGAACTCCCTTCGGCACTTTCTCTCCGTCCTCGACCATGATCTCGGAACCGTACGGAACGTTGTAGGTAGCCAATACTTTGCCATCTTCTCCGAGCAGTCGAATCTCGCCTGCACGACTGAGGACCACATTGTGAGACTCCTCACCGTCGTCGAACCCGACAACGCGAACGTTGTCCAGTTCGACTTTTCCGTCAAACTTTGCCTTGTGTTGTGAATCGGACTCCAATCGGGATGCCGTCCCTCCAACGTGGAAGGTTCGAAGGGTCAACTGTGTCCCCGGTTCCCCAATGGACTGAGCAGCGATAACCCCCACGGCTTCTCCAACCTGGACCATGGTGTTTCGGCCCAAGTCGCGTCCGTAACATTTGGCGCAGACGCCCCGTTCGGTTTCACACGTAAGTACAGAGCGGATTTCGACCTCTTCGATCGACGTTTCTGCAATTTTCTGCGCAACAACTTCATCAATCAACTGATTCGCTTCGCAGATCAGATCGTCTGTAATCGGATCATGAATGTCATGCATCGATACACGGCCCAGAATTCGGTCTTCCAGACCCTCGATGATGTCTTCATTATCCTTGAGCGCCTGCATCTTGATCCCACGCAACGTACCACAATCCAACTCGTTGATGATGATGTCCTGAGAGACATCTACCAGACGTCTTGTGAGATATCCGGCATCGGCCGTCTTGAGAGCCGTATCGGCAAGACCTTTCCGCGCACCGTGAGTGGAGATAAAGTACTCCAGAACAGTCAATCCTTCCCGGAAACTCGAGAGAATTGGATTCTCGATAACCTCGTTACCTTGTTGAAGCGAACTCTTCTGCGGTTTCGCCATCAATCCCCGCATTCCACCCAACTGGCGGATCTGCTCTTTGGATCCCCGAGCACCGGAATCGGCCATCATGTAGACCGGGTTGAACCCGTTGCGATCATCGGCCAAACTCTGGAAAAGTGTTTCCGAAACACGGTTGGTCGTGCTCGTCCACTTGTCAATGACCTGGTTGTATCGCTCATTGTCCGTAATGAAACCCATCTCGTATCGATCCTGGATTTCAGACACTTCGTCGATCGCTTTGTCGATCAACTTCTGTTTCGCATCCGGAATAATGATGTCTTCCAGGCTGAATGAGAGCCCGCCCGTCGTCGCACGCTCGAATCCGAGTGTCTTCATGTTGTCCAGGAATCGGGACGCTTTTGCCGTTCCGACTGTGGCATGAATCTGACCAATCAGGATTCGAAGCTCTTTTTTCCCGAGTGTTTTGTTTACATACCCCATCTCATCGGGTAGAATCTCATTGAAGATCACACGACCGGTGGTCGACTTGATCATCTCGTATCCGCTCTCGCCATCCTCACCAATCACGGGAACCCGTACATTGACTTTGGCATGAACGTCCAATTTCTCTTGGTCGTAGGCGATCAGGACTTCATCGGTAGAAGCGAATGTTTTCCCTTCTCCCAGCTTCCCGGAATCCATCTTGGTCAGATAGTAGATCCCAAGGACCATATCTTGTGACGGTACGGCAATCGGTCCTCCGTTTGCAGGGCTCAGAATGTTGTGTGAGCCCAACATCAGGATCGATGCTTCCAAAATTGCGTCGTGGCTGAGCGGCAGGTGAACCGCCATCTGGTCCCCGTCAAAGTCGGCATTGAATGCCGTACAAGAGAGCGGGTGAAGCCGGATCGCTTTGTCTTCGATCAGAACCGGCTGATAGGCTTGAATCCCGAGCCTGTGAAGAGTCGGTGCCCGGTTCAGCATGACCGGATGACCGTCAATCACGTTTTCGAGTACTTCCCAAACCACGGCATCCCGACGATCGACTACTTTCTTGGCACTCTTGACCGTTTTTACATACCCCCGCTCAATCAAGCGACGAATTACAAACGGTTTGTAGAGTTCAATCGCCATCTCTTTCGGCAGACCGCATTCATGCATCTTCTGCTCGGGTCCCACCACAATTACGGATCGACCCGAATAGTCTACTCGTTTCCCAAGCAGGTTTTGACGGAATCGCCCACTCTTTCCCTTGAGCATGTCACTCAAAGACTTGAGTGGCCGGTTGTTGTTTCGGACAGCGTTCGATTTTCTCGAGTTGTCGTAGAGAGAATCGACCGCTTCCTGAAGCATTCTCTTCTCGTTCCGGAGAATGACGTCCGGAGCCTTGATGTCGATCAATCGTTTCAGACGATTGTTCCGGATGATGACTCTTCGGTAGAGGTCGTTCAAATCCGATGTCGCAAATCTTCCCCCTTCAAGAGGAACCAGAGGTCGTAACTCCGGCGGAATAACGGGAATGACTCGCTGAATCATCCACTCCGGCCGGTTCTCGGTATGTATGTTTGCTGCACGAAAGGACTCGATAACCTGAAGTCGCTTCAGCTTCTTTTTCTTCCGCATTTGAGAGGTCTCATTTCGGACCTCTTCTCGCAGACGAAACGCTGTTTCGTCCATATCCATCGTCATCAACAGCGCTTCAATCGCATCTGCCCCCTCTTTGACAATGAATTTGTCTTCATCCTCGTTCTCGAGTGTGTAATTGTCTTCCGGAAGCTGATCAATGATATCAAACTTCTCTTCCTCACTGATCAGATCGCCCTTCTTGTAGCCAAGATCACGAGCCAATCCCGGATTGACGACCACGAAAGTTTCGTAGTAGACAATTCGCTCCAGGTTTTTGGACGAGAGTCCCAACAGGTAGGCAATCTTGTTGGGGAGCGATTTGAAATACCAAATGTGAACCACCGGCACCGTCAACGTCAGGTGTCCCATCCGCTCACGTCGTACTGCTTTTCGTGTCACTTCGACACCGCAGCGATCACAGATAATGCCTTTGTATCGGATACGCTTGTATTTTCCACAATGGCATTCGTAATCCTTTACAGGGCCGAAGATCTTTTCGCAGAAAAGACCATCCATCTCCGGTTTGAACGTCCGGTAGTTGATGGTTTCCGGCGTCAACACCTCTCCGTGTGAACGGGAGAGTATGGTCTCTGCAGAAGCAAGAGAGATTCCGATGTTGTTGAAATCCTTGGAAACGGTCAGTGTTTTTGTAGTCGGCAAGGGTCTACCTCCGAATCATCTTGAATTAATTGAGTGTGGATCAATGGATCTCCGATCAGTTGATGTGTACTTCCAGCCCGAGACCCATTAGCTCCCGTAGCAGTACCTTGAAGGACTCCGGAACATCTCCCTCCGGCAGGTTTTCGCCCTTCACAATGGCCTCGTACACCTTGGATCGGCCTTTCACATCATCACTCTTCACCGTGAGCATCTCCTTGAGAATATTGGAGGCACCATACGCATAAAGAGCCCACACTTCCATCTCACCCAGACGCTGTCCACCAAACTGTGCTTTACCGCCCAGTGGTTGCTGCGTAATGAGGGAGTACGGCCCGATGGATCGGGCGTGCATCTTGTCTTCAATCAAGTGGTTCAACTTGAGCATGTAGATGTAACCAACCGTCGTTTTTTGATCCATTTGACGACCGGTTTTTCCATCATAGAGTCGAATCCGACCATCTTGGGGCAGCCCGGCCATTTCAAGCTGCTTCTGAACCTGATCATAGCTGGCTCCGTCAAAAATCGGTGAAGCAAACTTCACTCCGAGTTTCTTCGCTGCCCAGCCAAGAATCGTCTCGTAGATCTGTCCCAGGTTCATTCGTGAAGGTACGCCCAGCGGATTCAAAAGAATATCTACCGGTGTGCCGTCTTCCATATACGGCATGTCTTCGACCGGCACCACTTTCGCGATAACACCTTTGTTACCGTGACGACCGGCCATCTTGTCACCTACCTGCAGCTTTCGCTTCTTGGCAACATAGACCTTTGACTTCTGGATAATTCCCGGCGGGAGTTCGTCCCCGACCTGAATCTGATATCGTCTTCTCTTGGTTTCGGAGTCGATCTTCCGTCTCTCTTCCCGGTAATTCTTGAAGAGAAGCCGGACATGTTCCACCAGATTGGTGTCGGTCGCCCAATCGATGTTGTCGTTGATCTGTGCCGGATCAAGCTGTTCAAAGACCGACTTCTTGTACTTCTCTCCTTTCGGTACCATGATATTGCCACCGAAATCCTCGACACCCGGAGAGGTTTTGTCCCGCAGCAGCGAGTACATCTTGTCTGCCCATTTACCGTTCAGAGTGGTCAACTCCTGAGTGTAGCGTTCCACCTCCTCTTCGACCATGCGCTTCTCCTCTTTCCGGGAGATCTGCTCGTCTTTCTTACGGCTGAAAAGCTTGGTCTTGATCACCGTTCCGGAAACACCTGGTGGTGTTTTCATGGAGGCATCTTTAACATCTCCGGCTTTGTCACCGAAAATGGCTCTGAGAAGTTTCTCCTCCGGAGTCGGATCGGTCTCGCCTTTGGGCGTAATCTTTCCAACAAGGATGTCACCGGGGTTTACTTTGGCACCCACGCGGATAATTCCCTGTTCATCCAGGTTCCGCGTCGCCTCTTCGCTGACGTTGGGTATCTCTCGCGTCAGTTCCTCTTCTCCCCGCTTCGTATCCCGAACCTGTTGCTCGAACTCCTGAATATGGATAGAGGTGTAAATATCGTCCTGAACGATTCGTTCACTGACAACAATGGCATCCTCGAAGTTATATCCTCGCCAGGGCATGAAAGCAACCAGCAAGTTCCGGCCGAGTGCGAGTTCCCCGTCGTCAGTGGAGCAACCATCGGCAAGGGTGAACCCTCGTTTTACTTTATCACCGACATTCACCACAGGACGTTGATTGACGGTCGTATCCTGATTGCTTCTCTCGAATTTGTTCAGGAAGTAGGACTTCACACCGTCATCGAAATAGCAGTTCTGCTGCAGTTCGTCCCGGTTGTAGCGCACACGGATTTCGGTTCCACTGACATAGACCACTTCGCCATCTCCCTCGGCAACGATGATTGCACGAGAGTCTTTGGCTGCACGATGCTCCAGACCTGTTCCTACAACCGGAGCTTCCGGTCGCAACAGCGGAACGGCCTGACGCTGCATGTTGGATCCCATCAATGCACGGTTGGCATCATCATGCTCGATAAACGGAATAAGCGCCGCCGCAAGGGATGTAATCTGATTCGTGGAGACATCCATATACTCCACTTCTTCCGGCTTTGCCAGACCCACATTGCTGTCCCGGAAACGGGAGAAGATGGCATCGTTGGCAAACGTGGACTTCTCGGTCAACGGTGCATTTGCCTGTGCAATGACCGTTTCGTCCTCTTGTTCTGCAGCCAGATAGTCAATATCCTCGGAAACGATTCCCTCTTTTACTTTGCGATACGGCGTCTCGATGAAACCAAACTCGTTCACCTTCGCGTGGACACAAAGCGAGGAGATCAGGCCAATATTCGGCCCTTCCGGAGTCTCAATTGGGCACAGGCGACCGTAGTGTGTATAGTGAACATCCCGAACTTCGAATCCAGCTCGTTCCCGTGTCAACCCACCGGGACCGAGAGCCGACATCCGTCGCTTATGCGTCAGCTCCGCAATCGGATTGGTCTGGTCCATGAACTGGGACAACTGGTTCGTCCCGAAAAAGGTATTGATGACACTGGAGATGGTTCGTGCATTGACCAGATCCTGAGGGGTCAACTGCTCTGCATCCCGAGAATTCATCCGCTCACGAATCGTACGACTCATCCGGGCCAGACCAATGGCGAACTGTTGACCCAGCTGCTCTCCAACTGTTCGCACGCGTCTGTTGCTCAAGTGGTCAATGTCATCGACCTGGGATTTCATCTCCTTGAGTCGGATCACCTCTTTGACGATCGCAACGATATCCTCTTTCGTTAGATATCGCGTATCATTATCCATATCCAACTTGAGACGCTTATTCAGACGATAGCGCCCCACTTCTCCAAGATCGTACTTCTTGTCACTGAAGAAGAGTCGTTCCAATACGGAACGAGCCGTATCCGGATCCGGCATCTCGCCGGTACGAATCTGCTGATAGATCTCACCCAACGCAGAATCTTCATCGTGTGATGGATCCTTCCGAAGCGTGTTCATGATCACGGATCGCTCGGATTCTTCTGTTGTGATCTTTTGGAGCAAGACGGTTTTCAACTCGGCCTCTTTGAGCAGGCCATAATCGTCTTCCGTTAATTCATGATCCCGTTCCAAAAGCGTTTTTCGGTTGAGAGCTTCGGTAACTTCACCGGTCTCGTCATCCACGACCTCTTCCATCTCTTCGACGGTAATCTCCGTAGCCAGTCGCCGACCAACGAGCTTGTCGTTGTAACTCTTTTTGGTGCTAAACTTGGCCTCTTCCGAGAGATCGAACAGCGTTAGAATTTCCAGGTCGCTGCCAAATCCAAGCCCTCGCAGGAGCGTGGTGGCCGGTACCTTTTTCTTCCGATCAATATATGCCCAGAGTACATCCCGGATATCCGTGGTAAATTCAATCCACGAACCCTTGAACGGAATAACCCGCGCAGAATAGAGCTGCGTACCGTTCGGGTGAACCGACTGGCCGAAGAAGACGCCGGGAGAACGGTGAAGCTGACTTACAATCACACGTTCGGCACCATTGATTACGAATGTACCTCGGTTGGTCATCCACGGGAGATCTCCGAGGAAGACCTCCTGCTCAATGGTTTCAGAGGCTTCGTCTGAATCATCCATGGATGACAGCCGCAATTTCGCCTTGAGTGGTACAGCGTAGGTCAAACCTCTCTCCTGACACTCGGCGATATTGTATTTCGGAGTATCTACAGCGTAGTAGATGAACTCGAGAACGTGGGTTTCACGGGTATCTACAATCGGAAAATTCTCATTGAAGATCCGTTGAAGCCCTTGATTGTTTCGGTCCTTTGGCGCTACATCCAGCTGTGTGAAATATTCAAAAGAGGCGAGCTGTATGTCCAGAAAATCGGGATAGTCGATAATCTGTTTCGTGCGGCCAAATGACAAGCGATCGGTGAACGGGATTTTCTCCATAGTATTGCTCAAAAGGATCGTCTCCTTTGGTTAGAAATAAGGACATGGAACCGTCTGGAGTGACGGGATCATCAAGCGTGCCTCACTTGAGATGCGATGTTGATAAGACGCCAATAGCCAATACCGTCTTGCGGTATTGGCTATAGCGAAAATGATATCCTGAAGAGGATATTACTTGAGCTCGACTTCGGCTCCGGCCTCTTCCAATTGGCTCTTGACCTGCTCGGCCTCTTCTTTGGCGACGCCCTCTTTGATGGTATTCGGTGCACCATCGACGAGTTCTTTCGCCTCCTTGAGACCCAGTCCGGTAATTCCGCGGACCTCTTTGATCACGCCAATTTTCTTGGGTCCTACACTTTTCAGAACGACATCGAATTCGGTCTGCTCTTCAGCAGCACCGTCAGCTTCTCCCCCACCACCGGCAACTGCAACTGCAGCTGCAGCAGGCTTGATGTCGTACTCTTCTTCAAGTACCTGCGCAAGCTCGTTGGCTTCCTTGATGGTCAGGTTAACCAGTTGTTCTGCGATTTCTTTAACGTCTGCCATTGTTTCTATCTCCGTTGGTCGATTATATAAAATGAACGTTCAGTTGGTCGATTACTCTGCCTTTTCGGCAATGGTCTTGACAGCACCAGCCAGGGTCTGACCTTGACTTTGCAGGCCACTGACCACATTCTTGATGGGTGAGAGAAGCAACCCGACAACATCTCCAATGATTTCACTCCTGGACTTCATAGCCGCGAGTGACTCGAGTTGACTTTCGCTGTAATACTCACCCTCAACAAGGGCCGCTACAAATTGGGGCTTTTCATGCTCTTTGAGGTACTCTTTCAAGACCTTTGCCGGAGCAGCCAGCTCTTCGCCGGTAAATGCAAACCCGTTTTGATTTTCGAGATGGGGAATCAGATCCTCGTAACCGCCTACTTCTTCCAGCGCTCGCTTGAAGAGTGTGTTCTTGTAGACTTTGTATTGGATCGATCTCTCCCGAAACTTCCCTCGAAGATCATTGATCTCTGCTACAGAGAGACCTTTGTAGTTGGTGATGTAGACTGCAGATGACTCTTTCAAGACACCCGTAATCTCCTCTACTACCGCCTTCTTTTCTGCTAATGATGGCATATGAATCTCCTTTTTGCGTTATAGCGTTGAAATGGATGAGCGACTGATCGAGATGCTCGGACCCATCGTTGTGCTGATATACGCACTTCGGATATAATGCCCCTTTGCAGATGACGGTCTCAGTTTGTTGACAGTCTGCAAAAATGCCGCTGCATTCTCCTGCAACTGAGTTGCCTGGAATGCCGCCTTGCCGATGGATGTGTGAAGTATGCCGAACTTGTCTACCCGGAAATCCACTTTCCCGGCCTTGAACTCCTTGACGGCATCTGCAACATCCATCGTTACCGTACCACTCTTGGGGTTGGGCATCAGGCCTCGCGGACCCAGTACTCGACCCAGCTTGCCTATTTTACCCATCACATCGGGAGTCGCGATAATGATATCGACATCGGCCCATCCGTCTTCAATCTTCTGGATATACTCCTCCAGTCCGACGTAATCGGCGCCAGCCTCATTCGCTTCTTCCTGCTTGGATTCATTGACAAGCGCGAGTACACGAATCTCCTTTCCGGATCCGTGAGGCAATGCAACCGTGCCGCGAACCATCTGGTCTGCATGGCGCGGATCTACACCCAGTCGAATATCGAGATCCACTGACTCATCGAAGCTGGCCGAAGCCATCTTCTTGATCAGATCACACGCTTCTTCCAGTGAGTAGTCTGCATCCCGGTCGATCAACTTTTCGGCATCCTGATACTTCTTTCCTCGTTTAGCCATGTGTTGACACCTCGTTATTTGTCACGAATTACTCTCAGACCCATACTTCTGGCAGTACCGGCGATCATCTCTGCACCCTGTTCCACGTCAAATGCGTTGAGATCCTGCATTTTCTCTTCAGCAATCTCCTTGCATTGTGACCATGTCACTTTGCCGACCTTGTTTCGGTTCGGCTCCCCGGATCCGGATTTGACCTTCGCCGCCTTTTTCAGGAGAACAGCTGCAGGAGGCGTCTTCGTTTTAAAACTGAACGACTTGTCTGCATAGACTGTAATCTCGACCGGAATGATCGTACCCGCCTTGTCCTGGGTCTGTGCATTGAATGCCTTACAGAACTCCATAATGTTGATTCCAGCCTGACCCAAAGCAGGACCGACCGGTGGCGCAGGATTTGCCTGCCCCCCAACGATCTGGAGTTTCAGTAATTTTTCTACTTTTTTTGCCATATAGAATCAATTAAGTGATTCGTACTACTGTTCTGATTGCGGCGTAATAGCTCACTTTGCATCTGTCTTAGCTGGCCGATTCGACCTGATTTACATCTACCTCAACTGGAGTCTTGCGACCAAAAATGCTCACAAGTACCCGAAGCTTCAGTTTGTCGGTATTGATCTCCTGAACCGTACCATCGAAGTCCTTGAATGGCCCGTCAATCACTTTGACCAAATCTCCTTCCTGATAGGGAATGGAAACTGCACCACCCTGTTCCATCATCTCTTGACTATCATGCACTCGTCCGAGAATCCGGTCCACTTCCCGCTGCTTGAGCGGTGTAGGGACGATGTCATTGCGTCCTGCTTTCAAAAAACCCAGGCAGGACGGGGCGCTCTGTATAAAATTATTCACCTCCTCGTCATACGCAGCTTCGACAAGGATATAACCAGGGAAAAAATTCTTCTCCCTGGTTCTCTTCTTTCCGGAACGGATCTCTACAACGGTCTCCGTGGGAATCAGGATCTCGCGGATCTTGTGCCCAAGACCCTCTTCTTCGATCTCCCGCTCAAGAAACTCTTTTACTTTCTTTTCGTGACTGGAAAAGCAACGTACAACGTACCATTCCAGCGGTTTTTCGGTTGTCATCGATAGATTACATCTAGAATTGTGCTGTAAATCTGATCTACACCAAATATGAAGGAGGAGATAATGATCGTAAATACGACGACAATTACGGTGTTGTCGATCAGCTCTTGCTGGGTTGGCCAGATTACCTTCTTGAACTCGTTCTGGACCCCTTCGATGTATTCTCTTAGTTTTTTCATCCGGGAATCAGATTAATTTCTTCGGATTCGTCAGTCCACCTGACAAGCCATCGTTGCACGGGTGGAGAGACTCGAACTCCCAACCTGCGGTTTTGGAGACCGCTGCTCTGCCAATTGAGCTACACCCGTTTATACGCACAAAAGACGAAGCCGCAGACTCCGTCTTTTGCGCCCTTACTGAACTTCTGTTAGTCCAGAATTTTTGATACGACGCCGGCACCCACGGTTCGGCCACCCTCACGGATCGCAAACCGAAGTCCCTCTTCCATCGCCACAGGCTGGATCAGCTCCACGCTGAGCTTCACATTGTCGCCCGGCATGACCATCTCCACTCCGTCGGGGAGCTGGCAGGCTCCCGTTACATCCGTCGTACGGAAATAGAACTGCGGTCGGTAGCCCTTGAAAAACGGCGTGTGGCGGCCTCCCTCATCCTTGCTCA
>JBNJFK010000017.1:0-19185 GCA_051746765.1 Bacteroidota bacterium
TCATACGCCTTGTCCACCGAGCCAAACATGATCTGATCATATGAGTTGGGGTATGTAAGGAGCTCGTTGTGATTGATTTTCACAATGAACGGGATCCGGTGGGCATATTTCCGAGCCACGGAGCCGAGAACTCCGAATGTGGATGCAACGGCATTGCACCCTCCCTCAATTGCCAACTCAACGATGTTTGCCGGATCAAAGTAGTCCGGATTTTTGGCAAATGAAGCGCCCGCGCTGTGTTCGATGCCCTGATCCACTGGTAAAATGGAGAGATAACCCGTCCCGGAAAGCCGACCGTGATCGATCATCGATTGCAGATTCCCCAAAACACGAGGAGATCGATCCGAGTGGTACCACGTCCGTTCCACATAGTCCGGTCCCGGCAGGTGGAGACGGTCCTTGGAAATGGTGGTTGAGGAATGATTCAGAAGTGAATCCGATTCATCTCCCAGATATTCAACGATTTTATCCAATGATGTAGCCATAAGAGTCTCCTTTTTAAACCTCTCCGGCAGCGCCCAAACCCACCGAATCATGTAGAATCTGTTGTCGGACAATATAGTGCTTCCCATCTGCAATGGCTAAAAAGTGAAACCGCTTTTCTTTTCTTTCCCTGTCTCAGCGAAGATTTGAACTCGTTTTTGAACGCAAGGTGTAAGGGGTTCTGAATCAGGCCATCATATATCCAACCGTTCATCAACCGATCCGAAAAATCATGGAACCCGAATCCGAGGAAGCGTTTGAGGAGAGCCTCTTTTTCCACCTATCCCGACAGACACTCAAATCCAACTGGATCTATCTGTTTATCACGGGATCTCTGTTCGGAGCCCTCCTTCTTCTGCCCTTTCTCCACGTTCAAGTGGGAGTGAGTACGTCAGGCATGATACGTGCCAGTGATCCGGTTCACACCCTTCGAGCACCCGCTTCCGGTACACTCCTTTGGACCGACATGAAGGAGAACAGGTTCGTCAGTCGTGGTGATACGCTGGCCAGACTCCGAACCGACAAGCTGGATGCGCAGCTGGCACATACCGAACGTGAACTATCTCTCCTCTCTAGACGCCTGCGTGATCTGGAAACACTTCTGAGCAACCCAATCCCGCAAGAAAGTCGAATCGACTCTCTGCAAGACCCCCTGGCCCGACAATCGTTTCTGCAATGGCTGGACCGACACAACCAACAGGCAACGCTCCTGAACCGTGCGACTGGAGAGCTTCACCGTATCAAACAACTCGCCGAAAAACAGTTCAGCAGCCCGAGAGAACTCGAGAATGCCGTCTACGAAACACAGGAACGACAACAAGAGCTTGAACAGATCCAGTCAAATCAAGTTTACATCTGGCAGGAGCTGTATGAGGAGACCCGGTTACGACATACACAGCTTCTGGAACAACGGGAACGGGATCGGGACGAGCGTGAACGACACATTGTCAAAGCTCCCCGGAGCGGAACCCTGCAGGAGATCATCTCGCTCCAACCCGGAAGTGAACTACATGAGCGACAAGAACTGGGGCGGATTACGCCGGATGAAGGACTCATCGCAGAACTTTATATCCCCTCCGAGGACATCGGTTGGGTTCGGGAAAAGATGCCGGTTCGGATCCAACTCGATGCATTTGATTACAGGGAGTGGGGTCTTCTTGACGGCACGGTTGAGTCGATTCCCAGAGATATCACCATGGAACCGGCTCCCCACTACCGGGTACGAGCTACCCTGGGGGACACCCACCTGGAGCTGGACAACGGTTTTCGTGGACACATCCGAAAAGGCATGACCCTGAATGCAAGACTTCTGCTTGCGCGACGCAGCCTGCTTCAGCTGCTCTTTGACCGGGCAGAACAGTGGTTGGATCCCAGGTGGTCCAGTTTTGACAAGAATATAATGAACCGATCATGATACGAACCCGAATTTCCGGAGTCCGTCAACAGGACCAGTCTGATTGCGGACCTGCCTGCCTCTCCTCCGTTTTCCGATATCATCATCTTCACCACTCAATCGCCGTAATTCGGCAGTGGGCGGGCACCGATCGGGACGGGACCCACCTGGCCGGGCTCATTCGAGCAGCTGCCAAAGCGGGACTGAACGCCCGGGCAGTTCGGGCAAAGGCCCGTCATCTGTCCGAACTCTCCTCCCCCGTAATTGCCCACACCGTTCAATCCAATAACTGCCACCATTTTGTAGTCATCGATTGCGTCCGAAAATCCACCATACGGATCATGGACCCCGCCTCCGGACATGTCGAGAAATGGCCGCGGTCCCGATTCATCGAGGAGTGGAGCGGCGTTTTGCTTCTGATTGAGCCGAATGAATCGTTCTCGAAGGAGCGGTCAACCACTTCCCGAACCCGGCGACTGATCCGGTTGATTCATCCGCATCGAACCACGTTTGTTCAAGCACTGGTCGGTGCAGCACTCTATACGCTTTCCGGTCTCACCATGGCTGTTTTTTTGCAGATTATCGTAGATCACATCATACCCAACGCTCGAGACGGGCTTCTCCGACTGGCCGGGATGATCATGATCATCCTTCTTCTATTTCAGACCGGTTTGATCATTTTGAAATCTCTCTTCGTCCTGAAAACGGGGCAGATGATCGATGCACGACTCATCTCGGGTTACTATCGCCATCTGCTTCGGCTCCCGCAGTCGTTCTTCGACCGAATGAAACAGGGGGAGTTGATCTCACGTCTCAACGACGCCGTCAAAATCCGACTCTTCATCAACGACGTGGCTGTTCAACTCGCCGTAAACCTGCTTACGATCCTCTTCTCCATGGCTCTGCTTTTGACAACCTACTGGAAACTGGGGCTTTTCCTGCTGCTGATCCTTCCCTGTTATGCCCTGCTGTTCGCACTCGTCAATCGTTGGAATCGACAGACACTTCGTGAAACCATGGAGAGAAGTGCCCGTTTGGAGAGTCGTTTGATCGAATCTTTGAGATCCATTCGTACCATCAAGTTGTTCGGACTGGAAGAGCGGGAGATCCATCGGACCGAACGGACCATGATTCGGCTTCTTCAATGTGTCTACCGATCCGGTATCCACCAGATATTCGCTACCACATCGACCCGCTTTGTCTCCTCGTTTTTCACCATAACAACGCTTTGGCTCGGAACGTCCGCCGTTCTGACAGGAGACCTCACTGCTGGAGAGCTCCTCTCGTTTTATGCCGTCATCGGATACTTCACCGGTCCGGCAGCCGAACTAACGACTGCCAATCGAACCATACAGGATGCTTCCATCGCATCTGACCGTCTGTTTGAACTTCTGGAATTGGAACCGAAACAGAGTCCGAAACACCTCTTTCCGATTCCCGAAACCGGTTTACCGGTTCAATTTGACCAGGTCACCTTTCGATACGACCTGCATGCGCCAATTCTGAACAATTGCAGCTTTACTGTCCGGCAAGGAGAGATAACCGCGATTACCGGGGAAAGTGGTTGCGGAAAAAGCACCATTTTCTCCTTGTTGCAAGGGCTCTACCCGATAGAGGACGGGGCGGTACGAATTCGGGGGAAAAACATTCAAGAACTGGACCCCGCCTCCATTCGGAAATACATCGCGATCGTTCCTCAAACCATTCATCTCTTTTCCGGGACACTTTTGGAAAACATTGCTCTCGGTGATCCCGACCCGAAATTGAACCACCTGCTTGAGCTTGTTCAGCTGTTGAAATTCGAAACTCTGCTGAATCAGCTACCCAACGGACTTGAAACCCGTTTGGGGGATGATGGACGACAGCTCTCCGGTGGCCAACAACAGAAAGTGGCTTTGGCTCGGGCGCTCTACCGGGACCCGGCACTCTTGCTTTTGGACGAAGCCACTTTCTCCCTGGATCGAACGTCCGAACAGTCCATGCTGCAGTCCGTTCAATCCTGGTGCACGCCCAGACGATCGGTAATCATGATCACTCATCGCTGGAGTACTCTCCGACATGCAGACCGAATCCACCTACTCAGGCGTGGTACCATCACGGAATCGGGAACGCACGAAGATCTACTGAAGAACCGGGATCACTTCGATCGCCATCTGAGAACGACTTGAAAATCTGAGGAACTCCCGAAAAGTTCTTATTTTACCGGGATGAAGATAGGAACCATCGATTTGGGATACAGGCCGGTCCTGCTCGCCCCCATGGAGGATGTCTCGGACTCTCCGTTCCGACAGATTTGTCGACAGATGGGTGCCGGTGCCGTCTATACAGAGTTCATCAGTTCGGAAGCCATTATCCGTGAATCGGATATTGCCACCCACAAGATGAACTTCGAGGAAGAGGAGCGTCCATTCGGCATTCAGATTTTCGGAGGACGGGAAGAGGCAATGGAAGGCGCTGCAAAGGTGGCCCTGGCCAATAATCCTGATTTTATCGATATCAATTTCGGCTGTCCGGTCTACAAGATCGTCAAAAAAGGTGCCGGATCGGCGTGCCTGAAAGATCTGAACATGATGGAACGCATGGCAGCGACCGTTGTCGACGCCGTCGACGGACAAGTTCCGGTGACCGCCAAGACGCGACTTGGCTGGGATGATCAATCCATTCGGATCAGTGAAGTGGGGCTTCGCCTACAGAACGTCGGGATTCAGGCACTGACGGTTCACGCCCGGACGCGTGCCCAAAAGTACAAGGGAGAGGCGAGATGGGACTGGCTCAAGACCTTGTGTGAGACCCCCGGACTGGAGATTCCGGTCATCGGGAACGGAGATGTGACCGATCCGGTCCGTGCGAAAGAGATGTTTGACCGGACCGGAGTTCACGGTGTCATGATCGGACGTGGAGCCATCGGAAATCCATGGATCTTCCGACAGTGTCGTCACTACCTCGATACCGGAGAGCGATTACCCGACCCGACCATTCGCGAAAGACTGGATCTCTGCGCCGAACAGCTGCGTCTGTCTGTCGCTCACCACGGCGAACGATACGGCGTCATTATCATGAAAAAGCATTATGGACAGTATATGAAAGGGATCCGTAACGGGAAGAAGTTGCGCACCGCCATTATGGATGAGAAAGAGATGGATCCCATTCTGGAGCATCTGGAGAACTTTTCTGAGGAAGAGATCCACTCCTTCGCCTAGAGAGTCTACCCGAGAAGCGTCTCGCTGCCGGCAAGGGCATGCAGGGCCTCGGGAAGTCGCACATCCCCCTCCTCCGTCTGAAACGTCTCCAACAACGCTGCCACAATACGCGGCAGTGCCAGCCCCGACCCGTTCAGTGTATGAACCGGAATCGGTGACCCCTTCTCGTTCCGGGTCCTCAGCTGCAAACGTCGCGCTTGAAACGCTTCGAAGTTGGAACAAGAACTCACCTCCAACCACCGCTCCTGTCCCGGACTCCAGACCTCGAGATCGTACTTCTTGCTCTGAGTGAACCCCATGTCGCCGGTACACATCAGCAACGTTCGATAGGGAAGCTCCAACTTCTCGAGCAAACCCTCGGCATGCGACCGCAGACGCTCCAATTCTGCATAGGAGTGATCCGGATGTACGACGTGCACCAGCTCCACCTTGTTGAACTGGTGAAGCCGGTTCAGCCCGCGCACATCCTTCCCGTAGGATCCGGCTTCCCGTCGCCAACATGGAGTATAAGCGACATACTTGCGGGGAAGTTCGTCGGGAGCCAGAATCTCGTCCCGATGAAAATTGGTGACAGGGACCTCTGCTGTCGGAATCGCCATGAAACCATCCCTGGGTATCACATACATCATGTCCTCTTTGTCAGGTATCTGTCCCGTCCCGCGGGCCGACGCCTCGTTCACAAAGAAC
This sequence comes from Bacteroidota bacterium, assembly GCA_051746765.1. Taxonomy (GTDB): domain Bacteria; phylum Bacteroidota; class Rhodothermia; order Balneolales; family Balneolaceae; genus JBBEBE01. The sequence continues at coordinate 5,764 of JBNJFK010000017.1, forward strand.
GGAGGTTCCATCTCCAGATACCCCTCTCTGACAGCCTCCTCAAGGAAAAACGTGATCAAGAGTCTCTGAAGTCGTGCCAAAGCTCCCAGGTAGAAGGGGAATCCGGCGCCGGCCACCTTGACACCGCGTTCGAAATCGATCCAGTGATGGGCGTCTGCCAACTCCCAATGGGGCTCCCGCCACTCTTTTGCGAGCGGGTCTCCCCACTGGTGGATCACTTCGTTCTCCTCCTCCGTAGATCCGACCGGTACCGAAGGGTGCGGAATGTTGGGAATCCGAAGAAGCAAACTCTCTCGCTCCTCTTCCAACTGCCGGACCTCCTCCTCGACCTTCTTGACCTTCTTCTTCATCGTTCCGGTTTCGTCAATCAGCGCCTTTGCCTTCTCCTTCTCACCGCTTGACATCAACTGTCCGATCTGCTTCGCCTTTCGGTTGCTTTCCGCTCTCAACTCATCGAGGAGAGTCGTCTTCGAACGCCATACCTCGTCGCTCTCCAACACCTGTTGAACCAGGTCAAGTTCCTGCTCCCCTTTTGCTTTCATCGCCTTTTCGACGACGCTCCGGTTCTCACGTATAAATTGGATGTCCAGCATGGTCCATGATCATCATTCCTGATAGTGCCTCGGAAGATACAAGACCTTCCAGAGGTCATGAAATTTAATTCAAAGGGAATATTCATTCCGTGCAAAATGGTTCGATTACCGGCAACCGATCCCCGTATCCCCTCTTTTACAATTGAATACGGTGAGGAATCCACCTAATTTAGTCCCATTCATCTTCGGGATACCAACCAAACGCCAAACCGAGTCAGGGAGAGTACATGGGCCAGAGCCTGGATGCTACCGATATCGCCATTCTGAAACATCTACAGGACAATGGAAGAGCCAAGCGAAATGCCATTGCCGAGGTCGTCGGGCTCTCTGTCCCGTCCGTATCCGAACGAATGCGCAAACTGGAAGCGCGCGGGCTCATTCAGGACTACTGCACCGTACTGGATGCCAAGAAGTTTAATTTTGACATCACCGCCTTTATCTTTGTTGAGGTCGACAGCTCCAACAGTTATCAGCAGTTTGTAGAGCGGGTGGTCAAAGAGCCGGAAGTATTGGAGTGCCACTCCATCACCGGTGACGGATCTCACCTCCTCAAAGTTCGAACACAGAACACCGAATCATTCGAGCGGTTTCTCTCCAATATCCAATCCTGGATCGGCGTCAAGAGAACCAAGTCAAACATCGTTCTGACGAGCTTCAAAGAGACACGAAACCTTCCCATTGAAAAGACGGTAACCCTTAAATAACAACCCTTTTGATCCGACTGCTCCGATCGGCCATTCTGCAGCTTCTGCCGTTGGTTCTGCTGCTCCTCTACCCGATGAGTGTTGCAGGCCAGACAGATCCGCCCCGCCCCGTCCTGGCTGTATCGATTGATGCAGAGAATTCTGTCCTGCCAGACCGGGACCAACTGCAGCAACTTCGCGGCATGGGGATTCGACACATCGAACTGTTCACTCCGGTCAACGATCGTCTACTCAACGATGCAATCGCTGCAGATTTTCTGCTCATGGTGCAACAAAACAGACGTTTTGTCACCAGTTTCAACATACAGTCGAGAGACTCACTCTACCTGGCAGACGATCTGAAAGAAGTTCAATCACTCCAGCGGGATGCCTCCGGAAATCTGATTGCATTCTCCCCGTTTCTTTGGCCATACGATCGTTCTGAAGAGGCGCAATCCCTGCTCACAGCCTATGCCCAACGATTGAAAAGTGGGATTTCGGAAGAGACGGTGCGGGTCTATTATTCCACACTTTCTGACGAGGACTCTGTATCGAGTCGTGGTTGGGACCTTCGGGCAACAACCCAAAATGCATCGGCCATCCCGACCGAACCCAACGGGTCTCTGGTGCGTCTTCTCCCGGGGACCGACGACACGGAAACTCTCCGACACCTTTATCGTCTTCTCGACCCGGACCTCTCGTCGTCCCCCACTGTCATACTCGTATCGTGGGAGTGGCTGAACCGCATGACATCGTCTCATCCCTGGCTGGAGTCGGTACTCTCCACATACCATGAAGAAAATCAATTGCTCACACCCTATCCACACAACCCGGCAGAACCGGAGGCATTCGGTCTTGAACGATTCTGGGTTCTGGCCATAGCACTGATCTACCTACTCCTCTTCAGATACAGTTCATTTGTTCGTGAGAGCAGATGGCGCTACTTCACATCCCATGCGTACTACAAGGAGCAGATTCTTCCCTATCGGCTCCGTTCCGCCGGCCCCGGGTTACTCTTCCAGTTCCAACTCCTCTTGATGTGGCTCCTTCTCTGGACCCTTTTCTACCACTCACTTCCCATGCAGGGTCAGCTTCTGCTACAGGATTGGGTCTTCCGGGTGAGTTCGGAGCGGAGCGACCTGTGGGTTTCGCTACAGTGGGCCGGAGTCTTTGCAACACTCCACACTCTTTTAATTCTCTGGGTTTGGATATTCAACAGCCGATACAGCCTGAAAGAGATTCTGGCCCTCTATGGGTGGCCCCTTCAGACACTCCTGATTCCGACCCTGTTGCTACTCTTTCTCTACTGGAACGGAGCCGATGGTCGTTGGATAGGTGTCGGAACAGCCGTCTGGATTCTACTCTGGACCACGATTAACTATCTGACTGCTCTTGACATCCTGCGGTCACTCGAACGGCGCAGGATCCTCTTCGGTATCGCTGTTACATTCCACCTTACGCTCACACTTCTTCTCTTTCTCGCACTCTTTTTCTATCCTCCACTGCAAGAGCCTCTACAAACACTCTGGTTTCTGCTATAAGCACCGGACCAAACGGTCATCGTAATTCACGTCTCAATCGCGCGACCGGAAGCTGAAGCTGCTCCCGATATTTGCTTACGGTACGCCGTGCCACGTGGAACCCCTCCTCTTTGAGTTTCTCTGCCAGCTCTTTGTCACTCAAGGGTTTCCTCTTGTTTTCCTGATCGATCAAGCGCGCAAGCAGCTGCTTGACCTCGCGACTCGAGACCTCTTCCCCGCTGTCATTAACCAGTCCTTCACTGAAAAAGTACTTCAGCTCAAAGACGCCAAACGGTGTTTGCACATACTTCCCGTTCACCACCCGGGATATGGTCGAAATATCCATGTGCACTCGTTCGGCTACATCTTTCAGGATCATGGGTCGCAACCCTTTCCCTGACCGAAAGAATGAAGACTGAAGGAACACAATGGCTTTCATGGTGTTGAGCAAGGTCTGCTGACGCTGGCGAATCGAATCGATAAACCACTGTGCAGACTCCACCTTTTCGCGAATGAACGTGCGCGTCTTCTCGTCCCGAATTTTCTCTGAACCGGACGACTTCCCGGAAAGATTCTCCCACATCTCTTTGTAGTGTGGAGAAATACGGAGCGGAGGCGAATTTCGCTGAGTCAACTGGATCACAAATTCACCCTCTTCCGAATCAGGTGAACCTTTTGTCGGTTTCCAATAGACCTCGAAATCCGGCTCGATCATCTGGCTGTTCTCCTCTTCCGGAGTACTGACCGCCCCCGGACGGGGATCCAAGCCCTGAATCACCTGAAATACGGCCTGAAGCTGATCGTCCGACAGGTCCAAACGCTGCTTCAATCGATCAAAATGCTTTCGCTTAAACGCATCCCACTCTTCTCGCAGAACCCGCCGTGCCAATTTTTCATCCGGTCGGTCTGAATTCCGTACGTCCAGCTGAATCAACAAACAATCCTGCAGATCCCTGGAAGCCACCCCAACCGGTTCCAACTTCTGAATCTGACGACGAACTCGCTCCACCTGCTCTTCGGTAGGCAGTACCCCGTGATTGAAGGAGATGTTGTCAATCACAGCCGCCGTCTCCCGTCGAAAATAGCCATCCGAATCAAGTGAGCCTAATATCTGGTCTGCAATCAAGGCCTCGGTCTCATCAAAATCCAACAGAGAGACCTGCTGCTCCAACTCCTCCAGAAGACTTTCGTGATAAGGATTCGGGAGATCTCTCCACTCATCATCACTCCCCCCTACTCCGGTTGACATATGGAACGAGGTGCCGTCATCCTCTCTGTTGTGAAGAAACGACTCCCAGTCGATCTCCTCATTTCGGTCCACCGGATCGGGATCTCCCGACTCCTCCGACCCTTCATCTGCCTCCCACGTCTCTTCCGGATCCAGCGACTCCTCAAGCCCCTCATCCTCCCCTTCTTCCAATACCGGATTCACCTCAAGCTCCTCCTTGATCCGCTGCTCCAATCCGATCAACGGCAACTGGAGCATGCGAATGAATTGAATCTGCTGCGGCGAAAGTTTTTGCTGTTGCGACTGTTTCTGTTCCAGACGAGTGTTCTGCCTCTGCATCTCTATCCTCCTCCCCGAATCCGCTCACACTCGCGGTCAAACTCACTCACCCACGCCTCTCCAAATCGGCGACGAAGTGCCGGCTTCAAAAACTCGGACAACCAGACTCCCTCCTGCTCCCCGCGGTCACAACCGGCACTGCAGAGCTCTGGCAGATACTCGAAATTTGCGAACTCCACATTTGCAATTTGGCTCAATCGAATTGGATAGAGATGACAACTGAGCGGTTTCTCCCAGTGAAACCTTCCCTCCATCCAGGCCTTCTGAATGGCACAGACCGAGGCCCCCTGCTCATTCCGGGTAGCAAATACACACGCCCCCTGACCTATGCAGGCAAGCTCCCATTCATTGCGACGGCCCTTTTTGAAAAGTCCGTCCCTCTCCACAGTCTCGACCGCCTCCGGATCCAGCTCCTCCTTCAACAATTCCCAAGCCCGCTGAAGTGGAAATCTCTCGCTCGCATCGATCGGAGCTCCGGATACACCGACCACACAGCACGCCCCCTTGCAGCGCGAGATGTCACACGCAAACCGTGCATGGGCGATCTCCTCCGAAAGTATGGTTTGGCCTACTTGAAACATGCTCCCGATTCCGAATTGCTGTTCACAAACGAATCCCGACCAACATCTACTCAAAAAACTTCGATGCACGGTCCGCGATTGATCCGACCGGAAGATACAAAGAGACTGGACAATGTGAGAGCCCACCGATTCAAGTGTTCACTTTCTGGATCATCCCTCCAGGAAAACGACGAATCCAACCCTGAAGCTCCAAATCGGTCAAAAGTGCGGCCATTCGATGCATTGGAAGCTCGAGTGTCCGACAGACAAGATCCACATGCAATGTGTCGTCCCCCAATAGCGAGAGAATAGACTGTTCGACATCCGAGAGCCGTTGAAGTCGTGATTGCCGGGCAACCTCCACTACCGGTAGAGAGGAACCGGACGGCTGAGCTACGGGAGGCAACTCTACGGTCACATCTCTGAGAGACGAGACCAGCTTCGCCTGACCGGACCGAATCAAGTAATTGCCTCCGTCCGAAAAAGCTCGATCCAGATCATGCGGAATGGCAAAGACCTCTCGATTTTGATCCAGTGCCATACTTTCGGTTCGCATGCTCCCCCCTTTCATACCGGACTGGACCAAAAGTACACCCAGAGAGAGACCGCTGATCAGACGGTTCCGGGCAGGAAAGTTTCCTTTGACCGGTCGGCTTCCCGGAAGAAACGGGGAGAGAATCAGACCGCCACCAGACGAAATCGACCTGTAGACATCCGTACTCTCCCTGGGATAGATCCGGTCTACCCCGTTCCCGAGAACAGCCACTGTCTCTCCCGCCATGAGGGCCCCCTGGTGTGCGGCATGATCCACCCCGGACGCCATCCCGCTAACCACCACAAACCCGGACCGTGCCAAATGCCGGCCCCACTCACGTGCCAGATCCAGGGAATACGTGGCCGCTCGTCGGGTACCGACCACTGCAATCATCGGCCGCTTCAAAATGGTCGGATCGCCACGGGTCCAGAGTATCGGCGGAGTATCGTAGATCTCGAGAAGCGGGTCGGGGAAACTCTCGTCGGGTGGCGTCATCCAGCCAATGCCCTTCTCGCTTGCATTGAAAAAGGTACTGTCCACCTCTTCCCAACGACCAAAGCCTGCTATCGATTTGGCCGTCTTCTCCGAAATTCCGTTCACGGAGATCAGTTCCGGAAGAGGCGCATCCAACACGGATCGTGGAGTTGAAAAGCGTTTTAGAAGTTGCGCGATTCGACGGGGACCCAGGCCGCCAATCATGGACAGGGCAAGATACTCTCTATGGTGCGGTTTCGTCTGAATGTTCGTCAATCTCCCTGAGCAGAGTCCAGATGGACTCCTTCAGCTCATCGATTTGGTATCCGGTTGCAGCCGAAATATGCAACACCGGGAGATCCTTTTCAAATGAAAGATCCTGGTCAAGTTCATACCCCTCAACAAGATCCATCTTTGTGACAACCAGAATTCGTGGTTTGTCCAGCAGGTCGGGTCGGTAAGAATGAAGCTCGTGTACCAACAGTTCGTATTCGTGACGAATATCGGATTGAGACGATACCAGAAAGAGAAGAAGGCGGTTCCGCTCAATATGACGCAGGAATTGAAGCCCAAGTCCACGACCCTCGTGTGCATCCTCGATAATGCCGGGAATATCAGCCATCACAAAACTACGATAGTCGGGAAATGAGACGACCCCGAGATTGGGCTCCAGTGTCGTAAAGGGATATTCTGCAACTTTGGGTCGCGCTGCCGAGAGAACCGATAGAAGGGTGCTCTTTCCCGCATTCGGGAATCCGACCAATCCCACATCGGCGATCAACTTCAACTCCAATTCCACGACTCGTTCCTCACCACCCGTTCCAGGTTGGGAGTGCTCCGGGGTTTGATTTGTCGAACTTCGAAAATGCCAATTGCCCAACCCCCCTTTTCCTCCTCGTGCAATCACCAGGCGCTCTCCACCCTGTGAGATCTCACCAAGTCGCTCCCGGGTCTCTGCATCGAATGCAACCGTCCCCGGTGGAACTTCCAGGATCACATCTTTTCCATCCTTTCCCTTCCGCTTTCCGCCCTCACCGGGTCGTCCGGAATCGGCCTTGATAAACTTGCGGTATCGCAGATCCAGAATGGTGTTTAACTGCTCGTTCCCGACCAGAATCACATCACCGCCCTTTCCACCGTCGCCGCCATCCGGGCCGCCTTTCGGGACAAACTTCTCCCGGCGAAAATGGGTCATTCCGGCTCCACCGTCCCCGGCCGTTACATAGATTTTGGCGTAGTCGGCAAATTTCATGTGTTCGACTCCCTGATCAATCTCCCGGTCGGACCTGTCTGTCGTCCGGGACGGATGAAAGCAACTACTTCTCGTACTTGTGTGTCACCAGTTTGATGAGACGTGTCAATTTGCTCTTCATCTTCGAGCGAGGTACGATGAAATCGAGAAATCCGTGCTCAAGCAGGTATTCAGAAGTCTGAAACCCCTCCGGAAGATCCCGGCCGATGGTCTGACGTATCACGCGGGGACCGGCAAAACCGATGAGTGCTCCCGGTTCGGCCACATTGAAATCTCCAAGCATGGCGTAACTGGCCGTTACTCCTCCTGTCGTGGGGTTGGTCATGACCGAGATGTAGGGAAGTTTCTCCCTCTCCAGAAGAGCCAACTTTGCAGACGTTTTGGCCATCTGCATCAGACTGAAAACACTCTCCATCATACGCGCACCCCCCGTCTGAGAGATGATGATCAGAGGCAACCGGTGCTCGATGGCGTGGTCGATGGCACGGGAGATGCGTTCCCCCACAACCGAACCCATACTTCCCCCAATAAAGGAAAAATCCATGCAGACAATCACCACGCGAACCGAATTCATCATGCCCACGCCCACCCGACAGGCATCACTCAAGCCGGTCATTTCACGATAAGCAATTAATCGATCGGCATACTTTTTCCGGTCTTCGAATCCGAGCGGATCCGTTGGTTCGACCTCCTGCCCCAGCTCGTCGAACTTGTTCTCATCAAAAAGCATGCGAAAGTAGTCCTTGCTACCGACCCGGAAGTGGTACCCACTGTTGGGATCTACCCAAAAGTTGTCTTCGATCTCTCTTCGGTGGACAGTCTCTCCGGTCGTCGGAACTTTAATCCAAATTCCCTCCGGCATGTCCTTCTTCTTCTCGGTCTGAATGTTGCTGTCCTTTCGCTTGAACCAAGTCATATCGTTCCGTTCGGTTAATTCAGAAACAGTGAGCACCCCTTCTCGTGCCGCAAGAGGTAGCCATACAAAATAACGAACTTGGCCCGAAGCTAAAATCGGGAATCATCCACTCTGCCGGGGTGCCCCGCTGCCCAGATATTCAGGCTCAAACCGTACCGGATCCTCCTTTCGAAACCAGGCACGGAGCTCCGGATCCTGCCAGGCCCGAAGAATCGACGCGGCCGACACCGCAGTCGGAGAGACCATTCGGGGGGTCCCGGATGGCGGAAACTCGAGGCGCTCGACTCCTGTTCCGACCAACCAGCTGTCGACTTTGATCTCGCCTCTCAACTCCTCCAGTGGCCGAATCGCCGGAGAAGATCGTCTCCACCCACCTTCAGAATCGACAAATCGTTGATGGTAAAGGTGTGTTCTCCGGGCGTCAAGCACCGCATGTATCACTCGGCCCTCTTCCCTATCTCCAATCAGGGGAGTAACTGCAAATCCCTCCAGTGTACCTATGGACCAGAGGGGAACCGCCTGACCGAAAAGGAATCCCTTTACTCCGGAGGCCGCGATTCGGAGTCCGGTATACTGCCCGGGACCGCGTGAAATCAGAACAGCATCCAGATCCGGGATCCCGATCGAAAAACGAGACAACAGGTCCCTTGTCATTCGGAACATCGCTTCGGAGTGAATTCCACGTCCCTCCTCTCTCAAGGTGTGATGCTTCCCGTCCAAACCGAGAGCCACCGAACAGATCGGAGTTGCCGTTTCCAGTGCCAGAATTCTCATCTCTCTCCGTCCATTACATCGTCTTTTCGAGTCTCCATATCTCCCGGCTCAATTCCATCCAGCGATCATAGATCGACTGCAGTTCGACCAACGACTCCCCGCGGTAGTACAAGCGATCCATTTCGATATCAAACCGGTACTCGAGAAGCCGGTTGCTGCGACGATACTGCTCCAGCAGACGTCCGTCCGTTCCACCCGTCTGCTGTCTCCATTCACCAGATTCGACCCGGATGGCTCGTGGCAATTCGACTCGTACCTCCATCCGAATCCGTTCCGGAGCATCCAGTCGAACCGGTTCCCGCCGCTGTGAGTCTCCGAGCGGGTGGGAGGGCAACCGGCCGGCCAGAAGAGGTGGAAATTGCAACAAATCCCCTTCATCCATCGCAAAGCCGTCAATAGCAAAGGGAATCTCGAGTCGTACCTCCTCTCCCGATTCAACCATAGTCACCTGCTCCAAGTCGAGCGTTCCAAATCGGGGCAGGAGCATCGATCGAACCAGTTCGAGTAGCCCGTCCCGCTCCTCCCGGGATCGCCGCATCTCCAAGGCAGGGTATCCACGACTGGTCAATTCTACTTCGCCCTTCAGATCTCCATTCACTGTCAAACGACCCGCAAACCGAATCGACAGATCGTGGCGTGCGTTCGGTGGCAATGCCCGTACCCAATGGGACTGCTCTCGTCCCAAAACCCACCCTTCCATTCCGAGGGCCTCCCGACGCAGAAGTCCCGGACGAGTATTCGGAATCGACGCATCGAGCCAAACATGATCCTCCCCAATGCGGACCCTTGCAACCAGCTGACGAAACCGCTGCAAAGAGGGATACCTCTCTATACGTTGTCCGCTATCGCGATGAGGAAGAAGAACCGGCTCCACGTCCAATCCGGCACCCTGCAGAAGGGCCATCAGTGCAAGATTGACGGCCGCCTGATCGGATGGTTTACCCGCGACCACCTGACCGGGGTCTCCTTCCGGTATCCATCGCAAATCTCCGTTGAATATTCGCCGTTCGATCAGCCAACTCCAAACCGCTTCCAAGCGCTCTTCTTCATCACCAGCTGTTCGAAATTGCGCCCCCTGCGTTCTCAGCTCATCGAGTCGGCTCAACCAATCCCAGGGATCTCCCTCTCCCCGCCGAAGTACCGCCTCAACATAGTCCCAACTATTGATCAGCGGTTGTCGTGGGACCCCCCACTCGGCCAACTGGAGGTGCAGCGTCAACAATCGATCGGGAGCCGGAATGGAGTAGGGCAGCTCTGGAGAGGCAGGAAGATCGTGTGCAACCCACCGTTCGATCGATACCGGATCGGGACGCTGATAGGTAAAGATGTGTGGGATGCTGCTGGTATCCCGTACCTCCTCCAGATGATGGACCGGATGGTTGTTCCCCGTCCAGACAGAACGGTATCGGAGCCAGGGTTCGTTGTAAAGGGTGACCCGTGCATATCGAACCGGAACTTCGTCTGCCAACTGAACCGGCGGAAGTTCTTCCAGATACGTGCGTTCCAGTTCATACTCCAAATCCAGTATCGAACCTTCTTGTACATCCGGAAACCGATGCTCCCGAACACGCTGCATCTGATTGACTTCCCCTTCACTCATCTCTTCCAACCCAAACATGGCCGGATCGGCTCCCCGATTCCAGGTCCCGCCACGAAGGGAGACGATCCGGCCCACCTCTTCGCTTTCGGGAAGTGGAATCGAAATCCAGCTCGCCTCCAATTGATCTCCGGGATCATCGGACCAGACGATGATTCGTTCGTGTCTGCGAATTCGGGAAACCACCCGATCTCCGCGATCAAAGAAACGGATCGAAATTTCACGGCGTAGCACTTCGTACGGGGCGTCCGGTGCCGGTTCCAACGACCAGAGGGAGTCAGGTATCGAGCCGAACAACGACTCTCCCTCCGGTTCGACCAGCCCTCTTGTCTGGCTCACTCCGCTCTGAAGTGCAAGCGTACCAAAGCAGAAGAGTGTGAGAAGAAGCCGGGAAGATAGCATAAGACCTGCCTTACGAAACAGCTGGAATCAATTCGTTTCGATGCAGAATACCTCGACTGTAGATCGCGATGGCTCGCCCGGTCAGCTCCTCACCAAGCCAGGGAGAGTTGGTCGATTTGGATCTAACATTCGCTTCGTCAAAGGTCCAGGACTCATCCGTATTAAAGAGCGTCAAATCCGCCTCTGCCCCTTTCTGAAGTTTCGGGACCGGTATCCGAAGGATCTCCCGGGGTCGGACGGCCAATGCACGAATCAATTGTTGAAGATCGAGTACACCGCTTTTCAAAAGATTTCGAACCGAAACACTCCAGGCCGTCTCCAACCCGATTACCCCGTTGGGGGCATAGATAAATTCCACCTCCTTCTCCTCGATTGCATGCGGTGCGTGATCCGTACAGATGGCATCGATGGTTCCGTCCCGAAGCCCCTCTTTGATTGCCACTACATCGTCAGACGAGCGGAGAGGTGGATGCATTTTGACCGATGTATCGAATCGACGTTTTTCGATCTCCTCGTCTGTCAACTCGAAATGGTGCGGACAGACTTCGGTTGTGACCCGAATGCCATCGGCTTTGGCTCGCCGAACCAGCTCGACAGCTCCTTTTGTACTAATGTGAGCCACATGGAGATGCCCCCCCGTTGCCTGTGCCAGCAAAATGTCACGGGCAATCATCACCTCCTCGGCTATGGCGGGAGTTCCATCCAGGCCCAAACGGGCAGAGACTTCGCCTTCATGCATATGTCCCGGACGGGAAAGCTTCAAATCCTCTTCATGGTTGATCACCGGACAGTCGAGCATCGATGTATATTCCAGTGCAATCCGCATGACTTGAGAGTCATAAACCGGATCGCCGTCATCACTGAACGCAACCGCTCCCCCCTGTTTCATGTCGGCCATTTCAGTAATGGTCTCACCTTTTCGATCGCGTGTAACCGCTCCGATCGGATATACATGTACCGGAAGAGATTCCGCTTGCTGAATCACATACTCCACCACATCCCGGGTATGGATGGGAGGTTGGGTATTGGGCATGCAAGCGATGGCCGTAAACCCTCCAAAGGCAGCCGCTTCGCAGCCACTCCGGATCGTCTCTTTGTGCTCCTGTCCGGGTTCGCGCAGATGAACATGCATGTCCATCCAGCCCGGGCTCACATAGCACCCCGCCCCGTCGAACTCCTGCTCTCCCTCCGCAGATTCCAACGATCCCCCGATCTCTGCAATTTTTCCTTCCCGAATTCGAATATCGACCGGTTCGGAGCCGGTCTCCTCCGGGGTCACGGGGATCACGTTTTTCAACAGACAGTCGGGGGTGCGATTCATACTGGCTCCTCTTATTTTGGTCAAGCTCCTTGCGCCGCCGCTACAATTGCGGGGTGAAATCTGAGGAAATATAGATGGATCTGCAGAGAATATCGATGTATGTCTGACTCGACACTGACCGTTACCGAATTCACAAACCAAATACGTTCCCTCGTCGAGCCTGCGTTCGAGCAAGTCGATGTTCGTGGAGAACTCAGCAACGTCAACCGGAGTCGAAACGGACATCTCTACATGACGCTCAAGGATTCCGATGCTCAATTACCGGTCGTCATGTGGCGGAGTCGGGTCGAACGGCTGGAAATGGAACTTCAGGACGGCGACGACGTCATTCTCTCCGGCAGTCTTCAGATCTATCCACCCCATGGTCGCTACCAGCTGATTGTTCAATCCGCACGCATAGCCGGTGAGGGGCAACTTCAGATCGCATTCGAACGACTCAAAAAGAAACTGCTTTCCGAAGGTCTTTTCGAGGAGTCCGAAAAACGACCCCTTCCACTCTTTCCAAAAACGATTGCCGTCATAACGTCTTCTACCGGAGCCGCTTTCCACGACATTCGTTCCACACTGGAGAGACGATGGCCACTGGCCGGACTCCTTCTCATACACGCATCGGTGCAGGGAGATCGGGCAGCCGGAGAGTTGGTCCGGGCCCTGGAGTTTGCGAAAATGAGACCGGATCTGGATCTGCTCATTATCGGCAGGGGTGGCGGATCGATGGAAGATCTCTGGCCGTTCAACGAAGAGTCGGTGGCACGTGCACTCTTTCGATTTCCCATACCCACGATCAGCGCGGTCGGGCACGAAACCGATTTCAGCATTACCGACTTTGTGGCCGACCGAAGAGCGGCCACTCCGACACAAGCCGCACTCATGGCCGTTCCGGATCAAAATGAACTGCGACTCCAGATCGATGACCGTGCACGGGCCGCTGGAGATCTGCTCCAACGCCGGATGGACCGTTACCGTGAACGGGTCCGCTTTCTAGGCGAATCTCACGCACTTCAGGCGTTGCGATCCCGAATGAATCAACTTCGGCAGACCATACAGTGGCAACATGAACGTCTTCTTCGCCTGTCAACGGAGCGTACACCCATGCATCGGCAACGTTTGGAACAGATAAAGGATCGCTTGTCGGTTCGACTGGAACGGCATCTCCAGGCGAGGCGGGAGAAGCTCTCGGATCTGAATCACCGATTGGAACGGAAAGATCCGAATGAACCACTCGAAC
>JBNJFK010000018.1:0-19038 GCA_051746765.1 Bacteroidota bacterium
ACCCAGTTTTGATCCTTGACCGAGAATCGAATATCGGTCCCTTCGCCTTTCAGATGAATCTCGTCGGTCTTTCGCAGCCGCTCTTCGAGGGGTTTCATTGCCTCTTCCAATGTTCCGTAATCGAGCAGGCAGGCCTGGTAGTAGAACTGACGGAACCGCTCGGTGGGCATGCGGGCGTTCATGGCAAAGGCGGCCGACGGGTAGCGGAGGACGCACCACTTGGTATGTTCGACCCGTTGGTCAAAATGGACCGGCTTCAGGAACGCGTCGGAGTAGGCGCGGTTTGCCTCTGGCGAGACTTCGGAGCTTTCGTAGATATTCTCGGCGCCCCGTATACCGATAAATGCATCCATCTGCTTCATGAGCGGGAGTTGATCCCGTTCGGCCTGGTTGGCCCAAAAGTCGGCGTCGCCCGATTCGAGAAGCATCCGGTTGATCTCCGGGTCTTCGAGTTGGACGAAGGGATGAGCGTGGCGCTTGCGGACTTCCTGAACGAGGGCGCGGACAAGCCCCAGGCCGTTGAGACCAATGGTCTGAATCAGGATCTGCTCCCCTTCCTGAAGTTCTACCGAGTGGCTCAGGAGCTGTTTGGCCAGTCGCAGGTCGTCTTGTGTATGAATCATGAGTCTCTCCGTGGAATCGGGTTGTCAAGTGTCTGTTCTCGAAACAGGTTGGATATCGGGGCTGGAATTTGAAAGGTTGATGGCTGCATCACAGAGTGCCAGCTCGTCGGATTGATTGGTGGCAACGAGGATGGTTCGGTCGGGACTGCGCAGTTGCCCGATGATCTCGGCGATTCGTTGCCGGCCGCCGGCATCCAAATTCGATCCCGGTTCGTCCAGGCAGAGAACGGCCGGTTGGTGCAGCAGGGCCGAGCCGATTTTGGCTCGTTGCCGTTGACCGGTGGAGAGCTCGCCGTAAAGGCGCTCGGCAAAGGGTGTTGCCTGGACCTGCTCGAGCAGGAGATCCAACTCCCGGTCACTCGGAGTTATACGACGAAGGTCACACAGAAACCGGAGGTTTTCCCGGACCGTGAGCCCCTCGTAGAGTTCCAGGTAGGGGGCTGCAAACCCCATCCGTCTCCGGAGTTGAGATGGCGATCCGTCGATCTCTCCGATTGTCCAGTGGACCGATCCCCGAGTGGGGGTCAACAGTCCGCCGAGAATGCGGATCAGCGTCGATTTCCCCGAACCGTTGGACCCGGAAATTCCGAGAACTTCTCCTGACCAGGAAAAAGCGAGCGATTTCAATACGGTCTGCTCGACGTACCGGTGGGACAGTTGATGAACCTGCATCTCGATCATGTCCGAAAGTACGCACTCTCGGGTTGATGAAAAAATAGTCTCGTCACGACTTCGGAACTGGCATTCCTGACCTCGTTTTTCTATTGTGAATCTTGTCGCAAATCTGTTCGCAGCAGGAGATGAAGAGGGTATGAGTGTACGTGCATTGACCGAGACGTGGATTGAGAAATTACCAGTCGGACACGAGTTGATCGGCAGGGAGCAGTTAAATCGCTCCTCATGGCCGGAGTGGTTGGCAGAGTGGGTCGAACAGGAGGTTGTCTCCTGGATTCGGGAGTCACTGACGCTGCCGGACATACCGCTGGCTCGGATGGACGCGAAGGATGTGCTTGAATCGTGGCGTCAATTCGAAACGACAGTCGTTCGTCACTGGGCCCTCCCTTCCAACGAGATACGTCCCCTTCTGGAGGAGGCGGCCGGAGACCTTTTGGCTCTTCTCGCCCGTCCGGAGGAGCGGATCCCCGACCTGCTCTTCGGGACGGAAACGTCCGTCGACCGGGAGCTCCTGGCGGCGCGCCTGGAGCGAGTGGTTGTACATCAGGATCTGGCGCGCGCGCTTCTTCGGTATGCTGAGCGAAAAGAGCTGGAGCGGGTCGATCGGGAGTTGGCGGTTCGCATCATTGCCCAGGTCGATCAGAAATTGAAGGAGCGGTACGACGCCGATGCATGGGCGAACCAGCTCGCTCCCCTGTTCGAGATTTGGGGTGGTTCGGTTCCTTCCGGAGTCATTCGGAAACAGTTGGAGGCGCGTGGAGCCGACGCTGCCGGCCGCATACCCGATGGAGAAGAACTCTGGAAAATCGAGTGGGTGGTCAAAGAGTTGCAAAAAGGAGCCCACGAAGAGGAAGCGAGCATCCCGTCGTCGTTGTCGGATCTCTACGGAGTACAACGTGATGAGGATCCGGGCGAACAGGTCCCGTCCGTCTCGGATGAGGAAGCCCGGGACGAAGAGTCCCCTCGCACACTGTCGGATCTCTATGGGTCGGCGTCAGAGGAATCGGAGCCGGTGGAGCCGGAAGAGGACTCGGACAGAGACGAGCTCTCGCTGCATCGACGGTTTCAGTTTGACGAGCCGGACATGGATCGTTATCTCGAAGAGGAAGCCCGGGACCCGGAGAGCAGAACCGATGAATCGAAAGAGGATTCCGGTCGGGTTGAACCGGAGGCGGAAACGCCCCTTTCCCTCTATGCAAAACCGGCGGAGGAGCCCGCAGAACCGGACGAGGGCGGGGACGAAAATGCCATCTGGAAGAAGTTTCTTTCACCTGATGAAGAGGTGGAGTCACAGCAGCAGGAGAGAGACTCGCAACGAGAGGAGAACTCTGAACAGGCCGGCCCCGAAGAGTCCGAATCCGCGAGCAGCTCCGGTTCGGCTAACGAGAATGCCCCGTCTGTCGGATGGCTGGACCCAACCGAACCTGCAGCCGGCACAGGGACGTCGGCGGTCGTCAGGGACCTGGAACGGTGGTTGGGAAGCGATTTGGACCGTTTCAGGCGGGAGATATTTGATGGATCGGACGAGGGACTTCGAATGGCACTTCGGGACCTGGTTCAAATGGAGAGCTGGGGCAATGCCGCCCGGTATCTTCAAGACGATGTATTTGATCGATATCGAATCGATCTGTTTGATGATGCAGCGGTCGATTTTACCGACCGGATGCAGGCCTGGTTTGAAGAGTAAGTCACTCCCGGCCGTAACCGAAATCCAAGATCAGAGATCATGAATAAGCCAACGGATAAGAAAACCAGTGAAATGACCCGACGTGGATTTGTTAAACAGGCCGGGATGGCCGCCGGTGGCGGGTTGTTATTGAGTCAGCTTCCGGTGGGGGCGAGTGCTTATGCCGGCGGTAGTGACCGCCTTCGTGTGGCTGTGGTCGGATGTGGAGGACGCGGTTCGGGGGCAGCCAATCAGGCGCTGAATGCAGACTCGGGGGCCGTTCTGGTCGCCATGGCCGACGCATTCGAGGACCGTCTTACGGAGAGCTACGAACGACTGCATGAGCAGTGGGGGGAGTCGGACCAGCTCGATGTGCCCGAAGAGCGACGGTTTGTTGGTTTTGACGCCTATCGGCAGGCGATTGACCTGGCGGATGTTGTCATTCTGGCAACGCCTCCCGGGTTTCGACCGGAGCATTTCGAGTATGCGGTGAATGCCGGAAAAGAGATTTTCATGGAGAAGCCGGTGGCAACCGATGCTCCGGGTGTCCGAAAGGTCCTCGAGATGGCAAAGATAGCCAAAGAGAAGCGACTCAATGTGGTGGTCGGGTTGCAGCGACACTATCAAAACAACTATCGGGAGAGTTACCGCCGCATACGACAACAGGAGATCGGCCGGATCTTGAGTGGACAGGTCTACTGGAACAGCGGAGGCGTCTGGGTGCGCGAGCGCGAGGCCGGCATGACCGAGATGGAGTATCAGATGCGGAATTGGTACTACTTCACCTGGCTCTGTGGCGATCATATTCTCGAGCAGCACATTCACAATATTGATGTCGCCAACTGGTTCATTGGCGAGTATCCATCCACCGCTCAGGGAATGGGTGGCCGAGAAGTACGTGTCGGACCGGAATTCGGAGAGATCTTCGACCACCACTTTGTCGAATATACCTATCCGGGAGGGGCCGTCATCTCCAGTCAGTGTCGCCACCAGCCGGGGTGCATGAACCGGATCTCGGAGACCTTCCAGGGGACACGAGCCACTATTACGACCGATGGAAGCAATGTGGCGATTCTCAAGGATCTGAACGGAACGGTTCATTATGAACATGACGGTCGGGAAGATCCGGATCCCTATCAGCAGGAGCATGACGAGCTGTTCGCCTCGATTCGCTCCGGCGGGATGATTGCAGATGGCGAGAACGGGGCAATGAGTACACTGGCGGCCCTGATGGGGCGCATGGCCACCTACTCCGGTCAGATGATCAACTGGGACGAGGCACTCAACGGAGAGAAAAAACTGGTTCCCGACCAGCTCTCCTGGGAGGCAACCCCGCCGGTGGTGCCCGGCTCGGACGGCCTCTATCCTGCACCGGTACCCGGCGAGAGTCAGGTGCTCTGAGACAGCGGACGGACAGACTCTTTGCCCGACCGGCGGAAGGGTACTTCAATACGGACGAAGCCAGGAGAGATCCGGGCTTCGGTCGTTTATGGGTCAGGGAGGTTGTTTGGGCAGCGCAGTCGGGCTGAACCGGTCAGAGGGCGTGAATCTTGTCGTCGGGCCACTCCAGCCGAACGCCCATGTGTGTGAGCATGCGCTGCAGCGAGCGCGTCTCCTCGCGACTCTCGTAGACCTGATGCGGTTCGGTCCGACGGATCTTGCAGTAGGCTGCCAGGGCTCCGGCGGCCTCACCGATGTTCCACTCCACGGGGTGGAGCCGATAGCAGCCGTTCGTAATGTGGGTCGTGCCCAGATTCTTGCTGGCCGGAATCAGATTCCGGACGCGCTGCGGGATCAGGGATCCGAGCGGGATCTGAAACGGCAACGAGCTGATGTCGATGTAGTTGAACATGCCCGTGCTCGGGTGAAGATCGATTCGGTAGGCTCCGATTCCCACAGAGTCCTCGAAGGGAGCGGCTCGAACCTCTTCCCGACTCAAGCCGGTCTCGGCCATTCGCGCTTCGGTCCCCACATGCTGCTCTTTAACTGTAAATCGTGCCTTGATTCGGCGACTCTCGCGGATGTAGGGGTGTTTGGCCATGCCGTGCTCCGTACCCAGTACATCGCCCCGCAGGCGTAATCCCGGGTACCCCTGTCCACCGTCGGAACGGGGAGCCTCGGTCTGCAGCCAGTAGAAGAGGGAGAGACTCTGTTGGTAGGAACGATTCAGGTGCTGCTGAATCTCCTCGTCCGGCAGATCGATGATGTTGCCCAGCAGATAGTCGTTCTGCGGCCAGTTCATGCAGGTCAGGTTTCCACGGAAGAAACCGTGTTCGAAGTTGTGCCGGTTGATCATCTGCCGATAGGCCCACCAACCATCCTGTGACTCTGGTTCAAAAGAGAGCGTACGGGGCTCAAGCGTTCCCGGGTGGGTGTAGGTAAAACTGAAAAGAGGCCCGGGCCAGGAGGGTGTCAACTCCGGCGTGTAATCGCGCCAAAACTCATATTCGGCCGGCTTCTCGATCACATTGTTCTCTCCCTGGATGTGGTCGATCACAAAGCAGAGTGTGAACGCCTGCATGTTGGTCGGATCGGTTTCGACCGGCGTATTGGGCTCGCCCGTGACATCCCGTCCTTCGGATCCGACGACATACTCGACATTGGCCAGTTTGATCAGATCCCCCGTCTCGGTCGCATCGATGAAGGTCGGACCCGTCAGTCGCCGCCGAACACCGGTACCGAGCTGCTCCACATCGACCCAGGTGATTTCGTCTCCACGGGTTCCGGCCTCGAAAGGGCGATACTCGAGAAGCAGAAGCAGCTGCCGGTTGGCGATATAGGGTGCAAACATATTCTCCAGAACCGCGAGAGAGACGCGCGGTTCGTGACAGATGGCAGAGACCCAGCCGTCACCGGGGTTCAAAAACGGGTCTGCCTGCGATTCCGGCGTGAGCGGGTAGTTGCGTTTGTAGTACTCGCGAACCTGCCGACGATACATCTGATAACTTTCGGTTCCGCCAAACTCTTCGATCCAGGGGTTCTCGTCGGGCGGCACGCCCTGGGAGGTGAGCTGCCCGCCGATCCAGTCGGTTGGTTCGGTCATGATGACCGTGAGTCCCTGTTTCAGAGCAGAGAGAGCTGCAGCACAGCCGCCGGTTCCTCCACCGATGATCACCAGGTCTGCCTGCAGCTCTTCGCCAAGCCAGGAGGTGGATTGATGCGGGATGGTCAACGTTCCGGGAGCGGAGGTCGAGGGGGCATTTTTTGCACTGTTCGGCGCAAAATTCCACCCCATGCTTCCGATCCCGGCTGCGCCAGTGACCCATTTTCCGGTGTTGGCAAGAAACTGTCGTCTGTTTTGGCTCATAGATCTTCTCGAGTCAAGTTGGAAAAAGGGGTGTGCGATCGGAACGGATACAGCTCCGAATGTATAACAGGGTTGATGGCTGTCGGGTTGAACCGGTTTCGGGTCGCAAATTTGTTGCAGCCGAACGTGAATGATGAGCTATGAAATATAATTGAACAGGGGTAAAATTCTAATGAAATTCCCTCCATGGATCTTTTTGAAGAGCGCAGCTCGCAAACCCCCCTGTCCGAAAACCGGGACTCCGAACCACTGGCCACCCGGATGCGTCCCCGCTCCCTGGACGAGTTTGCGGGACAGGAACATCTGGTGGGCGAGGGGAAAATGCTTCGCCGCATGATTGACTCCGGTGTGATCGGGTCGCTCATCTTCTACGGTCCCCCCAGTTCCGGGAAGACGACGCTCGCCCACGTGATCTCTCAGGAGATCGATGCCCGCTTCGAAATCATCAATGCCGTCCTCGACGGAATTCAGTCCCTGCGGAAGGTGGTTGCCCAGGCGAGCCAGCGCCAAAAGGCCAACGGGGGGAAGACCATCCTCTTCGTCGACGAGATTCACCGCTGGAATAAAGCCCAGCAGGACGCCCTGTTGCCCCATCTGGAGTCCGGCGTGATCACGCTGGTGGGAGCGACCACAGAGAACCCTTTCTACTCGTTGGTGAGTCCGCTGCTCTCCCGCTGTCAGCTCTTCGAACTCCACCCGCTCGATCGCGACGATGTGGGACTCATGCTCGACCGTGCCATCGAGGACGAGGATCGCGGACTCGGATTTTTGCCGATCGATCTGGATCCGGAAGCAAAAACCTACCTGGCCCGGGCGGCCGGTGGAGATATCCGAAATGCGATGAACGCGCTGGAAGTGGCCGCCCTCTCGACCCCCCGAAACAAGAAAGGGCGCATTGTTATTGATGAAGAGATCGCCCGCTCCTCCATTCAGAAACGCAACGTGCGCTACGACCGGCAGGGCGACGAGCACTACCACTACGCCTCGGCTTTCATCAAGTCGATGCGGGGATCGGACCCGGACGCTGCTCTCTACTGGATGAGTGCCATGCTGGAGGGGGGAGAGGATCCCGCGTTTCTCTTTCGGCGAATGCTCATCTTCGCCTCCGAGGATGTTGGACTGGCCGATCCCTACGGCCTCATGGTGGTCAACGCCTGTCACGACGCCTTCGAGAAGACAGGCATGCCGGAGGGCTTCTACTTTCTCTCGCACGCCTGTCTCTTTTTGAGTCAGGCGCCCAAGAGCAACAGCACCAAAGCGATCTTCGATGTGCACCGGCACATTCGTGAGGAGGGCTCCGGTGAGGTTCCACCCCATCTCCGGGACAGTACAGCCAATCAGAAGGCGTCCCGGTACCTCGATGTCGAGAACGCCTCCGAGGAGTATCTCTATCCGCACAGTCATCCGCATCACTGGGTAGATCAGGACTATCTTCCTGAGTCGGTACGCGGGACCCACTGGTACGAACCGGGAACCGAAGGACGCGAGTCGAAACTGGCCCAACGACTCGATGAGATTCGTCGCCGGACCGGGCGGGAATGATCCTGAAAGGGTGTGTGTTGGACGGTTGAAACAGACAGAAAATCCCCAAATCTCCCGAAAGAGATGGCGGGGATCCAACCCGAACAGACACTCCATGCCCACACTTTCCATCCTCTCCTGCACGGACCGACCCGATGCAAATGCCCACCGGATTGCCGAATCACTCGAGCCGTTCTATCGTGATCTGGGAGCCGATGTGCATCGCCACTCGCTCTGTGAGTTTCCCCATGGCGACATCGTGGGCGGGAAGTACGGTGAATCCCTTCCCTCGGTTGACGCCTTCAATCAGAAGGTGATGGACGCCGACGGGTACCTCTGGGTGGTTCCTGAATACAACGGCGGATTCCCCGGTATCCTGAAACTCTTCTTCGACTACCTGCCGTTTCCACAGGCACTGAACCGGAAACCGATCGCATTGATCGGCGAGGCCGATGGCTCTTTTGGCGCCCTCCGTCCGGTCGAGCAGCTCCAGGATCTGCTCATCTACCGAAAAGCGATGATCTACCCCGAACGGGTTTTCCTCTCCTCCATCGGGGACCGGCTGGATCAGAAGGAGACGTGGATTGACATAACCTCGCGTACCCGACTGCAAAAGCAGGCTGAAGGGTTCACGGAGTGGGTCACTCGCGTTAGTGCACCTTGAGCAGGTAGCCCACCCCGTGCAGGGTAACCAGAAAGCGCGGGTCGTCCGGATGCACTTCGATCTTGGCGCGCAACTTGGAGATATGCACATCGACCGTGCGGGTGTTGGTGGTGTGCTCGTAGCGCCAGACATTTTCGAGCAGATCGTCTCTGGAGACCGCTTCGTTGGCACGCGGGATCAGGTAACGGATCAACTCCACCTCCCGTGTCGAGAGCGGCTGGACCTCTTCCCCCGGTTTCCGGACCGTGGCTTCGTCCAGGTCGATTCGCACCGGTCCGAGCTGCAACCGGTGGATCGAACCGTTCCGGAAATCATACTCTACGGTCCGCCGAAGACGGGCATGAATGCGAGCCAGCAGCTCTTTGACGCCAAACGGCTTGGTGAGATAGTCGTCGGCTCCGATGTTGAGCCCGGTCACCTTGTCGATCTCCTGATCCCGGGCCGTAAGCATGATGATCGGAAACCCGTATCCATATTCACGGATCTCCTTGCAGATGTCGTAGCCGCTCTTTCCCGGCAGCATCAGATCCAGAAGGATCAGATCGGGGTTGAACTCGATCGTCTTCTCGACCGCTTCCATTCCGTCGGTCACCACCGCTACTTCGTACCCCTCATTCTCCAGGGTGTCTCGAAGGGTAAAGACAAGACTCGGCTCGTCCTCGACAATCAGTATACGTTTCTCATTCTTGAGTGGCATACTTTCCGGCTTGTGCAGTGAATACAGGTTCGGCGTCCACTTTCGGGGATACGGTCTCTCCGGATGTGTCAACCGGGAAGCGGAGGGTGAAGGTGGTTCCTGCTCCCGGCGCGCTCTTTACGTCGACCGTTCCATCATTCAGTCGTACGAGATGATCGACAATCGAGAGTCCCAACCCGTGTCCTTTGGTGCGGGCAGTCATGGCATCTTCGACCCGGTAGAATTTTTCAAAAATACGCTTCTGTTGTTTGGGTGGAATTCCGATACCTGTGTCCCGAACCTTGAAAAGCACCTCCTGACCCTCTTGCCGTAGCTCCAAATCAATCTCTTTCTGCCCGTTGCTGTATTTCGTTGCATTGTCAATCAGATTGTCCAACATGGTGGTGACATGGTCCGAATCGACTCGGATGGTGGGTCGTTCTTCGGGGATCGATATATTCAACCGGAACCCGAGCGACTCAAGATGATTTTTGTGTGTCTCTGCCACCTTTTCGAGCAGCGCTCCCGGGTCACAAACCGTTCGCTGCACGAGTGTCTGGCCGGCATCCTGACGGGCGATATCGAGCAGCTTGTCGATCATTTTCCGAAGCCGAAGCGTCTCGTTGTAGATGTGTTCGCCATAGGTCCGGATCCGTTCCGGATCCCGAACCCTGCCGTCGGAGAGATTCTCACCCGCCGCCTGCATGGCCGAGAGCGGTGTTTTGAGTTCATGGGTAATGTTGGCCAAAAATCCACTCTGTCGCTGCATGAGCTCACGCTCTTTGCGAGAGGTGATAAAGATGAAAGCAAAGGCACCGATGAGAGCCAGAAGCGCCATGCTCATCACAATCAGATTGCGACGCAACGAGGCGTTCGAGGCGATAATGGTGGGGGAGTCAATCAAGGAACCGTGCAGGATCCAGTTGTCTAACAGTTCAGGGAAGCGTTGGCGAAGGTCGATCTGCAAGTCCCGGCTGTAGTCCATCTCTCCATCCGATCGGGCCAGAACCTCCTCCTGCATGAAATCCAGCAGCCAGACAGCGACCCCGCTTTCGCTCGCGTCGCCAAACTTGTCGCGGAGCCCGGGTTCGAGCACCTCTTGAATCAGATAGTCCCGATCAATCAAAAAGGTCAAATGCCCGCTCACTTTTCGCCGGTCCGGATCGATCATCGAAAGGGTCATGCTCCGGTGGGTATCGAAGGTGGATTTGTTGTTCCATCGGTAGTCATCAATGAGGACCCGCATGCGGGAGCGGGCCAGTCCCATTCCGTCACAGACGAGTTCGACCGCCTGATCTTCAGGGAAAAAACGACCCTGGTCGGCATCGTAGCGGTAGAGAGGGGCGTCCGGGTCAATGCAGGGGTCCGGGTTGTCCGGTGCATAGTAGATGTCTCCGAAAATGGAATCCCGGTCGGCCTGCGCCATCACCTCCATGAAGTTGTCGGGAAAGTGGCCGTGTTTCTCGTGGTAGCCCTGCAGATAACCGATGTCCAGTTTCCGGATCCCGCGGAACGGTTTGAAAAATCGGTAGCGGACGTGATTGGTAAAGTCGTCCAGCTGGTTCCGTTTGTGGTCGTAGGCCGCCTCGATCGTGCTTTCGCGCAGTTGGAAAAGCGAATAGACGTTCATCCCGGTCAATACAAAGACCGCGGCAAGGCCGATACCAAAGAAGAGTAGTCGAAGGGATCGATTCCGTTTCATGGGGATGGGTTCCGTCGGTTCCAACACTCAGTATCGCCAATGGCGAGACAAAATGGTAGCAGACCCCCGAACTCTTACGGACTTTTACAACTGAGAGGATGTCTCAGGGACGTTCCCAGTGGTTGTTCTCGTAGTCGGTGTCCGGGAGAAGCTCATCCGGATCAATGGTAACCGAAATGACAGGAGACCCGGTTTCGATGCGCCATTCGATTCGGGCCGAACCGTCCAGCCAGAGATCGACGGGTACCCGCTCATGAAGCGTCGTACCATCCTCCAGCTCGATCTCGAGATCGACTGGCATCGGAACCCGTCCGATATCCTCCAATTCGATGATGGCGTGTCCTTCGTGGTTTTGAACATCGCGGACGGCCTGATCCAACACCCAGGTTTCGTAGTACCAACTGCGCCAGAACCAATCGAGCTCTTCGCCCGAGACACGCTCCACCGTATTGAAGAAGTCCCAAGGATAGGGGTGCTGCCACTTCCAGTCTTGAAGGAAGGTGTGATAAGCATCCAGGAACGTCTCTTCACCCAGTACGATTTTAAGCGCCTGAAGGACGGAGGCCGGTTTCGGATAGGAGGCGACGCCGTAGGCCGGGCCCGGATAGTGGTAGTCGGACCAGCGCATCATCGGTCCCTCCAGATCGGTACCGGCAATTCCCAGATAGGAGTAGAAGAGATCCATTGTGGGATAGTCGTCCGGGTAGGCATCGGCCATTGCCTGGTGTGTATTGAAGGTGGTCATTCCCTCATCCATCCATGTGTAGCGCCGTTCATTGGTGCTCACGATCATCGGAACCCACATGTGGGCAAACTCGTGTGCCGTAACTCCGTGCAGTTCTTGTGGGCCGGCCTGGTTGTAGCTTCCCATGATGGTGATCATCGGGAACTCCATTCCGCCAGCGATGATGTCTTCGCCCTCGACCGAGGTCATGTGCGGCCAGGGGTAGGGCATCTCCAGGTAGTCGGACAGAAACGAGATGGAGTGTTGGGCATAGGCCGCCTGCTCCTGCCAGTGAGGGGCGGTGTTGCGGTAAAAACTGTGAATGTGTGTGTAGTCGGTTTCTCCATCTCCATCCAGATCCCCCACGGGGGCCCGGCCGGCATCCCATACCGATTCACGTGTGGCCGAAAAGGCGACATCCCGGATCCTGTCGGCTTCGAATTTCCAGGTGAGAGTCCGATCCTCGGTCCGCTGCGTGGCAGCTCCCAGGTCGGCCTCGGTGACGACCGGGACGATCTCGTCACTCTCGATCGCTTCATTGTATCGATCCAATATGTGGGGAGCGAGGACCTCTTCCGGGTTCAAAAACGATCCGCTACCCATGACAAGCCATTCGTCCGGAAGGGTGATCTCGAGCTGGTAGTCGGAAAATTCATGGTAGAACTCGGCGTTTCCGAGAAACGGATCGACAAACCACCCTTCGACATCGTCATACATGGCCACCTTCGGATACCAGTAGGCGATATAGAAGAGATTGTCCCTGCTTCGTCCCATACGTCCGCCGGCGCCCACTTCCGGGACCTCGAAATTCCAGCTCATCGAGAGATCGACCGATTCGCCCGGTTCGAGCGGCTCTTCGAGCAGAATGAGCATGCGGGTGGCATCAATCAGGTAACCTTCCCGTGGCGGATTGCTACTCTGACGGTCAATCTCGGAAACATCGTTACCGTTCACCTGGATCTGTTCGAACTGCATGCCACCGGTCACTTCCACCCACTCCTTCCGGAGAGTCCCCTGTGCATGCAGATTTTGATTGACCTCCAGAATAAGCCGATCCAGTGTATCCGGAGAACGATTGACCCACCGAATTCCGGCCGTTCCATGCAGGGTGTCGGTTTCCGGATCCAGTTCGGCTTTCAGGTCGTAACTGGATCGGTTCGTCCAATAGCTTTCGCCCGGTTCACCGCTCTCGGTGCGCGTTCCCTCCTGCAGGGCTGTCAGGTAGCTCTCCGAAATGTCGATCGGGTAGGGGATCGGGCGTTCCGGACTCTCGTGCTGTTCGGACTCTTGAGCGGGAGAAACCGGTGCCTGTGTAGCACAACCGGCCAGGAGAGTCAATAGAAGCAGTGTATAAAGCGAACGTCGAATGGGTTGCATCATCGATACGGTCGGGTCAGGGTTGGTCGTTTGATCCGAAGACAGAAAGCTCAGCTCTTGAGCTTCTCATGGTAGCGTTCAATCGTCTCCTGGAGATCCTCGAATTCGATCGGTTTAATGAGATATTCCAAATATCCGGTCTCTTGAGCTCTTTCCCGATGCACCGGGTCAGAGTTTCCGGTAATGTAGATCACCGGCACGCTGGAGAACGAACGGATCTCCTTCATGGCGGCAATACCGTCCATCTCACCCTCCAGTGCAATGTCCATCAAAATCAGGTCTGGCTGGTTCTTTTTTACGAGATCCACAACGGTTTTCCCGTAGACCAACTCACCTGTGGTTTCAAATCCCAAATTCTCCATGTAGCTCTCGTAGAGCAAGTTCAAAATCAGATCGTCTTCTACGATAAACACTCTCATTTTGTTCTCTGCCATGGTCTGTCCTTCGTACGGGCGCGCTCACGATTCAATCCAGGGCCGGGGTCTTCGCACAAAGCGGAGACCTGCAGCCGGCGGAAGTCTGCGATGTTCAATAGTGCTCAACTTACTCAAATCCATGGAATCTTTAAACGAACAGGAAAAATTGAGGTGATCACGACGACTCCTCTTTGCCGAAACTGGATGTTCGAACCATCTTCCCCCAACTTTTGTCCCCCTTCAGAAAATCAATAAGTCCCTTGAATCGCCACCAAAGATGGAGCTGGCGGTATCCGATCTGCTCGACAAACGCATATGCAATAAGCTTGAGAACGTCGCGGGTACGTTTGTAGCGCTGCATGGTCAGTTCCTCGAGCAGGACGGCCAGGGTCGAGAGAATGATCCCGAGCAACAACGTCGAGGCCATAAAGAGCGCAAAGTAGCCCCAGGAGATCCACCCCATGGCCCAGGCCACGACGGTGAGAATCAATCCGACGATCTCGATGACCGGTGAGAGCAGCTCATAGAGTGCGAAGTAGGGCATGGCAAACCAGCCCAATCTGCCATACGTTCGGTTGAACATCATGTCTCGGTGGCGCCAGAGCGTATCGGCGAGCCCTCGTTGCCATCGGTTTCGTTGCCGACCAAGCGAACCGAGATCTTCCGGCACTTCGGTCCAGCAGACCGGCTCCGGCATGAAGCGAATCTTGTAGGGGACCTTCCGGTCCCGGAAGTATCGGTGAATCCGGACGACCAGCTCCATGTCCTCCCCGATGGTGTCGTGAAGATATCCGCCGACATCGATCACCGTCTGCCGATCGAAGACACCGAACGCTCCGGAGATGATGATCAGACTGTCAATGTAGCCCCATCCAATCCGACCAAAAAGGAACGCGCGAAGATACTCGACCGATTGTACCCGGGTGATCCACCGATCGGGAAGATGTACTTCCTGAACCCGACCGTGTTTGAATCTACAGCCGTTGGCCACACGGATCACACCTCCGACTGCAACCGTTGTTTCGTCCTCGGTGAAGGCGATCAGCATCTTTTTAAGGACGTCGTTCTCAAGAATTGAGTCGGCATCGACGGCGAAGATGAGGTCCTTTCGCGAGACGTTGATCCCGGCGTTGAGAGCATCGGCTTTTCGCCCATTCACTTTGTCTACAACCACCAGGTTGGGGTACGAAGGGGAGGTATAGATCTGACGGATCGGCTTGGTTTCGATATGCTCGGGGACATGCCGATCCACCTTTTTGAGCCTGAACTCCTCGATCAGCTTCGGCAGCGTCTGGTCGGTACTTCCGTCGTTGATGACGATCACCTCGTGATCGGGAAAATCGAGATTCAATAGTACACGGGTTGTCTCGACGATGGAGAGCTCTTCGTTGTAGGCAGTCGAAAGGATAGAAGCCGACCGGTAGAGATCGGTTTCAAACAGCCCCTCCAGCTGGTAGAGGCTCCCTCTGTCGCGGGATCGTTTTACCTGTAGAAACGAGAAGAGCATGAAGAGAATGTAGGAAGTGTTGGCCACCAGAAAATAGACGATGGCCAGTATGTTGGCGAACCAGAAGAGGGTGCCGATATCTGCTGTCATGCGTCCTCCCCTTCGTCTGTCTCCGGGTCGGGCTGGATCTCTCCCTTCAAATGGTCCCATTCGTCCTCATCGAGTGAGTGGGAGGGAATCTCGTCCAGATTCATGCCTGGAATGCGGGCCAGGCAGCCGGCCGCCTCCTGGACTACCCGGAAGTCGGGATCGTTCACCATCCATTTCAGAAGTGCGACCGACTCTTCGGAGTGGAAACTTCCCAAAGCCGCCGCTGTCGCGATACGAACGTCGGCGAACCGACTGTTGACCCCCCATTTTTGAAGCTCTGGTACAATCTCTTCGGCTCCGAATTCGGTCATTATGCGGATCATCGCTACTTGCAGGTCGGGATGAGTTCCGTCCGGATCCAGCGTGAAAAAAAAGGGAAGAAGTACCGGCAGGCTGTGAAAATAGCCCAACTCCCCGAGTGCCTGGACCAGCAGTGCCTTGCGTTCGTCGGGCAGATCACTCGAGCAGATCTGATCCGTCAGGAATGCCATCTCTTCTTTGTGGTACTCCTCGCCGTGCCGGGTAAAGTTGATCACCAGATCGATCGTGGCCATCGACGACAGCAGCGGATAGCGGATCATCCGGTGGAGGACCTCCTTCTTCTGCTCCAGAGCACCGTGGATCATGACTGCATGAGCTGCAGCATAGCGGCGGTGCGGTGTTCCTACGTTCGCCATCCGGACAAGGAACGGAAGCATCGACTCCGGCAGGGACTCGAGCCTGGCAAAATAGAGGCACGCCTTCGCTTGCTCGTTCATGTTGCCGTGGTGCAGACGGTGGCGGTAGTGTGAACGGATTCCCTCAATTCCCATGAGCGCCTGCAGTCGATCTTCCTCTTCACCGTCCAGACTGCTTCCCAACGGTACAATCACTTCCATCAGAGAGATGTAGTCGATTTTGCGGCGGGCCTGTTGTTGAATCGTTTCGAGTGAGAGATCGCCACTGAGATATTGGATGACCAGGTCGCTGAATCGAGCCCGGATCGTCTCTTTTCGGGCTTCAATCCAGTGCAGGCGGTAGCGGATGATGAGCACCAGAGCGATGGCCAGAAAGGTCAAGACTCCGAGGCCGACCACGATGCCGGTCAGAATCCATCCAGCCGTTGTGTCGATCCAGCCGATCAAACGGTCAAGAGTCCGTCGGTTCGAGGAGTCGGTTCATCCGGAGCAGAAACTCATCCATCTTGAATGGTTTGGAGATGTACTCCATCGCTCCCAAATTGAACCCGCGCGAGATATCCTCCGACCGGTTTTTGGTCGTGAGCATGATTACGTCAAGTTTCCCGTCCGTAAGTTCGCCGGACTCCTGGAGATTCTCGAGAATTTCGAATCCACTGAGACCGGGCAGCATGACATCGAGGACGAGGAGGTCCGGTTTTTCCTTCAGGATCCACTCGAGGGCATCGCTTCCGTCATCAATGTGGGTCACATCATGACCCAACGCCTTGAGGCGATAGACCAACAGGCGGGCGGTCATCTTCTCGTCTTCCACAATCAAAATTCGTTTGTCAGACATGATCGATCGCTCTGGTTGCACTTGGTTCTGGCGTGAGCCCTTGGATCCTTCGCGGGAAATATAGTTATTTTTGCTATGGACTCTACATCTGAACGACTGACACCGACCCCTCCGGCCGGATCACCCGATCTGCCGGTCACTTCCATCAAACGTACAACTCTCTGGATTCTGCTTCCAATCCTGTTGGCCACCTGCACCTCGCCACCGGAGGTTGAACAGACCGACTGGACAATCTATCGTGGAGACGAGCAGAGCCGTTCCTGGTCCTCCCTGGATCAGATTGACCGGAACAACGTGGATCAGCTCGAGATCGCCTGGAGCTACCGGTCCGGAACCGAAACCAACAGTGGAAGTCAATCCAACCCGGTGCGGATCGGGGATCGGCTTTTTGTGATCACCCCCGGAGTGATGGTCGCTTCTCTCGATCCGGCCAGTGGCGAGGAGCAATGGTTTTTTGACCCCAACGAAGGGGATGATCCCGACTCCGGAGTGGTTCGCGGTGTCTCCCACTGGACCGACGGGGAGGAAGAGCGAATCTTCTTTACACCCGGATTCCGACTCTACGCGCTCGATCCGGAGACGGGAGAGCCCATTCCGGAATTCGGTACCGACGGTTCGATCGATTTGCGCGAGGGAATGGATCGCGATCCGGAGGAGATTTCGGTACGGGCGAGTTCACCCGGTATGGTGGTCGGGGATCGAATCATCCTCGGATCCACGGTAGGCGACGGCTCTCCGGGCGATATTCGGGCCTATGATGTAAGGAGTGGCGAGATCGTCTGGCGCTTCCGTCTTCTGCCGGAATCAGGCGAGCCGGGATCGGAGACCTGGCCCGACGGAGCGCATGTGAACGGAGCCGGTGGACCCAACAACTGGGGAGGCATGAGTCTGGATCGCGAACGGGGGGTGATCTACTTCGGGACAGCGACGGTGAATCCCGATTTCTACACGCCGGGTACCCGCGGACGGGGAGAGCACCTCTTCGGCAACTCGATTCTGGCGCTCGACGTTGAGACCGGTGAACGAATTTGGCACTATCAAACCATTCGACACGACCTCTGGGATTACGATCTGCCGGCACCTCCGGTTCTCTTTACCACCGAGCGGGACGGAGAGACGATCGATGCTCTGGCGGCCGTTACCAAACAGGGATTTACCTATGTACTGAATCGGGAGACCGGCGAGCCGCTCTTTCCAATCGAGGAGCGAGCCTTCCCGCAATCGCCCATCCCGGGTGAAATTACCTGGCCTACACAGCCGATCCCCACCCTGCCCGAAACGTTTACACGTCAATACCTGAGCGAAGAAGATCTGACCGATCGTACGCCCGAAGCGCATGCCTACGCTCTGAAACGATTCCGTGAGGTCCATTACGAAGGACTTTACACCCCTCCATCGACGACCGAAACACTCCGATACCCGTCGACCCAGGGGGGAGCCAACTGGGGCGGAGCTTCACTCGATCCGCGCACCAACTGGCTCTATGTAAATGCAAACGAGTACGGAAACACGATTCGCCTTCAGCCACTCGACGAGGAGGAGGTGAGCGGTGCGCCACGCGGGGATCGATCGGGGAGGGCGATCTATCGGACCTATTGCGCCAGTTGCCACCACCCCGACTCTGCATTCCCGTCGCTTGAGGGGGTGGCCGAGCGGTTGAGTGCCGACCAGATTCGGAACCTTCTCGCCCGCGGGCAAGGGTTCATGCCCGCCTTCCCGCAGTTGCAGGACGGAGAGGTCGATCGGCTCGTCCGTTATCTGCGTGATGAGCTCACCCACACGGGGGCTCCCGAGCAGCAGCCGACCGTCGATTCAGGGGCTCCGGCCGTGACGGCCGATTCGCTCCATGACCCTCTGACGGCGCGCTATCGGGTGGAATACGCCTACAATCATTTTCTGGACGAGGATGGATACTTTGCGACCAAACCCCCCTGGGGCTCGCTCAATGCGATCAATCTAACTACCGGCAAAATCGAGTGGAAGGTCCCGTTGGGCGAGTACGAGGCACTTCGCGAGCAGGGGGTTCCGCCCACGGGAACAAAGAATTATGGTGGGAGCATCGTAACAGCGGGCGGGTTGGTCTTTATCGCCGGTACAAGTGACCGGAAAATCCGTGCCTTCCACAGCGAAACAGGCGAGGTTCTCTGGGAACACGACCTGCCCGCTCCCGGCGGGGCACTGCCGGCGACCTACGAGGTGGACGGCGTGCAGTATCTGGTGATTGTAGCGACGGGTGGCCGGGTCGAAGAGGCAGCCGTCGACTATGTGACCAGCGACCACGTGATTGCCTTCCGTTTGCCTTCCAATGGGGAAGAGCTGTGATTGATTTCCGGATTTGCTACTATTTGCCCTTTCTCTGATACTATACGGCGTCCGACAGGAATCGGGTGATCCATCAAGCCACGTGCAACGAGTGCGGAATGGACCCTGCGAACGAGTCTGGATCGGATACCTGTCGGTGGTGTAGATACCTGGTGAACAAACGTTTCAAAGGAGAGATTCATGAGTCGAATACCATCTGTCGCGGTCACTCTGCTAACGATTCTAATCACCGTTAGCGCCTGTAGCTCCTCCG
>JBNJFK010000019.1:0-18894 GCA_051746765.1 Bacteroidota bacterium
ATCAGGCTCAATACCTGGTGAATTTCACGATCTTCCGTGCGCGCGTCATCCAGTATTCGGTCGAGCAGCGGGTTCAGTGTCTCGTTTCGGGTCGTGGCTGTCGTTGTTTCCATGTCGTTTCCGTTGGTTTTGTTGAAGGTTTACTCAACAATACGAACGGGGAGTGACAACATATTGTCACCCCCTGACAAAAAAACTTCACCCTCCCCGGCCGCCTGTCAGGAGGGAATGACACCTGCCCGTTTGAAGAGCGTATCCACGTGTTTCGTGTGGTGCTCCCAATCGAATGCAGATTCGATCTCCTTCTTCGATAGAGTGTTGGAAATTGCCTCGCTGGAGAGTACGAGTTCCCGATACGGCTGCTTCTCCTGCCACGCCTGCATCGCCAGGGGTTGAACCGTATCGTACGCCTCCTCCCGGGAGAGCCCCTTGTCGATCAGCATCAACAGGAGCCTCTGCGAGAAAACCAAACCCTGGGTCTTCTCCATATTCTCTTTCATGTGGTCCGGATAGATCGTCAATTTTTCGACTACGCCGGAAAACCGGTTCAACATGTAGTCCAGCAGCATTGTGGCATCGGGAAGGATAATCCTCTCGGCCGATGAATGTGAAATATCCCGCTCGTGCCAGAGGGGAATATTTTCGAACGCCGTCACCATGTATCCGCGAAGAACCCGGGCACATCCGGTGATGTTCTCCGAACTGACGGGGTTTCGTTTGTGAGGCATCGCAGAGGAGCCTTTCTGCCCCTTCCCGAAGAACTCCTCCGCTTCCCGAACCTCGGTTCGCTGCAGATGACGAATCTCCACAGCCATCTTTTCAAGGGTGGACCCAATGAGGGCCAGGGTCGACATGTAGGCGGCATGACGATCCCGTTGCAGGGTCTGTGTCGAAATGGGCGCTCTCGAGAGGCCCAAAATTTCACATGTCACCTCTTCTACTTCCGGTGGAATGTTGGCAAACGTTCCGACGGCGCCGGAAAGCTTTCCGAACTCGACGCCTGCAGCTGCCTCTTCGAACCGTTTTCGGTTACGCTCCATTTCGGCAAACCAGAGTGCGCATTTGAGCCCGAACGTCACCGGTTCGGCATGGACTCCGTGCGTGCGGCCCATCATCAATGTATTCTTTTGCTCCATCGCCTTGGCGCGCAAAACCTCCAGCATCCGGTCGATCCCCTTCCGGAGAATCTCATTGGCCTGTTTGAGGCGGACACCGGTTGCGGTATCCACCACATCTGTCGAAGTCAATCCATAGTGTACCCACTTCTTCTCTTCGCCCAGCGACTCCGACACGGCCCGCGTAAAGGCCACCACATCATGCCGCGTCTCCTTCTCGATCTCCAAAATCCGATCCACATCAAAACTCGCTTTCTCGTAGAGAATGTCCACATCCTCTTTCGGGATCTTTCCCAACCGGCTCCATGCACGGCAGGCGGCCAACTCCACCTCCAACCACGCTTGAAACTGATTCCGGATGGACCAGATCTCCCTCATTTCGGGTCGTGAATATCGTTCAATCATACTTCTTGGATTCGGTTGTTCGGTTAACGATGGTTTGAGGACGATGGCTTGTCATACTATTCCTGAACCGGGATTTTGATCCATTGACCGCTCTGTACCTGGTCTTCCAGATACATCTGGTTCAGAATGGCGACGTCTTCGTGTTCGATATCCATTGGAAGTTCGTCCGGAAGAAACGAAGCCAGAGTCCCGCTGCGATCGGCCCGGAACACCTGCAGACGAACGGGCCGGGTCGACAGAAGTTCGGGATCCTCCAGATCGCGGAAGGACGAAGCGATCGATTCAAACGACGAACCAAATGTATCGAACTGTTCGGCGACCGTATAGCTCAAAAACTGAAAGACAGATCCGTCATGACTCAGGGCGTCGAGTCGAAGCCGAACATCCGTACCATCCTGAAGAGAGGCATCCGCCACGGCATACCACGCCGACCGTCCATCGGATCTGTTCACCTCCCCCTGCTCCACGGCCGTAACCCCTTCACTCTGGACAAAACTCTCCACAAGCGCCCGGGGCGACTCTGCATCCGGCGGCATTCCCATGATCGTCACCGCATCCTGTTCCGGTGAAACCATCACCACTCTCGACGGTTCGTTGATCAACTCCCAATCGGTCGGCACATCCCATCGAAACGCCATGTCCGGATGGACAAACGAGTCCCCTTCCCGAAAACCGTGACGCGGATTCTCACCGAAGATGATCCCGTCGATCAACTCCATGTACCGATCCTGATTGAGCTCCGACTGTTCATACCCTTCGGCTTCCCACTCTCGTGCCATCTCCGGAATCTGCTGCTCCCGCTCTCCCGGGTCGGGGTGAGTCGAAGCAAAGCCGGGAATCTGTTGTCCCTCACTCTCCGAAATACGTTTCAACGTCGTAAAAAGGGCCGACCCCTCCGATGCCTCGTATCCAGTCCGGGCAGCATATTCGACACCCAGTCGGTCCGATTCCCGCTCGTTCTCTCTTGAATAGCTCAGAAAGAGAAGTTGAGCTGCCTGGGCACTCATATTCATGAGCGATTCGCCCGGAAGCCCCAACACCTCCTGACCGAAAATGGTCCCTCCCACGACCGCCACCTGTCCAAGCGTCTGCTGCATCGCCCGCTGGGATGCGTGACGAGCGGCGACATGGCCAATCTCGTGGCCCATCACCACCGCAAACTGCGCCTCGTTGTTGAAATGTGCGAGGATCCCCCTCGTGAAGTAGACGTACCCTCCGGGAAGTGCAAATGCGTTGATCACCGGGCTGTCCAGAAGTCGAAAGGTAAACTCTGTATTCTTCCACATCTCTTCGGCTTCCGGACGCCTCAGATGACTCACCTCCAGCATCCGGTCTCCGACCTCGCTAACATATCCCGACAAATCCTCATCCTCGTAAAGACCAAATTGAGACACAATCTGTGGATCATTCTCCTGCCCCAGTTGGATCTCTTCCTGCCAGGAATACCCGAACGCCCGTTTATTCCCTGATACCGGATTCTTCTGAATGGTACAACCGATCCCTCCAAACAGAATTAAAAGTATTGCAAACCACCCGCTTCTACCGACGATCGTTCTCATCTTGACTCCCCTTTTGATCAGATTTCTGATCCTCCCGAAACAAAACACGCCCGAATGGCTCGGGTCGAACCGCCTGTCCCGATTCCCGGAACGAAGCTTTGCCATCACCTCTTAAAAGTACCACATCGACGGCTAAAACTGAATCCAATCTTCCGCTCCCTCACTCTTCTCTTCCAGACGTTTCCAATAACGGAAGAGCAACACCATGGACCAGGTATCGAGCCAGCAATAGCTCTCCAATGCTTCCAAAACGGCCTCTTTCGGCAGTCCCCATCCACGCGGCATCCAGAGCGAAAGCCAGGCGTGTATGGCCACGGCACCATCTCCGACAGGACAACCGTGCTCGACAACCGCCTCGTACGGTCGGTCCGGGAGCGTCGATCCAAAGGCTCTCTCCAGTTCCGCCGGCAAAGAAAGTGACGAATCCAGACGTTTCAGCTCCGGTTCACTCGCCAAAAGTACCGGAAGTGCTGCTTTGAGACCCAGGGATCCATTCAGGTCGAGATGATGAAAAAAGTCCCTCAAAAGGTGACCCAAATCGAGAAAACCGGTCGAACGTTGTGTCAGCTCCCGAAGTTTCTCCCGTTCCGGACGCCCCTCCGGTACCGTCCGGGAAACGTCCGACCAGAGTCGATTCAGAGCCTGCCGTTCAAACGGCGAAAAGTGAACAAGTGTCCCGTTCGATAGTCCGGGCACAGCAAGAAGGGCCTCCAGAAATCGCCCGGTCGTCCCCTCCAGTTCATTCGATTCCAGCCATCCGTTCCAATGAACCGTACCATCCTCCTCGAGCGTATGACAAGAAAACTGAAACAGGACCGACTCGTACGGTCGCTTCCCCTCTCCAAGGGGGATGGGGCAGGCAGCCGCCTCGAAATCAATAAAATGGAGTGGCCACTCCGGCGCATTCAACGAGTTCCAGAGCTCCCTGCGAACCCACTCCCGGGGAACCCGCTTTCCGCGTGCATTCAGGAGCTGTAGGGCGCGTCGGTGCGACGTAGAGAAACGGGACGAAGCCGGAGTCAGGACACTGGCCTCCCCCCACCCCTCCGGCAACGCCAGAGACCCCGGATCCAGGCGCCCCGACACCAATGCCTCCCGATTCCCTCTACCAATCAAAGAGAACAGATTCCCTTCCGGAGCCTCATCCCCGAGCCGGGTCGCCCAACAGCCCGGATGGTTCCACTCGGGAACCGGCCCCCGCCAGCGGCACCCCTGACACGCTGGTCCCACTTCGAATGGAGGATCCACCTCTCCGTCACGAACCCGCTCCAGCATGTTCAACTGCCGATCCAGCGACATCCCCTGCAACGAAGAATGCAGGTGATCACTCTCCAATCCGTTCTCCACCCGGTTCAACCACTCCTCTGCGTCCACTTCGACCAGGAGCTCCCCTTCCGGCTCCGCCAACGGCTCGCCACGAGCCAACCGCTCGAACAGTCGTGCCTTCCCCTCCTGAAACCGTGCATCCGGAAAGACCAACCGTACTTCGACCGACCGGCCTGGCAGAAGCTGCCGCACGGCCCAGCGCCCCAGTGCTCCTTCCTGGAGTGCTTTAAAGAGAGACGACCGCTCACCCGGCATCCGGGAAAGCCTCGGTACTGCCGATCGCCAGAGTCGTTCATACGTCAAAAAAAGGATCACATGGTCCCCGCTCTGAACAATCAGGGGGAAACGCATGGTCAGAAGAGAGGCATCCAATTGGGCATCGTAGAGCCGGATATCGCGCTCCTCCTGTAGTCGCTTGACCGTTCGGGCAGCCCGATCCGATCCGTACATCTGAAGAGACTCGCCATCGGGATATCGCCTCTGAAGCAGCCGCCGGATCAACGTTCGGTTCGGATTTCGGAGCGGATGGCGAACCGGGGGATCGTCTGCCTGTTGCTCGTAAGATATACGCAGCGGACAACCGAGATGTCGTCGAATCTCCCGGGGAGACCATCGTCTGTGATTTGAATCAGCTTCAGGAGCCATCACTCGAAATCAGTGTCACTTCCCGCTCCAATTCGATTCCGAACATCTCCAGAACACGGCTGCGAATTCGATCTGAAAAGGCCAGAATCTCCTCGGCACCGGCACCCCCGTAATTGACCAAAACCAGCGGCTGTCCCGGCCATGTACCCACATTTCCCTCCCGAACCCC
The DNA here is from genome assembly GCA_051746765.1 of Bacteroidota bacterium. Classification (GTDB taxonomy): domain Bacteria; phylum Bacteroidota; class Rhodothermia; order Balneolales; family Balneolaceae; genus JBBEBE01. Next base: position 5,220 of record JBNJFK010000019.1, read on the forward strand.
CTTCATGCCCGCATGTTCGATCAGCCAGGCGGCCGGAAGCTTGACACTCGTTCCGTCCACAGGGTAGAATGGCACCTCTCCAACTCGATGTTGAATCTCTTCCAGCCGAGCGATGTCGACCACCGGATTTTTGAAGAAACTGCCGGCATTCCCGGTCACGGCCGGATCGGGAAGTTTGGATCGGCGAATGGCCACCACAGCGTCAAAGACATTCCGGATGGACGGATCCCGAATCTCATGCTTCTCCAACCACTCCGACAGGGCACGATAGTCACAAGAGGGTCGATATCCCTTTCGGATCAGGCGAAGGGTCACCGATCCGATCAGGTAGCGTCCACGATCGCCTCCCTTGAACAGGCTCTCCCTGTACCCGAAATCGCACATCCCGGAATCCATCATCCGCCACGATCCGGAAGTCAAATCAAACGCATCCAACGAGACCATCCGATCGGCCAACTCGACCCCGTATGCCCCGATATTCTGGACGGGGGCAGCCCCGACCGTACCTGGAATCAGCGCCAACTGTTCGAGCCCTCCCAAATTTCGCTCGACGGCCCAGCGTACCAACGCATGCCACACCACACCAGCTCCGGCGCGCAGATGCACCTCCTGTTCCGTTTCATGCACCACCTCTATGGACGAAACCTCCATCCGAATCACGGGATCGGGGAGCGGATCCCTCAAAAGCACATTGCTCCCACCCCCCAGAATCAGCATCGACTCCGAAAGGAGGCCCTGTTTATGCAGAGCGTCAATCTGCTCCTTTTGGGTGATCTGGTAGAGCGTCTCTGCGGTAGCCTCCACGCCCAGTGTATTCCATCTCTTCAGAGAGATCTCCCGACGTGGAGACGGCATCTCGTTCGTACGGCTGGAAATACCCATCAAGCCCTACTCCCCCCGGGATGGTTTTAGCGGGTGAAGCGGTTGAACACGTACTTTCCGAACCCGATTGTTGCGAACCGAATGTACCGTCAACTCCAGACCCCGGTAGTTCAGTCGTTCTCCAACTCCCGGAATTCGTTCGCTCAAGTGATAGATGAGCCCGCCCAACGTCTCATATTCGTCTGAATCGGTGGTTATCTCCCGTTTGAGCAGCTTTTCCATATCATCCAGATCGACGCCGGCGTCAAAAAGCCAGACACCGTTTCGATATCTCTTGTACGGTTTTTCGTCTGCCTCTTCATACTCATCCCCCATCTCGCCAACGATCTCCTCGAGAATATCGTCCAGCGTCACCAGCCCCTCGGTTCCGCCATACTCATCCACAACGATGGCCAGGTGGGTCTTCTCTTGCTGGAAAACGCGCAACAGATCGTCCAGCTTCTTGGTTGCCGGAATGAAAAGAGTCCGACGGGCAATACTGCGCCAATTGATGGTAGTTGCGTCCAGATCAGAGTGGATGTAGGGAAGCACATCTTTTGCATAAATCACACCCAGAATCGTATCCAGGTCACTCTCGTAGAGAGGCATTCGGGAATAGCCTTTGGTCCGGATCAAATCGACCACTTCGCGAAGCGAATGATCGACCGAAACGGCGACAATATTTACGCGGGACGTCATGATTTCGCGAACTTCCGTATGTCCGAATTCGATCACATTTTCGATAATCTCGCGCTCGTCTCCGTGAATGGATCCCGACTTCTCGCCCACCTCGGCCATCGTCCGGAGATCATCGGTCGTCATGCGATTTGACGGACGGGGAAGGCGACGCTCCAGCGAGAGTGTGCTCTCGGCGATCAGGGCCGCGACCGGCTTCATCAAAATGAAGTGAAGATAGATGAATGTGGAGTACCGGCGAGCCATTCGGAGCGGGTGGTTGATCGAGATCATCTTGGGCGTAATTTCGCTCAGAATGAGGATCATAAACGTGAGAACCACCACTTCGAATGCATAGACCCAGACACCGGCCAACCCGTAACTGGCAGCGATCCGACCAGTCAAAACGGCCGCAGCCACGGAAGTGACGATATTGGCAAACGTATTACCGATCAGAATCGTCGCCAAAAGCCGGCGCGGTTTCTGAAGCATCCGGATAATTCGGTCATCCAGTCCACCGGGTCTGGCATCCCGATCCAGCTTGTCCATCTGGTTGGCCATCGAAAAGAAGGCCACTTCCGAACCCGAGAAGAGAGCACTGAGAATCAGACCGGCAACAATAACACCGACAAAGACCAGCCACGTCACCAGGGTGATTGGATCACCGACCGTTGCCAGCGTGGCATCGACCGCAAGGGTGATATCAGGGTAGAGACTTGGAGGTTCGTCGAGCGTTTCCAATAACCATCTATTCGTTCTTGGTCAGATGAAAATGTACATCTTCACATGTGCAGGAGCAACCGGTCAGAACGGGAGGTCGTCATCCATATCGTCCAGCCCGCCCAGATCCACACCTTGCGAGCTTCCGCCGCCACCGGATCCCTGGCGCTGGGCAGATCCCTGTGACGGAGCGTATCCACCTCCATCCTGGCCACGGCCCGGAGAATCGAGCATGGTAAGCGTAAGTGCTTTTATCTCGGTGGTATACCGTTTTTGTCCTTCCTTGTCTTCCCACTCCCGGGTCTGGATGGGTCCCTCGATATAGACCTGGGATCCCTTTTTGAGATACTGCTGACAGATCTCGGCTGTTCGCCCCCAAGCGACCACGCGGTGCCACTCGGTGCGTTCCTGAAACTCACCGTTTCGGTCTTTGAACCGCTCGTTCGTTGCGATATTGAGAGTCGCAACAGCTGTATTGGATTGGGTATAACGAACTTCCGGGTCCTGCCCCAGTCGTCCGATAATCATCGCTTTGTTCAGTGAACTCATGGTTGGCTCCTGCCTTGGTCAATTTGTCGTTGTCTGTTCCGAGTATAAGAAGGATCCAAACCCTTTTCCTTACACTTTCAATCTTCACCGACCTCCGATCCGTCCATCGGAAATCATCTCTTTCGGGACACTACCTTCTTATCGAAGAGCGTCTTCCAGCTCCAGTGACGCGTCACTTCCTTCGTCGCGATACTTGACGATGAGGGCACAGGCGACATTCAGCCCCTGTTCTTTTGCCCATTTGCTACCGACCGGCCGGGTCCCCGGAACCACAATGGCTCCCTCCGGAATGGTGGCTCCCTTGCCAAGCAGCGTTTCGTTCACACAGTCGTAGACCGGAATGGATTTGGAAAGAGTCACCCCGGGTGCGATGACCGCCCGTCGTTTGACCAGAATTCCTTCGACGATAACAGATCCGGCGCCGACAAAACAGTCATCCTCAATCACGACCGGACGCAAACCAACCGGTTCGAGAACACCTCCGATCTGAACCCCGGCGGAAAGATGAACCCGTTTGCCGATCTGTGCACAGGATCCGACCAGTGCATGGCTGTCTACCATCGTCCCTTCATCTACGTAGGCTCCGGTATTCACATACGCCGGCGGCATCAGTATCACTCCCTTGGCGACATATGCTCCACGCCGGATCGAGGATCCTCCGGGAACCAGACGAACGCCGTCTTCCGGAGTAAAACGTCGTGGCAACAGGTTGTGTTTGTCCACAAACCCGTCCCAATTCCCCTCCAACGAGATGTTCTCTCCCGCCTTGAAGGCGGCCAGAATGCCCTCTTTTACCTCGACGTTGGCCTTCCAACCCCCTCCGTCCGGCTCGGCCGCACGCAGGGTACCCGCTTCAAGTTGGTCCAATACCTGTTTCCAGTCACTCATCTTCTTCTCCGTTGATTCTCGAAATTCATGAAATTCGTTACGATATGCCCTTTTCGAAGGGTCGGATCATCGGATCGAGTCTCCATTTCCATCGGTCAATACGATCTCAGCGAAATTCGTTGGCCCACTGATCGATCGCCCGGTCCGCTTCCAAAAGGGCCTGCATCGACTCCAGCTCCGTTGACAACAGCGGAAGGCGAAGACGGTCGGAACCGATCCATCCCTTGTGAGCCAACAGCCGTTTGACCGGTACCGGATTGGGAGCAGAGAAGAGCAGATCGGATGCCTCCTGCCACAGCTCCCGAAACGAATCACTCTCTCCGTTCAAAGTTCTCTCTACATACAGGCGTGTCGCCTCCGGCCATACATTGGCCGCAACTGAGACCAACCCGCTGCATCCTACGCCTGCATAGACCGGCAATTGGGCATCATCTCCACTGTAGAGCGGGAGATCGGGAACCGATGTCATGAACTCCTTGTAGGTCTCCAGCCGCCCGCTCGCCTCCTTCAGACTCCAGAGTCGGGGATGGGTTCCAAGTTCACGCATGACCGACGGAAGTATCCGGCTTCCGGTACGACTGGGAATATTGTAGAGCATACAGGGACGCTCGGCCGAATCCAGCAGGGACCGAAACCAGGCGGCCATCCCTTTCGGTCCCGGTTTGGCGTAGAGTGGAGAGACCATCAGAAAGGCGTCTATGCGGGTTGCATTGCACTGCTCGATCCACTCCTTCTGTTCTGATTCCCGAAAACCGCCTACACCGGCCATCAACGGAATGTCCGGGTCCATGGCCGTCACAAAATCGATCACATCCAGCTTCTCGTCCCTGGAAAGCGCCAGCCCTTCCCCTGTACTACCGAGCAGCAAAATGCCGTTGCCGGTTTTTTCCTGACGACGGACCATCGATTCCAGACTTTCGAAATCGATGGATTCATCAGGGTTCATTGGAGTTACCAGCGCGGTCCAGAGATCTGTCTCTTTTACGTTTCTCATTCCTCGTCAAATACTTCGTCAATGATGGTCTCGAACCGGTAAAGGCCTGGGCGAACCGATCGTTCCCGTACCAAAAATCGAGCTGCCCAGAGTGATCCCTCTGCAAAAATGGCCCGGTCGTGTGCTTCATGCTTTAGCCAGATCGATTCAAACGGGGTCTTTACGTGCAAGCTGTGAACACCGTTGACATCCCCCTCGCGGCTGCTGGATATGGAGATCTCTTCCCCGAGTCCCAACCACTCCTGCCATTTGAGAGCGGTTCCGCTCGGAGCATCCTTTTTGTGAATATGGTGGACTTCATGAATGTGATACTCCGGATCGTCAAGCAGACGGGCCGCTCCCCGCCCCATGATCTCCAGACAACGACGAACCAGATTCATGCCGAGACTGAAGTTGGCAGCAATGATCCATCGGGTCCCCGCCTTTTTCACACGATCCGGAAGGTCTGACGGCCAGTCGAACCCGGTCGTTCCCCATGCCGCCGGAATCCCCGCTTCCAGAAGAGGAGCCAACAGCTCGGCGGCGGAGTCGCCAGGTACAAAAATAATGGCAACATCGGCCTCTGACAACGCCGATGCGGTCGGTTTTCGGCTCTCGTCAAACGCCAAAACCCGGTGTCCTGCCTTCTCTGCCAGTCGAACAACATGTTGTCCGGTTTTCCCGGTTCCAATAACCGCTACAGTCACAACAGGGCCTCCTCTCGTTCAATGAAATGGGCGTGCAACTTCTGAACCACTTCATCTGCACGGGCCTCTTCGACCAGAAAGCAGAGGTTGTGGGTACTTGCGCCATGGCAGATGAGCCGGATATTGATTTCGTCGAGCAGCTGGAAGAGTTGTCCGCTTACACCGGCAGTTCGATCCAGCTGGTTGCCAACCAGGGCGATCAATACGAGACCTTTCTCCACTTCGACATCAGCAAACCCGGAAAGCTCATCGATGACGCCCGAGGAGAGTCGCTGTCGCAGCCCTTCATGATTGGTATCGATCGTCAGGGAGACACTCACCTCACTTGTAGTCACCAGATCCACGCTGATCCGGTGGTCGGCCAGTATTTGAAATAGCTGAGCCAAAAAACCGTGACGGTGCAACATGTCCAGACTGTGAACCGTCACCAGCGTCTGATCCCTCCGCAGGGATATTGCACGAATCACCGGCAAGTGGTCCGATTTCTGTACAATCCAGGTTCCGGACCGCTCCGGGTGAATACTGCTACCTACATAGACTCGAATATCCTTCCGAATTGCCGGCTTGAGCGTGGCCGGATGGAGGACTTTCGCACCAAAAACCGAAAGTTCGGCCGCTTCATCGAATGTGATCTCCGTAATCGGTTGTGCCTGCTCGACGACCCGGGGATCTGTCGTATAGATCGCGTCCACATCGGTCCAAATCTCCAGTGTCCCGGTCTCCAGCGCTTCAGCCAGCAGAGCAGCCGTAAAATCACTTCCGCCTCGCCCCAGTGTCGTGGTCCGTCCTTCAGGGTCGGATCCGATGAATCCCTGGGTAACCACTCGGCGAACTCCAAGCATCGGACGAAGTTGCTCCTCAACCGCACGCCGGATTGCCTCTGTGTCCGGCTCGGCACTTCCAAATTGTGAATCGGTACGGATCAATGTCCGGGCATCGACCCAGACGGCGTCCACGCCCTCCTGGTTCAGCAAGTCGGTAAAAAGGGTGGTCGAGATGAGCTCGCCGAAGGAGCTGACTCGGTCCTTGATCTCCATGGAGTCGAGCGGGCCGTATGTCGCCGTTTCCCGAAGCTCGGAGAGGTATCCACGAACAGCCAGTCGCGTCTCCTCGGAGACCTTTAAATCATCCGCAATCTCCTCGTGATTGTCCTCGATTTCACGAAAAATCTTCTCCCGTTCCTTCCCTTCGGACTTCTCGGGCAGAGAGGTCAACAAATTGGTCGTTCCGGAGGTGGCACTCAGTACAGCGACCGCACGACCGGGATCGTCGGCAATGATTCGGGCACAACGACGCATCGCTTCGGCATCTGCAACGCTGCTCCCGCCAAACTTGGCAACTTTTATCGTATCTGGCATGGATCTTAGATATTCTGAAATTCAGACCCGCAAGATAACGAAAATGGATGCCTCTTCCAGAATGAAAATTGGAGGAAAAGAGAAACTGTCTCTCAGTGTTGCGAAACTGTTTGAAAATTTTTGTACCTTGGCAACCTGTGAACATGACCCTTTGAATGTCTGTTACGGCAGACGAAATGGATGGAATTGCTTATGCCAAGTGGGAAGAAGAGAAAGCGTTCGAAAATTGCCAAGCACAAGCGGAAAAAGAGACTTCGAAAGAACCGACACAAGAAGAAGTAGGTCTCGGCGGTCGCATGCATCTGCCGCTCGTGTCCAATATACGGGCAGGCAGTCCGTCACCGACGACCGCCAGACAGAGACCCAGACAGTGACACCGTCGCCCTTCATCTGGAGAGTGGTCGTGTGTGGAATCAACCCCGCCGGAGTGCGGGGTTTTTTGTTTCCGGACGAGAGGAGTCGGTTCAGCCAGCTTCCGGAGCTTCTTCCCTCGAATTTTCCGCCTTCAGGCGACGTCCACATTCACCGTTTCATCGGCAATTCGAATGACCCGGTTGATGCGGGAAAGAAGATCCCGAATGCGCTGTTCGATGGTTCGATGCACCGCATTGAGACTGTTCAGATTGGAGAGAGGGTATTGGAAGTAGGAGATCAGGTGGATGGCCGTCAGACGCTTGCCCTTCTCGTCTCCCTCCACTTCGATATGCCAACGAGTGATGATTTCATCTTCCCGAAGAAGAGCGTTGACCTTCCGGCTCACCTCTCCCATCCATCGACTGGCCGCCGATATTCGCTCCTCGCTCTCGTTTGGATCATCTGTATCCGGCTGGCAACGCAACTCGTCAAAGTACCAGACCACTTCGATATCGATCACCGGTTCTACACTTGTTTTGAGAAGATAAGGCGCTTTCAGGAGAGGATGCTTCTCGGTCCCCTCCAGTTGACTGGCGATCCGGGTCTCGCGAAAGCGGTCCCAGTCGAAATTGATCGACACCGCCCGAAGATAGTGCGTACTTTTGCGGAGATCGATCCAGATCTCCAGACCGGTCGCATTGATCCTTGGTTCTTCCCAGAGACGAAACTTTTCGATTTCGATATGTCCCCGGGTCAGTGTACCCTTGATCTTGTTGACGACAGAGTGGAATATGGGATATTGCATGAAGCACAACCTCTTCCCCACAATGGATTTCCCGCAATCGGGAACAGCTCCGGATCAGGGGCATACAGGGGGTCTCAATGAATAATTTCTACACACTAATATATCTAACCAGAGAGCTCAACAGCAAATGTCGCGACGCTGCGTTCCGGCAGAGCTACTCATTTCAGAAGGGAATATGGGAATCGGTCTGGCAACTCTCCAGCGGAGAGGAGATTCGCTGGATCTACTCTGCCCGGCAGGGAGAAACCGCCCTCTTTCCGGACATTGCACGACCACCGGCACGTCGGGACAAGACCCGCTTTTTCGAATCCCTGGAGGGGGAGACCATCGTCGAAGTTTCGTTGGCCCCGGGCGATCGGCTCATTACGGTTCAAATGTCTGGCGGAGAGCAGCTCCTGTTCCAACCCTTCGGACCCCGTCCCAACCTTTTCCATGTGCGTGAAGGCGTGATCGTCGATGCGTTCCGGCAGTCGCGAACAACCGTCGGGGAACCGGCTCCCGTGCCCCGACCGGCCGGTAACGATGTCAAGCCCCCATCCAAAGATGCGAGTGGGAAACAGAAGATTCTTCGGGCAGACCCCGCCTTTCCGCGAACCGTGATTCCGAAATTGGTCGAACAGTATCGGCTCGATGACGCCGATTGGAAAGAGGTGCTCGAGAGGGTACGCTCATGGCAGGAACAGATGCGAACCCGGCCGGTCTTCCGACAGACGAAAGGGGGAATTCTCACACTCCTGTCGGAACAGCACCTTCGGGCAGAGACCGAACAGATCTTTGACAGTGCAAGCGAGGCTGTCCGTGAGACCTGGATTCGACACCAGCGCGAGGCCGCCTGGATCTCCCGCTCAAGACAGATCGGAAATCGACTCCGCGATCGACAAGCCCAGATTCAAAAACGACTCGAACAGCTGGAAGGCCGGGATCAGGCCTTGAAACGTGCAGATCGATATGAAAAATTCGGGCATATCCTCACAGCCTATGCACATCAAACCGTGCATCCCGGACAATCGAGCATCGAGCTTCCGGATCCATGGAACGCTCAGGAGCCCATCCGCATCCCGCTGCCCGGCGAGGGATCTCTGGCCGACCGGGCAGACCATTACTACCGCAAAGCCCGAAGTTCCAGACGTTCGGTCGAAGAGAGTGCCGCCATTCGTCAGGAGAGCGAAGAGGAATTGGAACGGTTGGTCGAGGCGCGATCAACGTTCGACCACGTCTCCAACCTCTCCGAACTGCGAACGTGGGAGTCGGATCGAGACGAGTGGCTCAAGGATCTGCTCTCTTCACCGAACTCCGGAGAAGACCGGGAGGCGTCCCGCTGGCGTCGGTATGATGTAAACGGGTGGGAAATCTGTGTCGGCAAAAATGCACGAAGCAACGATGACCTGCTCCGGGCCGCTCACAAGGAAGATCTCTGGATGCATGCCCGGGGATCCGGTGGATCCCATGTCATCGTCCGCATGGAGCGCAAGAGCACCCCGCCGCCGGAAGCCGTCCGGTTGCAGGCGGCCCGATTCGCAGCCTGGTTCTCCAAACAACGGCACGCCTCCCTGGTACCGGTGATGGTCACTCGAAAGAAGTATGTTACGAAACCCTCCGGGGCTCCGCCCGGTCAGGTACGTGTCCAACGCGAGGAGGTCCTGATGGTCCCTCCCCAGGCTCCGGAGAGTTCACACAAACGAAATCATTAATTGACGGAATCATGACCCCTGCAGACAAACCAATTCTACTTTGCGGCATGATGGGCTCGGGGAAAACCACCATTGCAAGAACCCTTGCCAGACGCTTGAACCGTCCCTGGATCGATCTGGATCGCACCATCGAGCAGAGGGCCGGGCGATCCATCCCCGATCTGTTCGAAGAGGAAGGCGAAACCGGCTTCCGGAAACGGGAACGAGAGGAGTTGGAGAAGGCACTTCACAAACCGTCTGCCGTCATCGCTCTGGGAGGCGGTGCCCTCCAGAATCAAGAGGTGGTCGATCACATTCGAAATGCCGGCTGGCTTATTTTTTTGGATGCACCACAATCCGTACTTTTAGAGCGCTTGGGACGGAAAACCGGACGGCCGCTAACCGATTCATTGAGCAGAGACGAGCTCCGTCATAAACTGGACACGTTGTTCAAGCAACGTGAAGGGTTCTACCGACAAGCCCACATCACCATTCCTGTCGGCCATCAAACCCCCGTTCGTATTTCAGACCGGATTGCAGAACAGATTGAACGATTGAATCCATGACTAGAGAACTGACCGTCCAAACCCGTACCGTATCCTACCCGATCCATGTCGGACTGCAAGTGCCGGTCGGGCAGCTCCACCATCAGCTGGATCGAGACGGCCGGGACCGTCCGGTGGTGATCATGGACGAGATGGTTGTCCGCCATCACCGTCTTCAACTTCAGGAGCTCCTTGGAGACCGTCTCACCGACGAACGCCTCTTGGTGGTACCCTCCGGTGAAGCGAGTAAATCGATCGAGGAGTGGAGCCGACTGAGCGACCGGTTGCTCGGCTTCGGTGTACGCCGCAACACACCGGTCGTCGTCGTCGGCGGAGGAGTCACCGGCGACCTTGGCGGCTTTGTCGCATCGACCACCATGCGCGGACTTCCGTTGATTCACATCCCCACCACACTGCTGGCGATGGTTGACAGTTCCATCGGAGGCAAGACCGGCATCAACCACGCGACAGGAAAAAACCTGATCGGCAGTTTCTACCAGCCTCAGGCGATCTTCATGAGCACCGGTTTTCTCAACACCCTTCCGAAGCAGGAGTGGACCAACGGCCTGAGCGAGATCCTCAAGTACGGAGCGATCCGGGATCCGGAGATCTTCGATCGGGTCGGCTCCCTGTTTCTGAAGCAAGAGCCGAATGCAGGGGATCCCGATCTGATCCCGCTCATCCACGACTGTGCGGCCATCAAGGCACAAGTCGTCTCCGAAGACGAAAAAGAGTCCGGCCTGCGCATGATTCTCAATTTCGGACACACCTTCGGACACGCCCTGGAGCGACACGCCGGTTACCGGAATCTCTCCCACGGGGAAGCGGTCTACGTGGGCATGCTTGCCGCCGTTCACCTCTCCAACCAGCTGGGGAGCGATCTCGACCCGGACCGACTGCTCCGGTTTCGCACACTCTATGCCCCCTCCCCTGCAGCTCTTTCAACTCCGGTCGATGATCTGGTCCAGGCGATGTATCAGGATAAAAAACGCAGCTCCAACCGTCTGAAAGTAATTCTTCTCAAGACATGGGGAGAACCCATTATCCGGGAGCTGGATCGGGTTGAACCGGTCGTCGAGGCCTGGAATTGGGCGCTGAATCATTTTGACCGGGAATCCGTTTCATGAATATGAATATGCGCAACCTGCTTCCCGGAACTTCCGGCATCCTGCATTTCGAGATACGACACGATTGATATACCGCTGGATACATACCGTCTGGCGAGCCTTCACGTGGCTCACCACACTACTTCTCGCCTTCCTCTTGCTGGCGTCCCTGGTCCTCTTCGGACTCTTCCAGCTTCCGCAGAGCAAACAGTGGCTGGCCGGTGAAGTCGAGCGTCAGCTGACCACCCAGTTTCAGGGTGCGTTCCGGATTGACCGAATCTCCGGAATTCCGCCGTTCCACCTCACACTTCACGACATTCAGATTACACTGTCGGATTCGGAAGAACCCGTGCTCAAAGCCACCTCTGCACGTTTGGAACTCCAACCCTGGAATCTGATCCGGCAACGGGTCACGTTCCGGCAAATTCAACTGGCCGAACCCGAGATGCACCTTCAGATTCTGGATACCGGAGATCTGAACCTCGCACGCGCATTCACGAACCGCCAGCCCGTTCAACGCCCCGATTCGATGGATCTGCCACTGATCCAAACACAGTGGGAATGGATTGCACCGCAAATCACGATGGAGAAAGGGGTCATTCGAACCACGCCTCCGGAGAACAGTGATCCGGTTCACCCGCTGCACTGGATCCCCGCAACCGACCTGGACGCCTCATTCTATCTGGAGATCACGGACGAGCAACGATTTCTGGAGATCGGTCACTTTCACGCCCTCTTTGATGACAATCGAATCGGTCCCGTTCAACTCAGCGGACAACTTTTCAGCGATGCCCGGTATCTGGAATTGAATGGATTTGAACTGACCAGTCAGGAAAGTCGCATTCGCTGGAGTCTGGAAGCATCTCCTGTTGATTTGGCAAGCGATGAGTGGCAGACCCAGATGAAAGATGCCGTCTGGGGGCTCCAAATCGACGAGGCCACCATGCCCGGAGAGCGCCTCCAGAGTCTTTGGGGACGCTGGCCCTTCCCGGAGAGTCTGGTAGACGTTTCAATGCAGGGCGAGGGAACCGCAGACCGGTTTTTTGTCGATCGTCTCTCTGCACGCGTAGGTGAAAGCAGCCTGATGGCCGGAGGCGTCCTTGATTCCCCCCTCGACTCCACAGCAAACTGGGAAGCGTCTCTTCAGAACCTGATCTTCTCGGCAAGTGAGGCCGGGCAGCTGGATCGCATCCCGACACCGGCCGGAGAACTCGATCCGACCGCCTTTGCCGGATCACGAATGGAGGGACAACTGGACGGATCGCTCCGGCATCTCTCCCTGGACATGGCGGCGGAGACGCTCCAGGGGCAGTTGATACTGGATGGGCGCGTCGGGTTGGGTGAGAATCCCGCCTATCAGGTTCACATGCGTGCAGATTCCATTCAATACGCACCTCTTCTCCCGGATCAGATCCAACGCGGAGAGATCAACGGAGATCTCACTCTGCAGGGAGAGGACTGGCCAAATGAACGAGGAGACGGGGAACTCTCGCTTGCGCTTCGCGAGAGTCGATGGGACCAGATCCCGATCGAGGAGCTCAGCTCCTCCATCCTCTGGGAAAGCGGGCGATGGAATCACCAAACGACTCTTCGCACTGATCGCTCCTCTTCCCGCCTGCAGGGGTGGATCGAAAAGAGCGACGGGCGCTGGAGAAGCCAGCTGGAGGGAACGACCTCCGGTCTGGACCTGACCCGCTGGGTCACACTGCCGATTGCGCCCGTCACGCGTCTGGACATGGAACTGGACTCGGCGCTCGAGTGGGAGAATTGGTTTGATCTGTCGGGCCGAATCGGCCTGCATGTCCGTTCGGCCATCGTCAACGGTGAACGGTTGGAGAGCCATCAACTGTTCGCCGACCTGGATCCCGTATCGGAGGGGGCAGAACGTCAGTTACGATTGACAAGCAGCCTTCTCGATGCCGAATTGACCGGCATGATCGAGCCGGACAACATGCTGCAGACCGCTCGATACTGGGGGGCTTATCTGCAGGAGAGAGTAGATGACGAAATCCGCTTGATCGAAACACCCGACGAATCCACCTCGCAGACCCCCCCGACCCCTCTGCAGCTGGAGCTCCGAATGGACATCAAGAATCTCGGCCCCCTTCAGGCCTATCTTCCCGATCTTCCAGACATTCAAACCCGGGGTCGAATCTCCCTGAATCTGGAGAGCACGGCCGAGCAGATGCTTCTGACCGGTTCGGCCAGTGACAACGAAATTCAGGTTCAGGATTTCCGGCTGACCCGGCCCAATGCAAGTCTGACCGTCTCTTTCCGACACGACACCCCCTTGCGGGAATATGCAGCCGTCGACCTGCGACTCCTTGCGGAGGAGTCTTCCTGGAGAGATCGTCGACTCGGACGTCACTTCACCAATCTCACCCTCCGAAACGACACCGCCAGGGTTCACCAGACTCAGATGGACGGCGACTTTCTTCGTGGTTGGGACATGACCATGCTGGGC
>JBNJFK010000020.1:0-2228 GCA_051746765.1 Bacteroidota bacterium
TCCACGATTTCGAAGACCCGCTTCAGATGCGGGGTTTCCGGGTGCAACTTGATCCGTTCTGCCATTGTGTCTCTCCTGGCCCGAAGGCTATATGTATTAAAATTAGGCTTTACCTATGTATTAAAACTATAGTATTCTGTTATTCCCTTCACTCACAGCCATTTGACTGGTCAAAAAATCCCCCGGCTCGTTATCAACCTCAACTAAGTCCACCATCGTATCGGGATCCATCTGCTGTCCATCCAGTTATACCCTTTGCAACCTTCAGTTTTGAGCGACTCTTCCCGACAATCAACCAAAAATCGACTCGCCCGGTTCGGGCAGGAGAACCTCCGTATCACAGAGCTCCTCGACCCGCTCCTTGTACTCAGTCGGATTCCCGTTCAGGACGGGAAAGGTTCCGTAGTGGATCGGAACCGCGATCTCTGCGCCCACCATCTCGGTCGCCCACGCCGCTTCGGCCGGTCCCATCGTGTAGTAGTCGCCCATCGGGACGGCCACCAGATCGGGCATGTAGAGCTCGCCATAAATCTCCAGATCGGCAAAAATATTGGTGTCCCCCATGTGGTAGAAGGTGATATCGTCACCAAAGGTGAGCACCAGACCTCCCGCCTCGCCGGCGTACTCTCCGCCAAACGACGAGCTGTGATTGGCCGAGACCAGCGTCACCTTAAGCTCGTCAAAGAGAATGGAACCTCCCTTGTTGAACTCAACCGCCTGATCCTCCGCGAGCCCGTGCTTCTTCAAAAGCCCGGACAGCTCCACCTGGGCCACCACCTGGCAACCGGTCGTTTTGGCAATCTCGAGCGTATCGCCCACATGATCCTCATGACCGTGCGTAAGCAGGATCAGATCGGCATGCTCGACCTGCTTCTCGCTCTCCGGTGTTTTGGAATTGCCCGACAAGAACGGATCAATGTAGATCACCTTTCCCGCCGGTGTGGTCACACGAAACGCCGAATGACCCAACCATACAAACTCTGCTTTCGTCTCCAGACTCATCTCTCAACTCCCTTTTTTTCCGGATTCACGTTCTCTCCAAATTCACTCTCTCGCAACAACATTTCTCGCAACAACCGTCTCGTGTAATCGTCGTGTAATCGTACAGAAACGTCCACCATGGAAATTCATCACCAATACACCCAAACACGTCTTGCGACAACAGACCTTTGTTTTAATGCCGGATTTGCCACCAAACATTAAAAACTCGGTTTTTTAATGTTTGGTATACAAACCATTCACGGATGCCCGGTTGTTTTCAAGTGAAATTCATCGTCGCGACACTTCCACAACGGGCGGACTCGCCAGATCATTCCAGATGCGGTCCAGTACCCGGGCCGGCAACTCGCCGTCATGAACCACCACCCGGTAATGCGCCTGCCAGGGAGATCCGGGGGTGATCAAAAATTCGCCCAACGTCGCCGGTCCCAACGAGAAGAACGGCTCGGCACTCAGGTTGATGAACCCGCCCATCGGCGCCCCCGGATGCAGTGGCGACGTCACCGACGGTGGAGCCGCCAGGATCGCAATTCCGGCCATCTCCCCCTCCAACTCGCCGGAGAGTTGTCCCCAACGAATCGGCTCGTTCTGAACCGTACTCCTCTCATGACCTTCCGACGAGAGAAACGTCATCGCACCGTCGCGATTCCACTCATCCGGTCCCCGTACGCTGATTCCGCCATACCCGCCTTCGAGTATCTTGACCTCCTTCTCTCCGGTGACCTCCTGCGTCAAGACGATATCGAGCAGGTGATAACGCCCCGGCTCGTCCGATTCCGCTCCCTGGCCCTGCATCCCCTGCATTCCGCGAGTATTCTGCTCCCCGGACGGCGTACGAATCACACGCCCCAGGTCGGGCACCATCGTCACCTGCCACGTCTCGTTGAGAATCGGGTCCACCGCAAAATCTCCCGAATCCCCCTCCGGACCCCCTCCGGTCCAAATCTCCGCATCCCCTGATGCTTCACCGGCAGGGATCAGATCGAAATATCTATTTTCTGCCACAAAGCTCGCCGCCACCGGACCTTCGCTGATCTGCCGAACCCCTTCGGGTCGAACCCGACCGTCCTCCTCCAGCGACGACCAGAAGGTGACCGACTCCCCGTCCACCTCCGTCTGATACCAGGTAGACCAGAGCGCATACTGATGCGGTCGACTGTCATTGAAATGCTTGATCACATTGCGCCCCGACGGTGTATGGAGCGGATAAATATACCCGCCCCGCTCGT
>JBNJFK010000020.1:2238-15794 GCA_051746765.1 Bacteroidota bacterium
AACCGGTTCGGTCTCGTGTAGAAAAGAGAAGAGCGGCCGATCTCCCGTCAGAAACGAGAGGCGGGTATCGCCCATCTCGTGTCGAATTCCGTTTCCGGTTTGTCCGGTCTGCCCGGTCTCTTCTCCGACACCCGTCTGTTGATTTCCCTCACTGGTCCGTCGACCTTCGTCAACCGGCTCCAGACTCATCACCAACTCCACGGACCGACCGGCAGGCAGAAGCGGAAGCACCAGCAACCCCCGTTGGTCCTTCACCTGAATGACGTCCGGCACCGGGTGGTTCGGCCCCACCTGCTGCATCTGCATGTGTTGTTGGCGCATCTCCCGGCGCCGTTGCATCATTTCATCCGACGGTTGCGCCTCTTCCCCTTGCTGCATTCTCTCTTCCCGGCGTTGCATCATCTCCTCGCGACGCTCCATCCTCTCTGCCGGCCGACGTACCTGCTCGCCCCGTTGCACTCCTCCCGTGGAACGTTGCGTCATGGCCGTCTGCCGCAGCTCATAGACTCCGTCCTCGATCGGAAACGGAAACGATACCCGGACCGGTGTCTGTGTACGGTCCAGATGCCCTGCATGAATCGTCAGCACCCACTCCGACGAGCTATCGGGCTGAACCGCTTCCGTCTTGAGGTCGATTGCTTCTGCTATCGAGCCCTCCATGGAAAATCCGGTGGACGGAATCGCAGCTGTATCCGAATTCAGATCTAGGGGCGTGTCTGAATTCACATTTAAAGGCAAGTCCGAAGCGGAGCCCGAAACCAGGCCCGAAATCATAAATTGAAAAACAATCAAAAAGAGTGTCGTAATCCCTGTCTTCATCATCCTCTACTCCAGTTACATGTGGTTGAGTCCGCGCAATCTGCCGACAAAAAAGTCGTAAGTCAAGAAGGTCCTTCCGAAAGAAAGCGAATGGCCCCCATTCAGCAAGACAAAAACGACTGTTAGGAGAGAGGTTGAAAACTTTCCAAAATCTGGTTTTCAACAAATGGCGTTTAGAGCCTCTGGAGAGATTGAGGCAAATCAACGCCCCTGAGGGGGATCGACATGTCGACAAGGGATTCTCTCAACACCTGTTAAAGATATGCGTGGCCGCACGACCCTCTCGATTAAAAGAGCGGGACCGGGTCGTTTCGGAACATCGTATCCAACAACGTCATGCCGAAGAGCAGCAGGATGAAAAGGATCCCGACAAAGAGCATCAACGTGTTGAATCTGTTGTCCCAGTAAAGGTTCATGAAGAACATCGCGACCAGCGTCGCTTTCATGATGGCGATACTGACACCCACGACGATATTCCAGGGCGAGGGTATATGAAACCACGTGACGGCAATCGTCAAAAAGGTCAGGAAGAGCAGGCCCGCCATGACGGTCCAGAGAAACTTTGCCGAAGAAATGTGATGTCCACTCATGTCGTTGTTTGCTTTGTTAGTCCAAAACTTGAATCATCGTTGTCAATACTCAACTTCTACTCCCCGAGCATTCCCCGGGCATTCCCCGGGCACTCCTCCGGACGATCGCTTCGATCACGTGACCGACGGGATCGCCCCGACCGCCTCGCTCCTGCCAGTCCGGATTGCCGGGATCGGCTTAAACAGTCCGACCGCCCCCGAACCCTGTCTCCGATCAATCGATCAGATAGAGCAGCGGGAAGAGGAAAATCCAGATCAAATCCACCAAGTGCCAGTAAAGGCCGACCATCTCGACCGGTCCGTAGTACTGGGCATTAAAGTGGCCCTTTTTGGCTCGAACCAGCAGCCAGACCATCAATCCGATACCAATGACCACGTGAAGCCCGTGCAACCCGGTCATCATGTAGTAAATACTGAAGAAGATGTTTGCCTTCTCGTGGGCAATCCCGTCGTAGGTGTACATCTCGCCGGGAAGGATTCCCAAATGGATCTTGTGCTCGTACTCGAAATACTTGATCACCATAAAGACGCAGGCAAGCGCAATCGTGATCCCCAGGTTCATCACAAGCCCTTTAATCTGATTCAGTTGCGCCGAACGAATCGCCATGGCCACCGTCAGCGAGCTACTGAGCAGCACAACCGTGTTCACCGCGCCCCAGAAGGTGTCCAGGTGCTCGGAGGCCAACACGTAGAGCTCGGGATACCAGGCCCGATAGGCGATATAGGCCAGAAAGAGACCCCCGAAGAAGAGAATCTCCTGCACCAGAAAGACCCACATGCCCAACTTGGAGGATTCGAACTGATGGTCGTGATCCACAAAGTGGTGCTGGAGAAAACTCTTTTTTTCAACCGATGAAGACGCTTGTGCCATGATATCTGAATCGTTCGTTGTTGTCGTCTTGTCCTGTTGTTAGTGACGCTCTTCCGTCGCGTCCAATGACGTATCAATCTCCACGTGACCGCTCTCTCCGTGACCATTCTCGCGGTGTACGCTGTCGATTCCGAGCTGGAACTCGTGCATCGGCTTGTGATAGTCATACGGACCGTGAATAATGACCGGTGTATGGTGGAAGTTGTGCAGCTCCGGTGGAGACGATACTTGCCACTCCAGTGCACGGCTTCCCCACGGATTCGCCGGCGCCTGCTTCCCTTTCACCATCGAGTAGATCAGATACGTGATCATGATCGAAAAGCCGACAAACATCGTGAAGGCTCCCATCGTCGAGAGCTGGTGGTAGATCTGGAATTCCTCCAGATAGTTGAAATACCGTCGCGGCATCCCGAGCGATCCCATCACAAACTGCGGGAGGAATGTCAGGTTGAAGCCGAGGAATACAAAGATGGAGGCGATCTTTGCCCACTTCTCGTTGTACATCTTGCCAAACATTTTGGGCCACCAGTAGTGAAGACCGGCCAGCAGTGCAAAGACCATCCCGCCCATCATCACGTAGTGGAAGTGAGCCACCACATAGTAGGTGTCATGCAGGTGAACATCGACCACCAACGTTCCAACCATGATTCCGGTAAACCCGCCAATCATGAAAAGGAAGAGAAAATAGAGCGCGTAGAGCATGGGCACCTTCAGGTCGATCGACCCGCGGTACATCGTGGCCACCCAGTTGAAAATCTTGATCCCCGTCGGAATTCCCACGAAGAAGGTCAAAAACGAGAAGACCATGTTGGCCAGTGAGGACTGACCCGCCGTAAACATGTGGTGTCCCCAAACCAGGAAGCCGATAAAGGCGATCGCAAGCGAGGAGATGGCAATGGCCCAGTACCCGAAGATGTGCTTCTTGGAGAAGGTCGAAATCACCTCGGAGATAATCCCGAAACCGGGAACAATCATAATGTATACGGCCGGGTGGGAATAGAACCAGAAAAAGTGCTGGTAGAGGACCGGGTCCCCGCCAATGTTCGGATCAAAGATTCCGATGCCGAGCAACCGCTCCATGGTCAGAAGCAGAAGCGTAATCGCCAGTACCGGCGTCGCCAACAGCTGAATGATACTCGTGGCATAGAGCGACCAGTTGAACAGGGAGAGTCGGTTCCACCCGAGCCCCGGTGCGCGCAGACGGTGAATGGTGGTAATGAAGTTCACCCCTGTCAGAATCGAGGAGAACCCGAGGACAAAGACCCCGAAGGTCATGATCATGACGCTTCCGCCTGTCTGGGTTGAATAGGGCGTGTAGAAGGTCCAGCCGGTGTCCACTCCGCCGGTCAGAATCGCACCGACCACAATGACGGCTCCGATCAGGTAGATGTAGAAACTCGCCAGATTCAACCTGGGGAAGGCGACATCCTTGCAGCCGAGCTGCAGGGGAAGAATGAAGTTCCCGAGCGCCGCCGGAACCGACGGAACCAGGAAGAAAAAGACCATGATCGCTCCGTGGAGCGTAAAGATCTGGTTGTAGGCATCCGCCGAGAGAAAGTTTTGGGCCGGTGTCCAGAGCTCGGTTCGAAGGATGAGCGCCAGAATTCCTCCGATGAAGAAGAAAAAGGCGATCGAACCCAGATACATCAGCCCGATCTTCTTGTGGTCAACCGTCGTAAGCCAGGCTTTGAGTCCCTTCTCCTCGGTCAGGTAGCTCGTCTTCGGAGACTCCTCCGGTTTGTACCGCCGAACCTGAAGCGTGTTTACACTTGTGGATTCACTCGTAGACATATCAATCGATGGTTTTGAGATATTCGATAATGGCATCCAGCTGTCGGTCATTCAGCTGCGCAAACGTCGGCATGACGGGCTGGTATCCTTCCACCACCCGTGTGTTCGGCTCCAGCAGGGACTCGCGAATGTAGTTCTCGTCGGCAGTCACCGTCGATCCGTCATCCATGGTTCGTTCGCTGCCGAACAGACCCTGGAAGCTCGGGCCCACACCGGCCGACCCATCCGTCGAGTGGCACGTCTCGCATCCTTGCTGTCCGATCAACTGCTCGCCCAGTTCAGCCGGATCCATGTCGTCGGTCGCCGAGGCGGCATTGGCCAGCCAGTCGTCAAAATCTTCCTGCTCGTGAACGATCACATCGGCCAGCATGTCGGAGTGTGCCGTCCCGCAATACTCCGTACAGAAGACCGTCGAGGTGTCCAGCGAGGTCGCCTCAAACCAGACCTGCGTATACCGGTTCGGAATCACATCCCGCTTGACCCGGTAGTCGGGAACATAGAACGAGTGAATCACATCGTCGGAGCTCATCACCAATCGCACCGGTCGATCCTTCGGCACGTGGAGCTCGTTTGTACTCACATAGCCATTCTCGTAGATGAAATCCCAACGCCAGGAGGCGGCCACCACGCGCACTTCATAGGAGTCCGATGGAGGGGTGGAGTGGTTCATGTAGCCGCGAAAGCCCCACGCAAATACGATAAGTACCAAAATGAGCGGGATGATCGACCAGGTAATCTCCAGACCCGCATGGTGGGTAATGAGCGGAGTGGTTTCATCCTCCGACCGTCGTCTGTACTTGATCGCAAAGTAGATCATCGCGATGGTGATCCCGACAAGCAGAATCAGACTCACGACGTTGATGAAATTGAAGAGTGCATCCGTCTCGCCCGCAAAGGTACTCCGGGCTGGAGGAAGCATGAAATCACTCAGTCTGTTCATTACGAATCGTCAGATTGTTGAGTTGTTTTGGTGAATAGCGCTCTTTTTTTTCCGAACCAAAAAAGTCCGAGAAATATACCCAGAACGACCAGAGTAACCAACCCGCCCAGCCTCATGATATTCCTCGCAAAGGGGATGTAACTCTCCGATGCGGGGTCATACTGGAAGCAGTAGAGGACCGCCTGATCCATCGTGGATCCGATCTCTCCGTCCGCTGCTTCGTAGAGCGCATTGCGCAAATTGAACTCCGTAAACTCGATCCCGTGAAGGTATCGGGTGATCACTCCATCGGGGCTGATGAACTGGATGCTGGACGGATGGAGATAGTCTCCGGTCTGCTCATCCTTCACATAACGAAATCCGATCGCCTCGGTTACCCGACGAATCGACTCCTCGCTTCCCGTCAAAAAGTGCCATCCCTCCTCGCTCCCGGGACGGTTCAACGCTTCCAGATAGCGGGTCCGCGAACGGGCCGCCATCTCGGGTGTCTCTTCCGGATCAATACTGAAAGAGACGATCAAATACTCCTGACCCGGTGTCCAGGCCAGATCACGAACACCTTCGTAGACCGCTTCGACCACCAGATTGCAGAGCATCGGACACTCGTAATAGAGCGGGTTCAGCAAGACCGGTTTGCCCTCTTCGAAGAGCTCGCCCAGCGTCACCTGCTCGCCATCGGCATTCGTGAACGGAACATCAAGCGGAAGATCCTCGCCCAATTTCTCGTCCACACCGATCTGTTCCAGAATCTCGGGAGTTCCCTGGTTCAACTGGGCATTCCCGTTCGCCGGCATGCCCAGGAGGAGAACCCATCCAATAAGAATCAGGGAGAGACCTCGCATCGAGGCGCTACTCCGCTTCGGCAGCCATCTGTTCGATGACCGCATCAATCGGTACATGATAGACTCCTTCGTCCGTGTCCAATACGCCAAAACTGTTCAGATGCTCGGCTTGTTGCACCTTGAGCTGAGAGACGTCATAGTTGTCTCCGCTCTCCGCATAGACTCGCTGAATCGTGTCCGTCGTCGCAACCGAGTAGATCGACATGATTCCCACGACCAGGAGAAGTACAAATCCGGATCCGAAAAAGGTCCAGAACCCGACCTTCCGAATGTCCAGAATATCCCGGGTCATTCCGAACCGGATATCCTTGATAAACGACTCGCTTGTCCCCGTAAGTGTGACATCGGAAGACGCGCCGTCACTCTCGTCACCGGCTGCGGTCTTGAGAAGCTGGATATCCTCGGAGGAGAGATCCATCTCCATGGCCCAGCTCACCAGCTGCCGGACGCTCACGCCGTGTTGCCCGGCAATCTCCGACGGACTCGGCCCCTGCGGAGAGGTCGCCTGAAGCACCAGCTTCGCCTTGAAATCATCGGAATAGCTCTGTTCGCTCATGGTGTGACTATTATTGGTGATAATGTTTGCCCAGCGAGTCGGCCAGTTTCGGATCGTTGACCGGAATAAGCTTGGCTCCCTTCAGTTTTCGGAAGAAGAGACCCAGAAAGATCCCGCCCAGTCCGACAAAAGTGGTAATATCCAACCAGCTGAACTCAATTCCATGGTGATGCAGCGACGGCATGGCGATCCAGTAGATCTCCAGAAAGTGCATGACCAGAACCACGATGGATACAAAACTCAGAACCGCGGTTCGATGCTTCATGTCCCGGTTCAGCAAGACCAGGAACGGCAAAACAAAACGGAAGGCCAGCAGTGACCACATGATCACGTAGTAACCCCCTTCCATGCGGTGGTAGTACCAGAGCACCTCTTCGGAGATGTTCGCGTAGTAGATCAGCAGGAACTGGCTGAATGCGATATAAGCGTAAAAGACGGTAAAGCCGAAGAACCAGGCTCCCAGGTCGTAAATGTGGCTCTTGCCCACCACGTCGGTGAGCATGCCGCGCTTCTGCATCCAGAAAATGAGAAGAAGCAGAACGGCGAAGAGCGCCTGAAAACTCATGGCAAAGAAGTAGACCCCGAACATGGTCGAGAACCAGTGGGCGTCGACCGACATGAGCCAGTCAAAACTTGCAAAGGCGATCGTCAGGGCAAAGAGCAGAATTCCCGGAGCGCTGATCTTGCGCATGAGCGTTGTGATGCCCCAGTCGTTGGTCCGGTCCATCTCCAGTGAGGCGTTGTAGAGCCGCTTGCCCAGATAGCCCCAGATCGCGAAGTAGAGCACCTGTCGGACAATAAAGAAGGTCGAGTTCAAATAGGCGACCTTGCCCTCGAGGATCGGGTCTCCCTCGACATAGTGCGGGTCTGCCCAGTGGTAAACCGAACTCAGACTGAGCAGGATCGGAATCAGAAAGAGTCCCCAGATCCAGAAATAGGAGGCAAATGTCTCCGGCAACCGGCGAATGACCGCTCCCCAGGAGGCGCGCGTAATGTGATGAATCATCACCAGAATGAGCGACGCCAGCGCGATGCTTGTAAAATAGGTAAAGCTGATCAGCCAGGAGAAGAAGAACTGATCGCTATTGAGAAAATAGCCGACACCGCTGGCAATGAGACCCACGATCCCCGCACCGAACAGCGGCTTGGAGGCATCCAGGCCGGATGCGAAGTCGATGGAGTCAAGTTGTGTTGGGCTGCTTGTAGCCATGAATCAATACCTGGTTTTCTGTCCGTTTCTCGGTTCCTCAACATACCGTTTCGGCGCCCCTCCCCTCGGGGTCGGCGCCGGGCCTCCACTCTGGCTCAATCGGCCAGCGTCTTGATATACTCGATCAGAGAGAGAATCTCCGACTCGTCGAGATGTCCGTAGGGCGTCATCATGTTCTGGTATCCTTCGGCGATCTCGGCGCCCGGCTCCACAATGGCCCGGTGCAGATACTCCTCGTCGGCCGTGACGCTCTCGCCACTGGCCAGTTCACGTTCGCTTCCGTAGAGACCGGCCATGGACGGTCCCACACCGGCGGACCCATCCACCGAGTGACACGCCTGGCATCCCTGACCTCCAAAGAGCTGCTCGCCCAGTGCCGGGTCGCCTTCGGCCGAATCATCACCATTCGTCTCGCCGTCGTCACCATCCGACCCCTCGTCGTCGGCCCCGCCCGATGCCGCTTCCTGTTCGGCCTCCTCGGCCGCTGCCTGCTCTTCGGCAACCAGAGCGTCATCCAGAAGTTCTCGCGGATCCTCGCCCATCTGCATCACGTCACGCGCAGAGGCGTTCTGGCTCAGCTGCAGCGCCCGCAGATAGGAGACGATCGCCCAGCGATCCTCGGTTTTTACCTGGTGTGCATAGGCGGGCATGTTTCGTATTCCGTTCTTGATAATCGAGTAGAGCTCGCCGTCGGGCATCTCGCGAATCCGATCCTGATGGATGGTCGGCGCCGGAACGTAGCCGAACTGACCGGTCATGATGATCCCCTGACCATCTCCGGTGCCTCCGTGGCAGACCGCGCAATAGATATCGTAGCGGTCCTGTCCGCGCCGGAGCAGCTCTTCCGAGATCCCGACCGGGCTCTCTTCTACAAAATTCCCATCG
The DNA here is from genome assembly GCA_051746765.1 of Bacteroidota bacterium. GTDB lineage: Bacteria > Bacteroidota > Rhodothermia > Balneolales > Balneolaceae > JBBEBE01. The sequence continues at coordinate 10,743 of JBNJFK010000020.1, forward strand.
TCGTCCACACCCTCGTAGAGCTCCGTATCTTCACGAAGATAGCCACGGGCAATGGTCCCGTCGACCGGCTCGCGCATCGCCATCTCGTTCTCGAAAAACGGGTTGCGCTCCTGTGCTTCGAATCGCTCCTGAAACATCATATTTCGCTGCAGGTGCACCGGCTCGTTGTCCGTAAGCTGTCCCCGGCAGGAGACCAGCAACGTGGACGCCAGCACCAGGGCGATCAGTGGAAATCGGGTCAAACGTGTCATGGCGTATGGATCGCGTTTCATCATGGAATTCCGGTTTGGAGACTCGCGTTCGGGCACTGCTCCGTTACTCATCAGCAATCTCTTCAATGTGGGTCGCGCCCGCTTTCTCCAGCAGACTTCGCACCTTCTCGCGGTCGAACTGCGGATCGCTCGCTTCGATACAGACAAAAAAGCCGTCATCGGTCACCTTCTCGAATCGCTCGGAATTAAAGAGCGGGTGGTTCAGTTGCGGCAGACCGTTCAGAAAGAACATCCCGAAGACCGCGCCGAAGGCACTGAGCAGGACCGTAAGCTCGAAGGTCACCGGAATCCAGGCCGGGACGTTGAACAGCGGTTTGCCGGAGATATTCAGCGGATAATCGACGACCCCCATGAACCAGATCATGAGAAGCGCGCCGAAAAAGCCGATCAGTCCGTGAGAGAGAACGATCCCTCCCAGCTTCGACTTCTTCAGACCCATCGCTTGGTCAATTCCATGCATTGGAAAGGGGCTGAACGTGTCCCAGGCGGTATAGCCACTGTTCTTGACCGTTTCGGCGACCTCCATGAGGGCCCGCGGGTTGGGAACTTCGGCCAGAATGCCGTACAGTTTGCCGGGTTGGGTTGTCTTGTCCATCGTCTCTGTTGTTTCGGATGTCATCATTGCCCTCCTACGCCTGCTCTCGTTTCGGTTCGGGTACCTCGACCTCGTGCGGTGCGAAGTTGCCCTCCTCGTCATAGTTGTGCGGATCGGCCTGCGGTGTTACCGCCTTGATCTCGGCCACCGCGACCATCGGAAGGAAGCGGAGGAAGAGCAGGAAGTTGGTAAAGAAGAGGCCGAAAGTTCCCACATAGGTGAGAACGTCCCACATCGTGGGCGAGAAATACCCCCAGGACGAAGGCAGAAAGTCGGTCGAGAGTGAGGTGACGGTAATCACGAACCGTTCGAACCACATCCCGATGTTCACAATAATCGAGATCACAAAGGTAAAAGCGACATTTCGTCTCAATTTCTTGAACCAGAAGAACTGCGGAGAAACCACGTTGCAGGTGATCATGATCCAGTAGGCCCAGGCGTACGGCCCGGTCGCCCGCAGAATAAAGATTGCTTTCTCATACTCCACGCCCGAGTACCAGGCAATAAAGAACTCCATCGAGTAGGCGAAGCCGACCATCAGACCGGTTACCATCAAAATCATGTTCATCTTCTCGATGTGATCCACCGTCATGATATCCTGCATGCCGTAGATCTTGCGGACGATGATCATGAGCGTGAGCACCATCGCAAAACCGGAGAAGACGGCGCCGGCCACGAAGTAGGGCGGGAAGATGGTGGTGTGCCATCCCGGAATGACCGAAACGGCAAAGTCAAAGGAGACAATCGTGTGAACGGAGAGAACGAGCGGAGTAGCCAGACCGGCCAGAATCATGTAAGCCTTCTCGTAGTTCCACCAGTGGCGGTTCGACCCTCTCCAACCGAGTGCAAACATGCCGTAGACCCGCTTGCCCACTTTGCTTTTAATCTTGTCCCGCAATGTGGCCAGATCGGGCACGAGTCCCACATACCAGAAGAGCAGCGAGACCGTAAAGTAGGTCGAAACGGCAAACACGTCCCAGAGAAGCGGCGAGTTGAAGTTGGGCCACATCGACATCTGGTTCGGAATCGGGAAGAGCCAGTAGGCGACCCAGATCCGACCGACGTGAATGCCCGGGAAGACCCCGGCACACATGACCGCGAAGATGGTCATCGCCTCGGCAAAACGGTTGATCGCCGTCCGCCAATCCTGTCGAAAGAGGAAGAGAATAGCCGAAATGAGCGTTCCGGCATGGCCGATCCCGACCCACCAGACAAAGTTGATAATCGCCCAGCCCCAGTTGGCCGGCGAGTTCAGACCCCAGATTCCGGTCCCTTCCCAGATCAGATAGCCGATCGCGACCACCATGACAAGCAGCAGCAGATTGGAGATCCCAAACGCGACGTACCACAATTTGGGCGTCGGCCGCAGGTTCACATCGGTCACCAGAGCGGTCAGGCTCTTGAAATCGTGATCGCCCTTGACCAGGGTCGGCTCGTGTACGTATTCGTACGTTTTACTCATGTTCAGTCAGTTACGATTAACGCCTTCGGGTTTCGTGGCAGATCTAGCCCAGTTGCGGGTTCGGATTGCGAAGTTTGCCCAGGTAGGAGGTTCGCGGTCGTACGCTCAGCTCCTCGAGCATCACATAGTTTCGCTCGTTCCGTTTGATCTGTGAGATCCGGCTGTTCGGATCGGTCATGTCGCCAAAATGGATGGCGTTGGCCGGGCACGCCTGCTGGCAGGCGGTCTGAACCGTGCCGTCGGCCGGTTTTTTGGAGCCGGTCTCTTGTCGGGAGACCCGCTTGGCCTTGTTGACCCGCTGTACACAGTAGGTGCACTTCTCCATGACCCCGCGGAAGCGGACGGTCACGTCGGGGTTCATCGCCATCTGGACAATCTCCGGATCGTCGCCGGTCGTCAAGAACTCTTTGGTGTAGTTGAAAAAGTTGAACCGTCGAACCTTGAACGGGCAGTTGTTCGCGCAGTAGCGCGTGCCCACACATCGATTGTAGGTCATCGAGTTCATCCCGTCTTCGCTCTGCGTGGTGGCCGCCACCGGGCAGACCTGCTCGCAGGGCGCCTGATCACAGTGCATACAGGGCACCGGCTGGTGCATCGCCCGCGGGTTGTTCTCGTCGCCTTCATAATAGCGATCGGTCCGGATCCAGTGCAGCATGCGGCGGCGACCCACCTCCCGCTTCCCTACAACCGGAATGTTGTTCTCGGCCTGGCAGGCGATCGTACAGACCCCGCAGCCGAAACAGGCGTTCAGGTCAATGGCCATCCCCCACTGCGGCTGATCATCGGGGAACTGCCGCGCATCAAACAGATTGATCGGATGCTCGTCGTCCGACTCGGCAACGCCGGGGACCGCATATCCGTGGACACTCTCGTAGGTTGCAAAATCGGGGTTCTCGCGATACTGCGGCATCGTCGCCTCGCGAATCATGTCGCGACCCTCGATGGAATTGTGGTCCTGCACACAAGCGATTTCGTATTGTCGTCCGGTCACGGAGACCTGCGCCTCCCGGGCGTACGGGGCATCACTTGTAACCAGATTCCAGAGCGAAACCCCCACTCCGTCGGCCACGCGACCGATTCCGGTTCGACCGTATCCGGTCGTCAGGGTGATCGTTCCGTCGGCATGGCCGGGCTGAACCCAGGCGGCAATTTCGATACTCTCGTCACCGGCCTGAATCTCCACGATCGGCGCCTCCTTGTCACTCAAATGTCGTTCGGTCGGAACGCCCAGCTCCCGGGCGGTGGCCGGGCTCATCAAGGCCACGTTGTCCCAGGTAATCTTGGTCATCGGGTCGGGCAGCTCCTGAAGCCAGGAGTTGTTGGCATATCGACCGTCAAAGAGTTTCGGATCGGGTTTGACTGTGATCTCAATGCCGGAGATTCCGGCGGCATTCAGCTCGCCTGCGACGTCGTCGGCCAATCCGTCCTGCAGCGATACATCGGCAGCGGCAAAGCTGTCCCCGGTATCGAGCCCGTCATGCAGGCTCCGGTTCCAGCGCTGTTCAAATTGATTGGGGTAGATCTCCTGCCAGGTCTCCTGCACCAGCTCGTGGCCGTCGTGCCACTGGCCGTCGGTAAGCGCGGCGAGAAGTTCGATCTCGCTCCAGCCCCCGAAGAGCGGCTGAATTTGTGGCTGGATAATGGACTGAACGCCGGTAAACGAACGTCCATCTCCCCAGGCTTCCAGAAAATGGGCCCGGTTCACGTGCCAGTCGGACACTTTGGAGGTCTCGTCCAGATAACGGGAGAGATGAATCACGGTGCCGGCCTGCGGAATTGCAGCGGCCAGATCCAGATCCGACGGTCCGTTGACCACCGGGTTGCCACCAAGGACCAGAAGAGTATCGACATTGCCGGCACTCAATTCGCCGGCCAGCTCGGCCAGTGCCTCTCGCTGCGAGCTCTCGCCCTGGTGCGGGACGCGCAGATACTCGACCGTCTCGCCCACGTTGCCGAGCGCCAGGTTGATCGCGGCGACAGCGGCATGCACGCCGGATGGCTGCTGCGAGCCGGCGATCAGGGCCGATCCACCCCGGTTGGACAGCAGGTCGGATGCCAGGGTGGCGATCCAGTCGTGTTCGGAAAATTCGTTGGAGACCGATGCAAACGCCTCCAAACCGCTCACGGATCCGGAGAGCTCGGCGGCCAGCGCGTAGGTAAACGGTGCCACGTGCGAGGCTTTCAGGCGCAGCCGGTTGTCGGCATACGAGCCCGTGTTCGTAAAGGTGCTCTCGACCGCATAGATCCGGGAGAGCTCCTCGTCGGCAGACTCAACATCCCGCCGGGCGGTGATCGCCTGTGCGTACGCGGTGGCATTCTTGTGACCGAACGGGTTCATCACGTCACTGTCGAGCGTCACGACCACATCGGCATTCTCGAAATGGTGAACGGCGCGAAGACGCTCGCCAAAGGCAATACGCGCTCCTTCGAGCTCGTTCTCTTCATCAAAGGGTTCGTAGGTGGTCCAGCTCAGATTCTCGTACTGCTCTTCGAGCTGCGCGCGAAGCCGCTGAACCGTCATGGAGGAGGTCGCCTCACTCAAAACAGCGATGCGCTGTGACGGGTTGGCCGAAATGGACTCGAGCGCCGCCAGCAGGGCGTCCCGCTCGGCACTCTCGCCCGCGTGTCGAATGGATCTTGAGCGATCCGGATCGTAGAGGCCCAACAGTTCGGCCTGATCATAGATGGAGGAGCGTCCGCCACTGGAGGGGTGCAGCTCGTTC
>JBNJFK010000020.1:15804-18553 GCA_051746765.1 Bacteroidota bacterium
GTTCCCTTCAATCTTGGTGGGCCGTCCATCGGTATTCTGAACCAGAAGGCCGTTGAGTACATCCTGGAAGGGGTGCGCGGTGGCATACCAGACCGCCTCGCCCTCGACCCGATCCTCGGGCATCTTGCTGAACGGGACGATCTTCTGCATCGGCCGCCGACAAGAGGCGAACCCGGCCAGAGCGATCGACGCACCCATCACACGCAGGAAGCTACGCCGGGAGACCTGATCGGCCATCTCGGTCGCGTCCTCGGGAAACTCGCGCTGGGCGAACTTCTTGTACTCTTCGTTTTGAGAGAGCTCGTTGAGACTCTTCCAGTAGCTGTTGGTTTTCAGTTCCTCACTCATTCGTCATTCTGACTTGGATTGAAAAATCGATGCAGCCTTGCAAGGTCCGATCGGTCAATAGTGGCATCCCTGACAGTATAGAGGTGCGTTGATGTTCTGTTTGGCCACCAGATCCCGGCCGACGTCGAGCTGATCCTCAACTTCATATCCCATGGTGGTCACTTCGGAGACCGGACGCACATGCTTCTCCGGTTCGGAATGGCAGTCCAGGCACCAACTCATCGAGAGCGGTTCGGCCTGAAAGACCGTCTCCATGCGATCCACACGGCCGTGACAGGACTCGCATCCCACACCGACATTCACGTGCGAGCTGTGGTCAAAGACGGCGTAGTCGGGCAGGTTGTGAACCTTGACCCATTCAATCGGATCGCCACTCTCCCAACTGTCACGAACCGGCGCCAGATTCTCCGAATCGGTCGCGATCTGCGTGTGGCAGTTCATACAGGTTTGGGTGGCCGGAATGTTGGCGTGCTCCGTATCAAACACCTGGGTGTGGCAATACTGGCAATCGAGGCCAATCTCGCCCACGTGCTGCTGGTGAGAGAACGGGACCGGCTGTTCGGGCGCATATCCGACGTGAGTGAACTCGGGAGAGAAAAAGTACCAGACCCCGAAGACAACGCTGTTCAACAGAATAATGAGGGCGATAAGTAGGCGCTTGGGAACACGGTTTGCCCATTTAGGAAAAACTTGAGCCATAGGTTCGTTCGATCATTAATCGTTTGCCTGACGACGACGCGTCCGGGGATTCAGGTCGCAATGAAGGTACCGAAATTCAGAAAACGAACATACCGGAAGCGGTTGCCACCTGTCTATTTAAAAACGTTCTAAATAAACCGGGGCGAGCCCGCATCCACCGGGACCCTGTCAATCGGCCGTCAAGATAAGAGAGAAAAAGATCTTTTTCTTACAATTACGACGAAATAAATACTAGCGGGAAATCCTGAAAATCCACGGCTTGCGCGCCAAATCCGACCGGGCGGTTCAAAACAAAGCCTCTCTCCTGAGCGGGAGACTGGGGGTGGGGAGTGAGTGGAGTTAGGCACAGACCCGGGTTGAACCGGACTCTTCCCGACGGGACTTGCATAAGTTCACGTTTATGTGAACATTTTATTGGTCATCGTCTTAACGAATGGCTTTGCCAAGAAGTCTCAAAAAGTGCCCCGCAATGAGATCAACGTTGCGGAGCAACGAAAGCGAGACTACATATGGAGGAAGGACAAATGAAAAAAGACGACTTGGAAATTTTTATCAACGAAAAGAAAAAATCGAGCCCAGAGTTTGCCGAAAACTTTGAGGAGGGCTACCTCAATTTCAAAATTGGTGTCATTCTTCGTCAGGCCCGAGAGGAGATAGGGGCCACTCAAGCGGAAGTAGCACACAAACTCAATACGACCAAATCAGCGATTTCCAGAATGGAGAACCATGCAGAGGACATCAAGCTCTCCACATTGACCAAGTACGCGCATGCACTCGGAAAGAAGCTGAGGCTCGATATCCAATAGAACAATTTTTATCCATGTATATTTCGGGGCGAACCGAAACGGGCACGGCCGGACAAGCGCTGCGCCCCGAACGCCTCGACAAGAGTTTACAGACGATGAGCCAGGAGAGAGAGACCAAGAGCAGTAGCAACGCGCGACCCGACACCCGAACCACCAGTCGCGGAGACGAACTTACCATTGAAGCGCTCCGGTCCATTACGCCGGCGAAAGCGCTCGGAACCATTGCCGTCGTCAGCATCGCCGCCTTCGCCTTCCTTCTCTGGCTCATCTACGGACGGGAGACCGCCGCCGAAACGGCCGACTGGGTAGGCCAACTCCCCGCCCTGAACGCCCTGCTCAACAGCGCCAGTACGGTGCTCATCCTGCTCGGCTACCGGGCGGTTCGGCGACGAGAGTACAAGATCCACATGCACCGGATGATGACCGCCTTTGTCACATCGTCCCTCTTTCTGATCAGCTACCTGCTCTACCACAACTTTGTCGGTCACACCCCCTTCCCCGGCGAGGGGTGGATCCGTCCGGTCTACCTGACCATCCTGCTCACCCACATCGTCCTCTCCGCCTTCGTGGTCCCGCTGGTTCTGACCAGCTTCTGGCTCGCCTGGTCCGGCCGCTTTGCCACGCACCGCAAGGTCTCCCGCTGGACCCTGCCCATCTGGCTCTACGTCTCCGTGACCGGCGTACTCATCTTCTTCATCCTGAAGGCGTACGTCTGAGAAGTTGTCTCTTGTATGCCTTCCCCTTCTCCGTAAGACGGTATTTCTGTCCGGGACTATTTGGCCTATCCGGGATCGTGTATTCAACAAGACCGGCCGCAAGTGCGGGTTCTACATAGTTCTTTCGAAAGTTTTTCCGATCCGAGAGATTCATTTTGTCCTGCAATTCATCGCGAGTCA
>JBNJFK010000021.1:0-18454 GCA_051746765.1 Bacteroidota bacterium
GGACAAGCGCTCTTCGAACTGGCAAATACGGCTGCTTATGAAGTTCGTCTCTGGCTATCCATGGAGGACTGGATGGCGACTCGGGTGGGGATGACCGTAGATCTTCGACGCTCGAACCAGGGGTCGGTTTTGGCCAATGGAATGGTAACCCGGATCAGCCCGCAACTGGATGAAGCGAGCGGTCTCGGAGAAGTGGTGGTCACCCTGCAGGAGTCTTCGGGAGAGGTTCGACAGGGAATGTTGATGGAAGCCAGAATCTTGTTGCAGACACTCGACGATGTGATTGTTGTTCCGCGATCGACCCTGATTGATCAGGTCGAGACGTACATTGAACCCGAGACGAATACGGTCGAAATTCGGCGAAATTACACGGTGTTTGTCGCTCAGGGAGATTCCATTGCCCGACAGCGGCAACTCGAGCTCGGACTGGAGCAGGGCGAACAGGTTCAGGTCCTCTCCGGGTTGGAAGAGGGGGAATCCCTGATCGTGACGGGTCATCGTAGTTTGAGTGACCGCGGGCGGATCCGGGTACCGGAACAGCGGCAATCGGAAGACGGTGGTGGGGAGCTGGGTGAGCCTTCACGACGTTCATCCAATACAGAGGCGAACGAGTAATCATGGCATCACTCTCCCGATTTTCGGTTCGGCGTCCGGTGACAACGCTCATGGTAACACTGATTCTGATCGGATTCGGCCTCTACGGCCTTACGCAGCTGCGGTTGAATCTCTATCCGGATGTCTCGTTCCCTACAGTTACCGTTTACACGACGTATGAAGGAGTGGCTCCCGAAGATATGGAGACGTTGGTTACCCGTCCGATCGAGGAGTCGGTTGGAAGCGTCTCCGGGATTGAACGCGTCCGGTCTCTTTCCAGTCAGGGAGCGTCGGTTGTTCGGCTCCATTTCCAGTGGGGAACCGATCTGTTTGAGGCCGAGACAGAGGTTCGCAAGCAGTTGGATATGATCCGTCGATCGCTTCCGCAAGAGGTGGAAGCTCCCATTGTGTTCAGCTATGACCCGAATGACGAACCGGTCGTGGTTCTCACACTCACGTCGGATATTCGCAGTCCCCGTGATCTGCGAACGCTTGCAACGCAACAGCTTGAACAGCGTCTCGAGCGGGTTGAGGGTGTGGCGTCTGCCACGACATCCGGAGGATATGACCGACAAATCAACGTACGCATCAGTAATACACGTATGCGTGCCTACAATCTGGATATTGCCCAGGTAGCAAACCGGCTGCGCCAGGACAACATTCAGGTACCGGCGGGGGAGCTTCGGGAGGGGGAGTTCACTTATTCACTTCGGACGGTCAATGAGTTTCAGGACATTCGTCAGATTCGCGAGACCATCGTGGGAAGCCAGGCGGGGACACCGGTCTATCTGGGAGATATTGCGGAAGTAGAGGACGGGATTTCACAGCCGATCGGGAACGTTCGGATTGACGGGCAAGACGGGGTGATTCTCAATGTCTATCGTCAGAGTGACAGCAATGTGGTAATGGCCGCTCAAGGGGTCGTCGAAGCGGTGGACGAGATGCATCAGATGCTCCCGGAAGATGTCCGCCTCTCCGTTCTCTCCAATCAAGCCGATTTCATCCGTCTTTCGATTCGAAACCTGATCCAGACGGGGGGGCAGGCGATCATATTGGTCATTGCCATGCTCCTTCTTTTTCTTCGGAGCGGTCGCCCGGCGCTGATTGTCGCTGTTTCCATTCCGGTTTCGATTGTGACGACGTTCAGTATCATGTTCTGGGCAGACGTAAGCATCAATATCATCTCGCTCTCTGGATTGACACTGGCCGTCGGGATGGTTGTCGATAACGCGGTGGTCGTTCTTGAAAATATTTTCCGTTATCGGGAAGACGGATCCGACGGACCGACGGCTGCCGTGGATGGAGCCAATGAGGTGATGACACCGGTGGTCATGTCGACGATGACGACCGCAGTCGTCTTTTTGCCGATTCTGTTCGTTCCCGGAATTGCCGGACTTCTTTTTCGGGATCTGGCTCTTACGGTTACATTTGCGTTGATCGTCTCTGTGTTGGTTTCCCTGACAGTGATTCCGGTTCTTGCTTCGCGTTTGTTCGAACGACCGAAGGAGTCACCGAATCGTTGGTTGGCAATGAAGAGTGTTCAGGAGCGGCTCAGACGCATCGGCAGTCGCATTGGCGAGTGGCTGGACCGACTCGAAACGTTCTATTCCTCTCTTCTGGAGAGGGTTTTGCCCTATAGCGGTCGGATAACGATAGCAGCCTTTCTCTTTTTGCTGGCGACACTTCCGATTGTCCAACTTCTCGACGGGGAGTTTTTTCCGGTCGTGGATGAGGGACGGGTGGCTTTGGAGGTGGAGCGGGAACCTGGAGTTACATTGTTTGAATTGGAACGCTCTATTCAAGAGGCAGAGGAGGTGATCCGGCAAGAGGGATCCGACGTTCGGTTGATGGTCTCGGATTACGGGGACAAACCGGGGATCGAAGGGGCCGACCATCCCGGCGGCAATCGAGGTGTCATCCGGCTCGAATTAACCCCGGCAGCCGATCGGGAACAGCATCAAGTCGAGATTACAGCGTCTTTGATCGAATCGCTTCAGGTTATACCTGGCCTGGATGTGCGGGAGCTGCGGGAAGATCCGTTGAGTCCGGACGGCGAGACCGGGTTGCAACTGCGTATTTACGGGTATGATCCGGTGGAGCGGATGGAATTGGCAAATCGGGTCGTCGGTGGTTTACGGGAGATGGAGGGAGTTGCAGGAGTCTATACGTCCATGGACGAGGGGCGTCCGGAATTGCGATTGCAGATGGATCGGGAGAGGATTGCCCGGGTCGGAATGACGACATCCGATGTGGCCAACGTTGTGGGACGAGCTATTCGAGGCGAGGTTGCGACCTCGTTTGTGGATCAGGGGATCGAATTTGATGTCTTGGTCCAATTGGATCCGGTCGATCGGGCAAATTCCGGTCGGCTCGAAGAGATTCAGATTCAAACTCCGGAAGCCGGTTGGATGCCACTCTCCAATTTGGCGCGAATCGAGAGGGTTACCGGGCCGTCGACCATCCATCGTGTGAATCAGGAGCGTGTGGTAGAGGTGGGAGCCGATCTCGGAAATCTGGACCTGAGCCGAGCTTCCGAGCAAGTTCGTGATCTGCTCGATCAAATGGAGTGGCCTGAGGGGTACCGATACGAGATTGGTGGTTCGGCAGAGGACCAGCAAGCCTCGTTTGCCTACCTGCTGATTGCATTTCTGGTCGCCGGTGTACTTACCTACATGGTTATGGCTTCGCAATTTGAAAGTTTGATGGAGCCACTCATTATTATTGTGACCATTCCGCTCGCGTTGAGTGGAGTATTGATCGGCCTGTGGAGCACTGGAACTGCAATTAGCGTCACGGCGATGGTAGGTCTGGTTCTGCTAACGGGGATCGTGGTGAACAATGGAATCGTGATGATCGACTACATCAAAATATTGCGCGTTCGCGGGTTGGATCGGGACGAAGCGATTCAGAGTGGTGCCACCCGACGTCTTCGGCCGATTCTGATGACAGCTCTGACGACCATCCTTGCAATGGTTCCGTTGGCACTGGAACTGGGAGCCGGATCCGAGACCTGGAGTCCGATGGCTCGTACCGTGATTGGGGGGCTGACCATGTCAACTCTCTTGATGCTGCTTGTGGTTCCATGCATGTATCGATTGGTCAGCCATTGGAGTGAATCATTCGGATTTCAGTCGGTAAGCCGAAAAACGGATCCTGTGCAGAGGGAGGTCGAGAGATGAAACAGCTTCCGGTGACTTCAACACTGCTGCGACGTCCGGTGACGATCATTATGGCGTCACTGATGGTGATCGGTTTCGGACTCTTTTCGTTGGGAAATTTGAAGGTGACGCTGATGCCGGAGTTCAATATTCCGATTCTTGCCGTGTCGGTGAACTATTCAAATGTGGCTCCCGAGGACATGTCCCGACTCGTTGTGGAACCGATTGAAGGGGCCATCATGGGGGTCGAAGGGATTCGGCAATTGGAATCGAATGTTCGTCGTGGAGGGGCGTTTTTGATTCTTCGACTCCAGCCGGGAACGAACATACAGCAGACAGAGATCAAGTTGCGGGAAGCGATGGATCGAATCCGGACGATACTGCCGGAAGAGGCGAATCAGCCCGTCATTTTTCAATTTGACCCGGATCGGTCACCGATTATGCAGATCAGTCTGGAGTCATCCGTATTGGGACTGGATGCACTTCGCGAGCTTTCAGTCGAATTTGTGGAGCCCCGGTTCGAACGAATTCCCGGAGTTGCAGCGGCCGATACACGCGGAGGGTTGCAACGGAACTTCTATGTGAGTCTGGATCGGGAGTCGATGGCTCTTCACAAAGTGACCCCCAACCAGGTAACCCAGGCAATTCGACAGAATAATGTGGATGTACCGATCGGCTCGATCCTTGCGGGCCCCCTCTCCTATTCGGTGCGTGCGGGGTCTACCTATGAATCGCTCGAAGAGATTTCTCAAACTGTCGTGCGTCGGGAGGACGGAGGGAGATTGATTCGGGTGGGGGATGTGGCAAGTGTCGAGAATACGTATGCCGATGTCCGTTCAGTTGAAGAGGTGAACGGTCGGAACAGTGTGACGGTCGAGGTTCAGAAGCAGTCGGATGCCAATACACTGGAGGTGGCACAAGCGGTTGTTCGCGAGATGGAAGCCTTTCAAAACCAGCTCCCGGGAAGTGTCTATATGCAGGTGCTGAGTAGCGAGGCCGATTTTATTTCGCAATCCATTCGGAATCTTGCACAGTCGGCCGGTATTGCACTCGTGGTCGTCGTCTTGATCCTTTTTCTTTTCATGGGAGGGTGGAGAATTGCATTGATTGTCGCGATCTCCATCCCGGTTTCTCTCACAGCAACCTTTACGGCGATGTATATGTTGGGCATTACGCTCAACATTATCTCCATTACGGGGTTGGCACTGGCCATCGGTCTGTTGGTAGACAACTCGATAGTGGTGACCGAAAGCATTTCGAGACGGCTGGAGCAGGGTGAGGAGCGATTTCACGCTGCGTTGGAGGGGACACGTGAAGTAGGCGGCGCACTGCTTGGCTCGACATTGACAACTCTCGGGGTCTTTGTTCCCATTCTCGGAGTGTCGGGTGTTGCCGGTGCGGTAACCCGGGATCTGGTTCTTACAATTTCGATCGCCATCACGAGCTCGTTCCTGGCTTCTCTAATTGTAATCCCGGTTTTGTCTTCCATTCTGATCCGTCGAAAAGATTTTGAACGAAGGGGGTGGGCACTTCGAAAGTTGATCTCTCTTGAAGAGAACTACATTCGGAATTTGTACTGGCTGTTAAAGCGCCGCTACTGGGTAGCTCTGGCGTCCGTCGGAATTCTTGTCGGTATATGGTGGATGTTTCAGAGCCTGCCTTCCGAATTTTTTCCACAGAGCGATACCGGTGAATTGAATGTACAAATCGAATTACCACCGGGCACGGGACTTGCGGAGACGGCCGAAGAGTTGAGATCCCTGACTGCGCAGATACTGGAAGAACCGGATGTTCGAACGGTGATTACGAGTATAGGTCGTCAACGGTGGACGACGGCCAGCAATATGGGGCAGATGCAGGTTCGCCTGAATGACCAGCAGAATCGATCGGTGAGTTCGGACCAGATGGTGACACGTCTCCAGGAGATGCTGGATGATCCGGATCGCGTTGTAGAGGTTTCTGTTGCCGGTGGCGGTGTGGGGGGGATGCGGATGGGACGCGGTGGTCCTCAAATGGTCCAGTTGAGTTTGGTGGGAACGGAGATGGATCGGTTGCAGGAGTTGGGAGCCCGGATCGAGGAGCGATTGCGACAGGAAGAGATGGTAAGGAGTGTAAACAACGGACGCTCTCGACCCATGCCGGAGTGGGAGTATTATCCGGATCGGGAGCGGATTGCCCGGTTGGGGTCCAATGCATCAGAGGTCGCGACCGCATTCGGGACACAGTCGCGTGGGAGTCGGGCAGGATATTTCAGGGAGGGAGGACGTGAAATTCCAATTGAGGTACGAAATGATCGGGATCAGTTTCAGTACCGGGAAGATCTTTTTTCACTGGAGTTGTTGCAGACCGACGAGGCTCGTGTGCCTATTTTGGCTCTGGGACACTTCGAGATGGCCGAAGGTGTGCAGACGTTGTTGCGACGGGATCGGGAGCTGGTTCTCGATATCAATGTCATGATTCAGGGACTGCCGGAAGAGGCGCGACCGATTTTTCAGCAAATTCTGGAAGAGGAGATTCCGCTTCCGGACGGATATCGATACGATTTTGCCGGATCATTGCGGGATCAGGACCAGAGTGCCCGGGAATTTTTCATTGCTCTCGTATTGGCATTGCTGCTTACCTACATGGTTATGGCCTCACTCTTTGAAAATTTTCGTGATCCGCTCATTATCATGATGACGGTTCCTTTGGCGTTTTTCGGATCTCTATTGGCCCTCGTTGCTACCGGGACGTCACTCAGTGTGCCGGCCTATATTGGAATTGTGATTCTGGTCGGAATTGTGGTCAACAACGGCATTGTATTGGTAGATACGATTCGTCAGCAGACGGATGGATCTGCCCGAATGGGTGAAACCTGGATGGTCCTCTTTATTCAGGCGTGTCGCAGACGTATGAGGCCCATTCTGCTGACAGCAATGACGACGATCTTCTCCATGGTACCACTTGCGCTGGAGATGGGAGCGGGTGCCGAGACGTGGAGTCCGCTTGCGCGATCTGTGATTGGAGGGTTGGCATTCTCGACTCTCTTGACACTCTTCGTTGTACCGGCCCTGGCGTTGTGGGTGACGTCAAAGCGACGTCTAGATGGATCGCTGAAGGGGCACGGGCCTCAGGATCCGACAGTAATGTAGCTGCAGGCAACCCTGCAAAACGGAGAAGGACTTTTCAAAGAAAGGAATCAGACCAGAGTCAGGAGAAACGGAGCGGTAGTAAAAAGGAAGGGCAAAAAAAAAGGTCCCGTTCCTAAGGAGCGGGACCTTTTGAAAAACGGGCTCTTGCGAGCCGTCAATCATTCATAGTCGAGGCTGAATACGTCAATTGCGCTCAGTCCTTTCGGAGTCTCTTCTACGTCAAATTCAACAGCCTCGCCTTCTTCCAGTCCTTGCTGGAAACCGAGGTTCGGGATGTTGTTTCTGTGTACGAAAATGTCTTTTCCGCCGTCATCAGGCTCGATGAAACCGAAGCCTTTTTCTGCGTCAAACCATTTTACTTTGCCTTGTTGTGCCATATATGTGTACTCGTATTTGTAATACCTACTTACCAGTCGATGTTCATCCTGTCGAAAAGAGTTGCTTTACCAAATCGTTTCCAGAGAAGATTACTATACGCTTCTATCGTAGGCGGGAATTGTTATCATTACTACAATGAGCAATGTAGCGGTTTAAGTCCGGTATTCCAAATAAAGTAGATACAAGAATCCCCGGTTAACGCCCGTGACCGGGGATTCTGTCGTTACCTGCTGTGATACGGAGCGATTCTGCAGGTCGGGTTCAATAAAAAACTTTGTACCTTCGGGATAGAAATTGAATCCGTGCGGGAACTGTTTGGCCGATTTACCGTTCGTCAGTATCAGAGAGAGTTGGAGGGTTCCCGAAGAGCACACGAAATACAGAGGAGTCATCGTGAGCGATCAGAAGATTATTTTTTCGATGGTCGGTGTAAGTAAAATTTACAAACCGAACCGAACCGTACTCAAAGACATTCACCTTTCGTTTTTTTACGGAGCCAAAATCGGAGTGTTGGGTCTCAACGGGGCGGGTAAAAGTACCCTGTTGAAGATCATTGCCGGAGAGGACGACGATTATCTTGGAACCATCACTCGTCAAAAAGGGGTCTCTTTCGGATATCTTTCCCAGGAACCGCGTCTTGAAGAGGGAAAAACCGTCCGCGAAATTGTACAGGAGGGGGTCCAGGAGACAATGGACTTGTTAGCAGACTATGAAAAGGTAAACGAAGGGTTTTCGGAGCCGGATGCCGATTTTGATGCACTGATTTCAAAACAGACAAAGTTGCAGGAGGAGATTGATCGTCGGGATGCCTGGAATATTGACAAGAAACTCGAGCAGGCGATGGCAGCTCTTCAAACTCCGGACCCGGAGACGGTCGTCGACACATTGTCGGGCGGGGAAGCACGTCGGGTCGCACTCTGTCGAATTCTATTGAAAAAACCGGACGTTTTGCTGTTGGACGAACCGACAAATCATCTGGACGCCGAATCGGTGGGTTGGCTGGAACAACATTTGGCCCGATACGAAGGAACCGTCATTGCCGTGACACACGATCGGTACTTTCTGGACAACGTGGCCTCATGGATTCTGGAATTGGATCGTGGAGAGGGAATTCCGTTTGAGGGGAACTACAGTTCATGGCTGGAGCAGAAGCAGAAACGGTTGTCGACCGAGGAGCGGAAGGATACCAAGCGGCAGAAGACGCTCGAGAAAGAGTTGGATTGGATTCGTCAAAACCCCAAAGGCCGGCGAGCCAAGAGTAAAGCCCGAATCAGTGCCTACGAACAACTGCTCGCCGAGGATCAGGCAAAGCGTCAAGACGAGATGGAGATCTACATCCCGCCGGGACCCCGTTTGGGAGACCTGGTGATCGAGGCGAAGAATCTTTCCAAAGGGTTTGACGGCCGGAGGCTCTTTGAAGGTCTTTCGTTTCGTCTGCCCCCCGGGGGGATTGTGGGTGTGATCGGGCCCAATGGTGCAGGGAAGTCAACACTTTTCAAGATGATTATCGGTGAGGAGTCTCCCGACGAGGGGACTCTCAGGCTTGGGGATACGGTTCAGCTCGGCTACATTGACCAGAAGCGCCCACTCAATCCTGGAAAAACGATCTGGGAAGAGATCTCCGATGGCAACGATCTCATCAAGTTGGGCAAGCGGGAAGTCAATTCCCAGGCATATGTTGCGAGATTCAACTTTAGCGGAAGTGATCAACAGAAACGGGTGGGAGAGCTTTCCGGCGGAGAGCGGAACCGGGTTCATCTGGCCAAAGTACTCAAGGAGGGTGCCAACGTACTACTGCTTGACGAACCGACCAACGACCTGGATGTAAACACGCTTCGGGCTCTGGAAGAGGCGCTGCTCGATTTTGCAGGATGTGCCGTGGTTATCTCGCATGATCGCTGGTTCCTGGATCGGGTCGCGACACACATTCTCGCTTTTGAACCGGAGGGCGGGGTCAAGTGGTTCGAGGGAAACTACGCGGAGTACGAAGAGAACCGGCGACAGCGACTCGGCCTGGATGAGGGTGAGACCGAGGAGGTGCGTTACCGGAAATTGATGAAAGAGTAGACCGGGTGTGGATGCAGCAGACAGCCCGAAAGGTCTCGCTATTCACAGTACTCTTTCTGCTTCTCACCGTTGAGAAGGGAGAGGCGCAGTTATGGCGCTTCTCTGGAGGATATACTGTCCAACAGAGCGAGTTTCAGACGACCCGTCACCCGGAATACGATGGTCGGATCGCGCCGGTCATGAAGGGGATGGTCCACCTTCAAGCCGAACGATACCTGCTCTACAGGCTCTATGCGAGCCTCTCTGCCAATCTGCTGCTGCATCAACAGGAGACGGTCTTCCTGGGAGGTCCGGTCAATTTCGAACAGGCCGATGTCGGAGTAGGTCTGGGTATGCAATGGAGCCGGTTCGGGGTATTCGGAGGGGTTCAGACCGGACGCCTCTGGAATTTGAGCTGGCGCGGGACCGATCCGGACGGGATGGATGAGCAGTTGCGACCGTACGAAGGGGAACCGGGGTCGTTCTGGACGACGGGATGGAAAGCGGGGGGAACCTATCTGTTGTTGCCTTGGGTCCGGCTCTTCGGAGAGGCTGTGAATCATCAAGCACTGTCCGGAGCCATGACAGCACCGGATCGGGCAGGTCACACACCGCAGGTCCGGCAGGGAGAATTCGGAAGATGGAGTTATCGAGTCGGCTTGACGTTATCGATTCCGTGGCACAGTAATCGACGGGTAGAGCGGGTTCAAGAACGGGGAACCCTTCCTGTCTCCATGGAGATGGGGGGAGTCCGGCTTCGGTCCCCCCTTGAAGAACCGACAGATGTGATCTCCCGATTTGGGCGACGTTGGGGTCGTCTCCATCAAGGTGTGGATCTCCGGGCCGGACGTGGAACTACGGTCGTCGCTGCGGAAGATGGAGTGGTGGTCGAAGCCCGGACATCCAGTGGGTACGGTCGCATGGTGTTGATCCAGCACGCAAACGGATATCAGACCCGGTATGCGCACTTGCAGCGGAGCAGGGTTCGAACAGGGCAGACGGTTCGACAAGGTGAACGTGTGGGCAATGCAGGAGACAGTGGAACCACGACGGGTGTCCATTTACACTTCGAAGTGCTTAAAGAGGGGCGATCCGTAAATCCGGAGACGATGATTCGATTTGACTAGGAATTCGTTATACTGACAGGATGTAGGGCCGGATTTTGGATCGGCTCGTTTAATCTAAGTCAATGGTTGTCGGAGGGGTTTGCCCGACGGAGCCATGCGGAACTTTTTCTATGTCTACATTCGTAAGTAGTGTCCGATTTACATACCGGTTGCTGATTCTGTTACTGGTCGGGCTGGCACCTGTCCAGCTTGCAGCCCAACAGGGGGCTCAGATGGAGACTCCCGAACCGATCACCTCGCCTGAAGAGGTCAGTGACGAAGAACTTGAACAGTTTGCCGTCTCTTCAGATCGAATCGGGGAAGTTCAACAAGAGGCTCGGGAAGAGATTGTTGCTGCAGTTGAAGAGAGTGGCCTTGAAATGGAACGGTTTACCGAATTGGCAGCATCGTTCAACGACTCCTCCATTGTACTGGAGAAGGAACTTTCAGAGGAGGAGCAGGCGATTCTGGACCAGCTGGAACCACGCATGGTCCAGATTGATCTGGATGCCCGGGAACGGGTAATTACCCAGCTGGCACAGGAAGGATTGGACGCCGGTCGTTACCAACAAATTTATCATGCACTACAAAATTTCCCCTCGTTGCAAGACCGGATGAATCGGATTGTCGAGTAGGGCGAACTGCCGTAATCAAGAGAAGGAGTTACCATGGGATCGTTTGGAATAGCCGAATGGGCCATCATCATCGTTATACTGGTCCTGTTTTTTGGAGCTAAACGGATTCCCGGAATGGCACGCGGGTTGGCTCAGGGATACGTCGAGTTCAAAAAAGCCAAAGAGAAAGATCCGGAAGAGATGGAGTCCGGATCCGAATCGTCAAAAACACCATCCGGGCGCACCTCGAGCGAAGAGGAAAAGCGGGAAGCCTGAGAGTCTCATCCAGAACAGCACTGTCCGTTCGGCCGCAATGCCGATTCAGTTCAGGCGGTCGGCTACATGTTTATGCCCCCCGGCACGATCAAACGAGAGCCTGAATCGAGTGCCCGGTCCATCAGAGCGTTTTTTCAGTTCACAGGATCCGTTCAGTTGCCAGGTAAGTTGGTGAATCAGTTTCATTCCGAGCGTCTCCTCTTTTTCCGGTTGAATATTCTGCGGCAGACCGATTCCGTTGTCACAGATCTCCAGAAATACCCGCTTTTTTTTGCACTGGAGACGAATTTCGATACATGGATCATTTCCTGATGGAGGAGTAAAATCACTGGAAGGGAACGCGTGTTTGACAATATTGGTCATCACTTCGTTGACAATGAGCGAACAGGGGATGGCTTGCTGAATCGACAGCGTGGTCGCACGACATTCAACCTCGTTTTGAATGGGCCGAGCCGACTCAAACGATGTCAGAATTTCGGAAATGAGCTGTTCCAGACTGGCCGAAAAATCGATTCGGGAGAAGCTTTTCGATCGATAGAGATGTTCATGAATGTTGGCCATGGTTTTGATCCGGATCATGCTGCTCTGTAGAATATCCAACAGATCCGGATGGTCAATGGTGGCCGCTTGCAGTTGCATCATGGCCGACACGACCGCCAGGTTGTTTTTGACCCGATGGTGAATCTCCGAAAGCAGCGTCTCTTTTTCCCGAAGGGAGATGAGTAGTTCGTCCTGTCGTTGGTGTGCATCCGTAACATCCTGGAAGGATCCATATACCCGAAGCGTTCGTTTCCTGGCCCGGTCGGCTTCACCCAATACACGAACCCATCTCACTGTGCCGTCTCGCAGAACGGCCTTTACTTCCAGGTCAAAGGGATTTCCATCTTTAATACATCGACGAAATGCACGATTGATTTTTGACTGTTCACTTTTGTCGTAGAACGAGAGCGCATTTTCAATCGTAACCGGTTCGTTCGGCCCCAATGCAAACATCTCGCGAGCCGAGTCGGAAATAAAAACCGAGTCATTGATCAGATCAACCTCCCAGGATCCAATCTGTGCGATACGGTGCGTTCTGTTCAGTAGGATCTCCAGCTCGTTTCGTTCCGTTATGTCCCGCATGACGCCGATCATGCGTATGGCCTGCCCGAGGGGGTCTCGCACGATGTACCCCTGCTCTTCGATGTAGGCGAACTGTCCGTTTTTCTTTTGAAAGCGATAGGAGGATCTCCACACGCTCTGTTCCGGATCTTCCAGTGCGCGTTGCAAGTCCTCCATGATCTCGTCTCGTTGATCGGGATGAAGGTGTTCCGTCCATTGACGAATCGGCAACAAACCTTCGTCTTCCGGATCCGCATACTCTCGATAGTACCCGTCGCTCCACACCAGTTGGTCATTGAGGATGTTCCAGTCGTAGATCGCCTCATTGGAAGCAAGGTTGATGTAGTGGTGTCGCTCGTTGGTGAGACGGATCTTCTCCTCCTTCCGGTGGTTGTCCAAAATGATTTGAAGCAGGTGAGAGGTCCGTTCGAGCGTGAGTGACTCCAATTCGTCCGGAACATTGGGGCGCTCGAAGAACATGGTCAGTGTCGCAATCACCTCGCCCTCGCTGGAAAGCAGTGGCCATGCCCAACTCGAACGATAGGGGAATGGTGCAATTTTATCCCGGAGGGCCTCCCAGCGCGGATCGGTCTGTACATCCCGTGAAATGACTTTCTGGTTGAACCATGCTGCCGCCCCACAGGATCCCTTGTCGGGGCCGGGGACGAGATCCCGAAGGACGCGTTTGAAGGGTTTCGGGAGCGTAGGGGCTATCCATGGCTGGAGCAGACCGTTCTGTAGTTTCATGATCGATGTCAACATACCCGGATGGAGCTGTTCAATTCCGGAAAGGTATCGGTGCAGAAGTTCGTCGATCGAGTATTCTCCCCGTTCGTAGTATTCCAGAATGGATCGTTCCAGTCGTTCCAGATTTTGTAAATGGTGAGCGCGTATTCGCTCTCTGTCTGCAACTTTCTGAACCGTGTGCTGAATAAACTGCAGCTTTTCGCTCTCATCGAATACAGGAAGGTTCCGAGGTTCCCACCAGCTCTTTTCAAACATGCCACTTTTGTTGCGAACAGGAATATCGTACCGAAGGAGTCCCATGACGTGTGGTTTCCCGTGCATGAGTACCTCCCGAAGGGATGTTTTTAGTTTTTGGACTCCGTTCGACTCCGGTTGGTTCGGGTTGTCCGGAAACGCTTCAAAGACACCCTGGCCCATGAGATCGCTCCTCCGGCTATAAGTCGCCTCCAGATAGGCATCATTGACATCCAGAATCGTGTAGCGGGGCGAATCCGGTTTCAGGATCAATGTCGGCACATGAGAGGTGCGAAAGTGAAGTTGGAAATCTATCGAACTCATTGCTTCTCCGGTTCTTCCACCAAGTTGCTCGAAGGCCCCTTGCTCTGTTTCAGCGGAAATTTCAGAGTGAACCGGGTACCGGATTGATCGGATCGATTCTGATACAGAGGGACTCCCTGAATCTGTCTGGCCAATACGTCGATCAGGTGCATACCGAGTGATTGGGAAGAGATCGACTTTTGGCCGTCGGGAAAGCCCACACCGTCATCCAGGATCTCCAGATGAATATACCCGCCGGATTGGGCGGTGAGTCGAATGAGAAGAGTCCCCTCACTCTGTTCGGGGAACGCGTGCTTGATGGCATTGGTGACCACTTCGTTGACGATCAGGGAGCAGGGGACTGCTTGGTTGATGTTCAGCGAGAGCGGGTCCGAAATCAGTTCCAGCGAGATCCGTTCTCCCCGATGCATGGTTTTCAGGATATTCCGAACCAATGTTTCGATGTTGTCGGAAAAGTCGAGTGTCGAAAAACTAGTCGATTGGTAGAGCTGTTCGTGAATGAGCGCCATCGTCTGGATTCGCGAAATTCCATCCATCAGCTTGATCCGGACTTCTTGTTCAGCCTCGAAAGCCTGGAGTTGCATCATACCGGAGATGACGGCAAGGTTGTTTTTGACCCGGTGGTGAATCTCGGAGAGGAGTGTCTCCTTCTCCCGCAGGTTTTCAAGAATTTGTTCCTGGTGTTCCTGAAGCTGCTGTTCACGGAGAATTTTTTGAGTCACATCCCGAGAATTGGCAACGATCCCCTGAACAGAGGGGTCCTCTACCAAATTGGTGATGGTCGTCTCGATCCATTTCCACTCGCCCGCATGGTTTCGAAACCTGAACGGTTGAATGGAAACTCTATCACCTGGTCCGAGCGTTTGCAATATCGAGGTGATCCGGTCCCGGTCGTCCGGATGGATATAGTCTATGGGATGGGTTCCAATAAAGGCTTCGGGCGGGATACCAAGGATTCGCTTCGCCGTCGGGCTTACATACGTGTACAGGCCTGACGTGTCCAATATGGCGATCAGATCGGAGCCATCTTGTACAAGGGAACGAAAGCGTTTTTCGCTTTTTTTCAGTTCTTCTTCGGCTATCCGTCTCTGGGTGATATTTTGACTGATCCCGAAAAATCGAACACAACGTCCATTTTCGTATTCAGGATGACCGATCGCCCGGATCCATCGCTCGTCTCCTTTGCCGCTTATGATCCGCAATTCCACGTCGAAGGGTTGTTCTTGTTCGATCGCATTCATTGCAGCCTGACGGAAGGTATCCCGGTCGACACCCTCTTTGAACAACTCGATGGTACTCTCGACATCCGGAACGTGATCCGGATCAAATCCGTGCACCCGTTTGGTGTTGTCGGACCAGTAGAGCCGACCGGATGCCATGTCATACTCCCAGTTTCCGATGTCGGCCAGTTGGTAGGCACGGTTCAGCAGTCGCTGGCGTTCGTCCGCCGACTGGTGATTATCGTATGGAGGATCATCCGCAGACATTGGAACTCATTATGGTTGAAGAAGATCCAGGATTGCTTGGCTCATGACGTGTGTACCTGTCTGGAGCGTTTTATCCGGATCGGGCAAAAAACGGGGTGAGTGCGTGCCCGGAATCTGCGTCAAATCTCCATCGGCTTCCGCCATCTGCTCTTTCGATACCGATCCGACCTTGAAGATAAATGCCGGAGTTTCGGGTTTGGCAGATCCGTATTCTCCAAAATCCTCTCCATACATGGTTCCGAATTGGGCGATGTGAAGAGACTCGTCATCCAATACGTTTCGGAAACTCTTCTCCAGAGATTCTCCGAGTGAGGGGGTGTTGTAGACTGCTGAAACACGACCCTCTTCCAGCCATTCCACTTCCGGCCAGTCCGATTCCGGGAGCCCTGCGGAATATCCGGCCGCTTCGGATTTCTCCTCGATTCGGCGAATCATGCGTTCACGCAGTCGATCCCCATGTGTTCGGAGGGTCAGCTTCAGGGTGGCACTCTCTGGGATAATGTTGGAAGACGTTCCGCTCTGAATGGAGCCAACGGAGAGGGTTGCAAATTCGGTTGCGGCCACCTCGCGGCTGACGATGGTGTGGAGGTCGGTTACGAGGCGAGAGGCGGTCAACACCGGGTCGTTGGTTCGGTTTGGATAGGCTCCGTGGCCACCCCGTCCGTGAATCGTGATGACACCGGTGTCTATATTGGCGTAGAAATCGCCATACTTCATGCCGACTTCACCTGCGGGAAGCTCGGAATCCATATGAAGAGCCAGCATGTAGTCCGGTTGCGGGAAACGGTCGAACAGCCCGTCTTCAATCATGGCACGGGCTCCCTGAAGGGTCTCTTCTGCCGGTTGTCCGATAGCCACGATTGTGCCACTCCAACGGTCCATTTGCGACGTCAGCAAATCTACGGTCGCCACCATGGTGGTCATGTGCATGTCGTGACCGCAGGCATGCATTACGGCCGTTTCGGTGCCATCCGGCAAAACCGATCGTTTTTGACTGGCAAAAGAAACGCCTGTCTGTTCTTCAATCGGGAGGGCATCCATGTCGCTTCGAAGAAGAACAACCGGTCCGGGACCATTTTCAAGTACGGCTACGACTCCATATCCGCCGACTCCTTCAGTTACACTGAGACCGAGATTGCGCAGTTCACGAGCCAGACGCCGGGATGTCTCTTGCTCCTGACCTGACAGCTCCGGGTTGGCGTGGAGTGT
Source organism: Bacteroidota bacterium (assembly GCA_051746765.1). Taxonomy (GTDB): domain Bacteria; phylum Bacteroidota; class Rhodothermia; order Balneolales; family Balneolaceae; genus JBBEBE01. The sequence goes on from JBNJFK010000021.1 coordinate 16,406, forward strand.
ACGGTAGAGCTCCTGCCACTCCTCCATCTTGTCCGCAATGAGCGCCTCTTGATCCCGGGGGGAGTCTTGAGACTGTGCATACAGGGATTGGGATATAAAGCCGGAGAGAAGCAAGAGGGTTGCCGTCAGGAAATTGCACCATCGGGCAGGTCGGAGTAGATCGGAAGTCATATACATTCGCTCCATTGGCATGGTTGTTCGGAAGGTCGCTTGTCCAGCGACCCGGCAGTCTGAACAACAATAGTCAAAAAACCGAAGTAGTGAAACCCGCATCCAGTTGGCAACCAGTCTCTGGATGCAGGAACAGGCTATTGAACGTCCCACGTTTCAGGTCCACGGAGCAGTTCGTCTAGGTCTCCTTTTCCAAGTCTGGAGAGGGTTGCTTCGGCTTGTTCGTGGAGGCTCTGATCGTAGCAACGGCGATGACTTTCGTAGAGAACTCCGAAAGGACGGGGGAAGTGGTGATCTTTCCCTTTTTCAGGAGCATCAAAAAAGCGGGAGAGCAGATGGGCCTTGGTTGGATCGGCCGGGTCGTGAACCCAGAGATCTTCCCGGTTCCACTCGCCGCTGGTCAGATCCACCATTTGCGGTTTCAGCCCATCGAGTCGGATTCCACGCTCCTCTTTGGTACCGAAAACCAGAGGTTCTCCATCCTCCAAATAGATGGCCTCTCTGGGACGGGACTTTTTGTCGGTAAAGAGTTCAAATGCACCGTCATTGAAGACAATACAGTTCTGGTAAATCTCCAGCATGGAGGTTCCCGCGTGTGCATTGGCACGCTTGAGCATCTTTTTGAGATGCTTCGGGTCCCGATCCATGGTACGGGCGACAAAGGAGCCGTCCGAGCCCAAGCTCAATGCGAGGGGATTGATCGGGTGGTCCAGTGACCCGTACGGTGTAGACTTGGTGACCGCCCCTTCGGGGGAGGAAGGCGAGTACTGTCCCTTGGTAAGTCCGTAAATCTGGTTGTTGAAAAGCAACAGATTGACGTTCACATTCCGGCGCAGGATCTGGATAAAATGATTTGCACCGATCGAGAGTGAATCCCCGTCACCGGTAATGATCCAGACACTCAGATCGGGTCGGGCGATCTTGAGTCCGGTGGCGATGGCGGGAGCCCGCCCGTGGATCGAGTGCATGCCGAACGTGTTCATATAGTAAGGGAAACGGGCAGCACACCCGATTCCGGAGATAAAGACGATATTCTCCCTTGGCACACCGATATCCGGCAGGGTGTTTTGCACCTGTTTCAGAATGGTATAGTCGCCACATCCCGGGCACCATCGGACATCCTGATCCGAAGAGAAGTCCTTGCTTCTGTATTCCGGAGACTCTCCATTGCCGTTTGATAGATGTTCTTGAATCAAGGTTTCCATGGTGTCATCCGTTCGATTGAGGTGCCGTTGCCGGGGAGATGTGACTGTGAATCTCCTCTTTCAGTTCGTCGACCCAGAAGGGGCGGCCCTTGATTTTGTTGATTCCACGTGCAGGTCGTTCGTACTGGTCCCGAATGAGGCGGACCAGTTGGCCATCGTTGATTTCCGGTACCACGATGGTGTCGAACTGTTCAAGTATCGCTCCCAAATTCTTCGGGAACGGGTTCAGATATCGAAGATGGGCATGGGAGATCGAGAGCCCCTCGTCGATCAACTCCTTTACGGCGGTCCGGACGGAGCCATAGGTGCCCCCCCAACTCAGAACCAGCACATCGCCCTGTTCCTCACCCTGGTCCAGTGTCTGTTCGGGGATGGCGTGAGCCACCGCCTGCACTTTCGCTTTTCGCAGGTGAACCATTTTCTGGTGATTGTCCGGATCGTAGGAGACATTTCCGGTTTCGTGCTCCTTTTCAAGGCCTCCCACCCGGTGCTCGATGCCGGCAGTTCCTGGAATGGCCCAGGATCGAACGTGTCGTTCGTCTCGTTTGTAAGGCAGAAAGGGGTTGTCACTGTCTTTACGTGCGGGTTCGAACCGGGCTTGGATCTCCGGCAAATTGGATGCTTTGGGAATCGCCAGGGTTCCGATCCGTTGGCGAGGTATCCGTCAGAGAGA
>JBNJFK010000022.1:0-18311 GCA_051746765.1 Bacteroidota bacterium
GGTCCTGGAAGTGACCCCCGAAATGCGCGATTGACTCGGTTTGCAACCGGAGCTGTTCCGTTTTTGAGCGCTGGAGATACGACAGCGGCCGACTGTGCACTGGCAGACATTGAACAGGTGATCAACTACGATGTCCCGGAAGAGGTAAACGAGTACAAGTTGCGAGCCGAACTACTGGCAGACGAATCGAATGGTATGGTTCTCTCCCTGGTTTCCAAACAGGACCGGGGAGATATTCGGGAAATCATTGGTCAGCTGGGGTATGCACCGGAAGAACTCCCGCTGCCCGAAAAGGTAGAAGAGGAATCCAAGCAGCAGGAAGAGCAGGGAAAAGGTCGTTCATCTTCAAAGAACCGGTCCACGGATTCTGCCGAAAAAGAGAGCCCTGCAGCAGGACGATCGAAGCAACACAAGCCCTCTGCCGACAAAAGCAGAGACCGTTCGTCCCGCTCTCGCTCCGGATCCCGAACCAACGGGTCCTCCAAAGATCGATCCAAAGGTGATTCACGCAAGAGGAGCGGGAAAAAACCGAGGCCGCAACGCGGGCCTACAGTCGATCCAGATGCACCCATTCGGCTCCCCAAACCGAGTTTTGATAAACTCAGTGGAGGACGAACCGGAAAATCTGCAGAGTCGTCAGGTGGACTTGTTGATTGGGTGAAGAAGCTCTTCTCCTAAACAGCGATTTCTTCTCCGGCGCGAACGATCTCCTGGATCGCATCGAATGCGGCAAGCGTCTTCTCGATATGCTCCGGTCGATGGGCAGCTGTGGGAATCAGTCGAAGCAAGACGATCCCTTTGGGAACAACCGGATAGGAGACCCCGCTCACAAAGATTCCGTAATCTTCCCTCAGGACTCGCATGATACGCATGCAAAGCTCCGTGCTTCCCCGGGTCAACACAGGTGTGACCGGGCTTTCGGAGGGAAGGATATTGTACCCCAACTCTTCCAGACCGTTTCGAAGTGCCAATGTATTCTCCCAGAGCTTTTCGCGCCATTCGGGATGTTGACGTATCAATCGCAGGCGCTCTCTGGCAGAGATAACGATGGGCAGCGGGATCGATTTGGCAAAGATTTGACTCCGGGTATTGGCACGAAGAAACTCCAGCACACGTGGTTCGGACGCCACAAACGCCCCGATCAGGGCAAAAGATTTGGCAAATGTTCCAAAATAGATATCCACCCCTTCCTGACAGTCCAAATGGGTGCCGGTCCCCGATCCGTCGTCGCCAAGAGTGCCCAGACCGTGGGCATCGTCGACCAACAATCGAAAAGAATACTTCTCTTTAAGCGCAATAATCTCCTTCAGTTTACCCAGATCCCCGGTCATCCCGAAGACTCCCTCGGTGATGACGAGAATCGACGAACCCTCTTTCGATCGTTCACTCGCTCGTCTGAGCTGCTTTTCCAGGCTCTCGATATCGTTGTGTTTAAAGACGGATCGATCGGCCATGGCAAGCTGTTTCCCGTCGACAATACAGGCATGGCTCAGCTCGTCATAGATCAAAAAATCATTTCGGTCTACCAAGGCATGGATCACACTCATGATCCCCTGGTACCCGTAATTCAGCAGCATCGCCTCCGGCTTGTGGACAAAATGTGCCAACTCCTCTTCGAGCGCCTCATGTTCGGTTGAATTTCCGGTCATGAGCCGAGCGCCCATCGGTGTGCTGAGCCCATACTCTTTCGCCGAATCGGCATCGACCTTTCGAACCTCCGGTTGGTTGGCAATCCCCAAATAGTCATTGACACTCCAGACCACCATCCGCTTTCCGTTGAAGGTCATCTCGGGTCCGATCGGGCCTTCCAGCCGGGGAAAGGTGTAGTATCCATAACCATCCGAGGTAAACTCTCCAAGAGGGCCGGGACGATTCTGCAACTTGTCAAATAGATCCATAAAAAGGGGATTGATTCGGAAAAGGCCGGCCTCACTTTCGAGCCACGGCTGGCCAAAACTGCGGAAAAGGTAATTAAATTGCTTTCGAATCTCAAAGAGAGAGCATGTCACTTCTCCCGTGAAGAAGCGTCCGTTTCTTCCCGATCCGACCGAACCACATCCCATTCCACGTCCATCGGATCGCCCTTTTTATGATCGGAAATACTTAGCTGAGCCAGCTGTCGTCCGGCTTGTTTGACCGGAATAGAGACAGAACTGGCTCCAACGGCCTCCAACTCTTCATTTTCAGACTCTCTCATGGTAATCACATAGATCGGGCGATCGTATCCAATCTCCCGCAGCGCCTTGACGGCTTTGATTTTGGATCTGTGGTTCCCCATGGCAATGATCACAGCTTCGATATGAGAGAGGTCGACTCCTTCCCAAAGGTCTGTATCTTGAATATCACCATAGACGACCCGGCGCCCGGCGTTCAAATTGGACTCGATTCGGTCCGGATTTAAATCCATCCCCACCACGGGTCGTTCATGTTCCCGAAGATAGTCGTACGCGGCACTGCCGGCGCTCCCCATTCCGATCACCAGATAGTGGGCACTTCCCAACGAAAGCACCTCACGATCCGGATGTTTGATGTGTCGCTCGAAACGGAGAAGCCACTCGTCGTACCGTTGCCAGAACGGATCTTCCAGATTCGACAGGGTGGCGTTGACAACAAATGAAATGGCGACGACCAACCCCATCGTCACCAGTTCATTTTCAGAGATCAGACCGTTCTCGGCAGCGACTGCGCCGGCAATGAGCATGAATTCACTGTAAGAGGTCAGTGTAAAGGCTGCCAGATAGGATGTTCTCGCCTTGAGCCCGAAACGGGTAAACAGGAGAAAGTAGAAAATTCCCTTGAGTGGTTGCAGGAGGAGAAGAACCACGATGACCATCACTCCCAACCCGCTTGGAAGCCCGATGAGCCCGATCTCAAGGAAAAAGCCGACCAGGAACATCTCTTTGAGTCCCCACAACGTTTTGTCCAGCTCTTCGCCCCGTTCATGAGTCGCCAACAACATTCCGACCACCAACGCCCCCAGCTCACCGCTCAGACGCACCCACTCGAATAGTTCGGCACCCCCAAGAGCCAATACCATTCCGAGCAGAAGCACCAACTCCCTGGCCTCGATCCGGTCCAACACCCACCCTACCAGTGGACGAAGAGCAGGAATACCCAAGAGAAGCAGTCCGTAACCACTCGGCGCCTCGCCCCCAGACCAGGCAATCACACTGATCGCCACAAGATCCTGGATCACCAATACACCAATCGCCACCCGGCCGTAGTAGGACCCGATCACACCTCGCATCTCCAACGTCTTGGCAGCCAAAACCGTACTGGAAAAACCCAGAAGAATCGCCAACAAAAACGCACTCTCCCCTTCGACTCCGAACGCTTGTGTTAGCAAGTAATAGCCGACAAAACTGAGTCCCAAGTGGGTCAATCCCACTCCGAATACCTGCCACTGAAATATATTCTTGATCCGGATATGCAGACCGACGGTAAACAGAAGAAGGAGAACCCCGAGGTGGGCAATCTCCTGAAGCATGGGACCCGCTTCATACCCATTAAAACCCAGCACGATCCCGGCCAACAGATACCCGACAAGCGCCGGAACCCCGACCCGCTGGACCAGAAGCCCACCCAGAAACGCAACGCCTACCCACAATAGATCCATAGACTACTCCATCGAGTCGGCCAAATCCGGCCCATTGTCTGTTTTATTAACGACCTGCCGGATCATGGACTCCATCAGGTCCATCTCCTCCCGATTCACCGTGTGCCCCATACCCGGGTAGATCCGCTCATCCACGTCGGCTCCGAGTGACTTAAGAATGATGGTCGATTGCTCTACGCGTTCGAGCGGAATGTGGGGATCCACGTCACTACACCCAAGAAAGATCGGTGTCTGTTTCAAGTCTCCACGGTACGCATCCGGTTGCAACGTCTCTCCAATCAATCCACCACTCAGTGCGACTACGCCTCCGTATCTGCGCGGGTGTCGTGCTGCAAATTCCGATACGAGACAGGCACCTTGTGAAAAACCAGCCAGAAAGACTCTCTCGGCGGGGATTCCTCTATTCTCGAGATCGGACAGCAGATCGGCAACCACTTGAAGGGCCGATGACAGTCCCGGCTGATTCATCTCGATTGGCTTCAAAAACGACCAAGGATACCAACTGTTGTTGGTCGCCTGCGGAGCCACATAGTAAATTCCGGGAATCGCAAGGGGTTCGACCAGTCGCAGGATAGATTCGGCGGACGCACCCCGCCCGTGAACCAGGATCACAGCCGCTTTCGCCTCATCCGGTCGTTCGCCACGTGTCCGTTGATCTCCGGTCTGGTGGGGTCCCTGGAAGGGGGTATTCGTATCTACTCGAAACATGAACCTCGGGTTTGTTTCTTCATCCTGACTGCCCGGCTTGAAGCCGTCGTGACGTGCAGGATCGACTTCGACAAAATAGCGGGATGGTTGGTTTGTTTCGAATCCGATTTACTTGTTATTTCAGACAAAATGAAAAATCAATCACCATCCATCGGTTTGGCACTGGGAGGTGGCGCTGTTCTGGGCGCTGCACATATCGGTGTACTCCGTGCCCTCGAAGAGCACAAAATCCGGCCGACCCACATCAGTGGCACTAGTATCGGTGCATTCGTGGGAGCACTCTACGCTTTCGGGACGTCGGTCGATGACCTGGAATCGATCGCACTGGAGATGGACTGGCTCCAACTGACAAATTTCAAACTGTCAAAAATGGGGCTCCTCTCGAACGAAAAGATCGGAAAACGCATTCAGGACCGAATCGGACGAGTCCGAATCGAAGAGAGTGACATTCCGCTCGCCGTCGTCGCTACAGACATCAGTACCGGAGAAAAAGTAATCCTTCGGGAAGGTGTTCTGTTCAAGGCGGTCATGGCCAGCTCCTGCCTCCCCGGAATTTTCATCCCAATCGAATGGGAAGGCCGCCTGCTCGTCGACGGATTCCTCTGTGAAAACGTACCCGTCGAACCGTTGGAGGAGATGGGAACCGATCGAATCGTAGCCGTAGACCTGACCAGTAATCGCAGCTTCAAGCGCCCCAATGATATCATTGATCTTCTCTCCAACACCTTCGACATCGGATTTCGGAACATGATTACGCGTGAATTTGATCCCGGAACCACGATTGTAATCCAACCCGAACTTAGCGGATACAGCAAAACCAACACCCGGAAAACCCGCGAATTGATCAAAGCAGGATACAACGCCGCGATTCAGACACTGAATGAACAGAGTGATCGACTAAGCTGAGCCACTTCCTCAATTGAGGGCCCGATGCGATCCATTGTCCCGCACAACCTCATGAACCGGACGTTGTCCCGACTAGTTGGAAAAAGTGTACTCCAGCGTAATCTCGCATGAGAGCACATTTGAGACCGGACACCCTTCTTTTGCAGCTGTTGCCAGCTTTCCGAATTCGGATTCGGAGATCTCCGGCACCTTCGCATCAAGGGAGAGTGCAATCTTTTCGATGGCCCACCCACTTTCATTCTTGTTCAACGTAAGTGCTGCATCCGTATTCAGCTTGTCAGCAGAATACCCGGCTTTCTCCAGCTGCACACTCAAAGCCATGGCAAAACATCCGGCGTGAGCGGCCGCAATCAGCTCTTCGGGGTTGGTTCCCAGCTTTCCATCTTCATTTTCGAATCTCAATTTTACGGAATAGGGTTGCTCATTCAACGCTCCACTCTGCGTTGTCAACACACCCGATCCTTCCGTTCCTTTCCCTTTCCATACCGCATTTGCCCTACGTTTCATATCGATCCTTCCCTTTGAATTTCAATTTTCTGAACCCGCATCTTAATGGGTTTTCCCGAATTCTCAAACCGCCGAACAGGCAATTTTATTCCTGTTCTGCTTTATTTCTCCTTTTGAACCAATAAATTGAGTCGAAACCAGTACCAGAGGCCATGCAGCACCCGCCTTCGAAAAGTTAACCAGAACAGATACTTCATGACGCCTTACGTTCTCCGTTTCCTGTCGACTCCTTCTCTCATGCGGCCGTTTCAATTCGCACTCCTCTTTCTGTTTTTGTTCGCACAGTCCACGACGGCACAGGATGTCGCCTATCCGGATGCCGAATCGAACGGACTCTCCTCGGAACGTCTGGAACGCCTGACAGAAGTCATGCAGGAGTATTCCGAGAATCAGTGGATTCCCGGTGGAGTGATTCAGATCAATCGAAACGGATCCACTGTCTACAGGGAGTCTTTCGGGTACCGGGATCGGGAATCAGAGGACCCGATGCCGGAAAACGGGATTTTCCGGATCGCCTCCCAGACCAAGGCAATCGTCACCGTCGGAATCATGATGCTGCAGGAAGAGGGAAAACTGCTAATTTCCGACCGGCTGGATCGCTATATCCCTGAATTCAGCGACCCGGTTGTCGCCGAACCAACCGAGGGAGACAACTACAAAATCGTACCGGCCGACCGCCCCATCACGTTACGACATCTACTCACACACACCTCCGGGATCGGTTACGGATATGGTATCGCATCCGACAAGTGGGAAGAAGCCGGTATTCAGAACTGGTACTTTGCCGATCGGGATGAACCCATTCTGGAGACCGTTCGCCGAATGGGGACTCTGCCACTGGAGAGTCACCCGGGTGAGCGTTATGTCTATGGATACAACACCGACATCCTCGGAGCCGTAATCGAAATCGTCAGCGGAATGCCGTTGGATCAATTTCTCCGGGAAAAAATTCTCGGGCCTCTTCAAATGAACGATACGCATTTCTATCTCCCTGAAGAGAAAATCGACCGCCTGGCAGTCGTCTATCACTCCAACCGGGAACGAACCCTTGAACGAGCTCCCGCACCTGGAGGATCGGACGGGCAGGGTCACTATGTAGAAGGGCCACGTACAAGTTTTTCTGGTGGTGCCGGCCTGCTGTCGACTGCCGGAGACTACTCCCGCTTTCTTCAAATGCTTCTGAACAAGGGGAAACTCGATGGCGTTCGACTACTCTCGCCGACCACTGTGGACCTGATGACTTCCAACCATATTGGAGACCTTTTTCCGAGAGCCGGAGAAGGAATGGGGCTTGGACTCTACACGGTTTTGGATGCAGGTGAGCGCGGAACCCCTGGATACGAGGGCGAATTCGGCTGGGGAGGCGCCTACCACTCCACCTACTGGGTCGATCCGGCCACCCATCTGACCGTCTCTTTCTTTACCCAGATGCGACGCATTCCCTACTCTGATGTACACGGCAAGATACGAGCACTTATCTACCAGTCCATTATGAAGTAGTCCTCCATTCCATCTTCCTGCAACGATCTCCGCGTGATCGGAGCTTCGCAGCCCAATCATACCGAAGCGCACCATGACTCCCTCGTTGACTTCATCGTCAAGGAGATGTAATATATTCGGTCCTTAATACAAAAGACCGAACGGTTGCGGTCCATATTATACGAAGAGAATAGTGCATAAAATCCGGTTTCAGAGAGCAGTGTGGCAGGAGAGTGTCGATGAAAAACCAAGAGAAACGTATCGTCATCATCGAAGATGACCAGATTCAGACCATCGCTTTAAAGCAGATCGTCGAGAGGATGGGGCATTCCGTAGTTGGCATGTACCTGGACCCTCAGACGGCCATCGCGGAGATCCCCGAACGTCTGCCCGACTTGATTTTATCGGACATCAATCTCGAGAATCCGATCGACGGAATCGACGTCGTCTCCCGAATACAGAAAACCCATGCCTGCCCGGTCATCTTCCTGACCGGGTACTCTCTACTCCGCATGTCAGAAAGGATCGCCCGGATTGAACACGCCTCTGTCATCAGCAAACCCTACGCGATAAATGAACTGAAAAAGCTGATTGGATCGGCACTCGGAGAATTTTTGGACGGTGAAAGCTCCTGACCCGATGTCGACCGGTTCCACTCGACATCCGATGGTTGGTGATTCCATTCCCTGACTGGGACGGACAAAATTTGTACCTTTGCAGGATCGACATTGAATGATCCGATCACACTGCATGGACTATCTGACATTCCTCCGGACCGAACGACGATTCCTTACCTTCGGTATTTCCTTTACCTTTTTATCCAGTTTTGGTCAGACATTTCTGGTTTCTCTATTCGTTCCCTATTTTTTAACTGATTTTGATCTCTCCAACGCTGGATTCGGCGGAATTTACTCTACCGCTACACTGATCAGCGCCGGAACCCTCCCCTGGATCGGTCAGTTGATTGATCGCGTTCCACTTCGATGGTTCAGTCTGGCCGTTGCCGGTGGACTGGCCACGGCATCCCTGCTCATCGCACTCTCCTGGCACCTTCCACTCTTCTTCGTCGCCATCTACCTGCTTCGACTCACCGGACAAGGTCTCAGTGGTCACACAGCCGAAACAGCGATGGCTCGTTTCTACGATGATCGCCGTGGCAAAGCGTTGAGCATCTCCAGCCTGGGATACCCGCTCGGTGAAGCGTTCTTGCCCACACTGATCGCCGCTTTGCTAACGTGGCTCCACTGGCGTACCGTCTGGGGAGGCATTGCTGCACTGATTCTGGTACTGTTCATTCCGATGATCTGGATGCTGGCCGGACGTCACGAAGCGGGAAAGGCCAAACCCGGTACCCGTGACGATGCCCCCGAAAGCGCACGGAAAAGTTACGGGATTATTCTGAGTGATCGACGCATCTGGTTTCTCTTGCCGGCAGTTCTCATGCCTCCGTTTTGGGCTACAGGCCTCTTTCTCTATCAAGTCAGTATTGCCGATGAACTGGGATGGACTGCCGGACTGATTGCAACGGCGTTTGTCGCATTCGCAGTCTTTCGGGTCGTCGGCTCCCTGCTCATCGGGCCGCTCATCGACCGGTTTTCTGCACAGGGACTCTTCCCGTTTTTTCTTCTTCCCATGATCGCGGGACTAACTGTCCCGATCTTCTACACCCCCGACTGGGTCGCCTTTCTCTACATGGGGCTGTTCGGATTGACGATGGGGGTTGGAAGCAACATCGCATCTGCACTCTGGGCCGAACTCTTTGGCACCACAATCATAGGAACTGTTCGAAGTCTCTTCTCGGCCTTGATGGTTTTGGGCGCCGCTCTGAGTCCCGTACTTCTTGGCGCCCTCCTTGACTGGCAGATTCCGTTCGAATGGGTCCTCGCAGCCGGAGCCATTACCTCACTCATCTCGACACTCTTGTCTCTTCGGGTTCATCCCGCATTTGATAAACGATAGGGCTTTTTCTGAACTCGATGGCTGATCTTTTGCAGATAATACGATAGATTGCTACCCTGAAATCAAGTGGTTGCTTGAAGGACAAACCGGACCACGCAGGATCTCTGCCCTCACCTTGTATCCCGGCAGATGTCTGACAGTACGAACCAAAATCATTGGAATATTATGCTCACCAGAAGAAAAGCGCTTCAACTGCTCTCCACTCTACCCGTAGGCGGGTTAATGGTCGGACAGATGGCCGCAAACGATCGAAAAACACCGGTCCAGGACTCGCTTGCCGCGACCCTGAAAAACCGGGAGAAACAAGACGACGAAAACATTTTCCGCTCGCTCGGAGTGGAGCCCATTATCAACTGCCGGGGGACGTTCACCATTATCGGTGGCTCCATCGAGCACGATCATGTCAAACAATCGATGCGACGTGCATCCAACAACTTCGTCCAGTATGACGAGTTGGCATTCGGAATCGGCGAGCGACTTGCCGAACTGACTGGAGCCGAATACGGCACGATCTCTGCCGGATGTGCTGCGGCCCTGAAACATGTGACCGCCGGATGTGTCACCGGAGGAAACCCGGAAAAATTGGTCCGCATTCCGGACCTGACCGGATTCGAGAAGACTCAGGTCATCATGCCTCGTCGATCCAGAAATGCCTATGATCACGCGATTCGAAACATCGGTGTGGAGATCATCAACGTAGACACACTCGAAGAGCTCGAAAGTGCCATCAGTCCGAAAACAGCGCTCATCTGTATCATGTCCTGGCAGAGTGACGAACTTCGGACCGAAAGTGTAGCCCCCGTCGCCAAAAAGCATGGCATTCCGATTCTGGTAGATGCGGCTGCAGAAAACTTGACCATTCCGAACGTCCACCTGGAAGCGGGTGCCGACGTTGTCGCTTACAGTGGTGGAAAAGCGATGAACGGGCCTCAGTGCGCCGGTGTCATTCTCGGACGAAAAGATATCGTCATGGCCGCGTGGCAGGCGAGCTCTCCACACCACGGACCGGGCCGGGACAACAAAGTGGGCCGGGAAGAGATGATTGGCGGCATGGCCGCTGTCGAGGCGTGGGTCATGCGGGATCACGATGCCGAGTGGCAACGCTGGCTCGGATGGCTCAACAACATCGGACAGCATCTCGAATCCATTGACGGTGTGAGCTATGAAATATCCGAACCGGAAGGACTCGGCAACAAAACACCGCGATTGAATGTCACGTGGAACCCGAACCAACTCCACATCACGGGAGACGAAGTTGCGGAGATCGTTGGTCGAAGCGAACCGCGAATTGCACTTGCAGGCCGAGGCGCCGACGGGAATGAAACGTCTATCTCCATCACCTCCGGTCAAATGCAGCCGGGCGAAGACGAGATCGTCAAAAACCGACTCTACGAAGTTCTCTCCGAACAACGTCAGGCCAAACAGCCGATGCGTCGTCCCGATGCGGATCTGACAGGACGATGGAATGTGGATGTCTCCTACTTCCTGAGTGAGAGCAATCATACCATTACCCTTGAGAAGCAGGATGGAAATTGGGTCTACGGGTCACACAAAGGTGACTTTACCACCCGTGACATCGCTGGAACAATCGAAGGAAACGAGATCAAACTCGTAAGCGTCGAGCGCAAGCCGGGAGACAACGTCCCGAACTACTTCATCGGCGAGCTGAATGGAGACCAATTCTCCGGTCGGCTCTTCATGGGTGAGTATCTCAACGCAAGCTATGTTGCCTCCAGGCACGAGCACGAAGATGGCGATCGGGAACCGATCATGGTTCCGGACGGACCGCCGCTGGCGACCTGATCCAGCACACCTTCACAAAAAAGCGGCCGGGGTCTCCCCGAGCCGCTTTTTTTATACCCTTTCCTAGACAACTCCGGGGGATCACCCGCCCGGCAACTACAACTCCTCAATCGATCAGAGGTGCTTGCCGGCAATTTCCCAGACATCTTCCACGGTATCTCCCCGCATGGCAAAAAGACGGCTGTACAGATTTACATTCGGATCGCAATGCGGAACATAGAGCTCGATCTTGTCTCCGCGACGAATTTGTCGTGATGGATCATCAAAACTCAAGATCCCGTGTTCGTCTCCTCCAAAACCGTAATTGACACCATCCACACCCACCAATTCCGGTCCGAAAGAGCGATCCGCTGCAAACGACTTGATACCGGCATCGATGGTGGCGCGATCGTCATGATTTTTACTAACCACCGTTCCCAATACACGCAGCGCCTGGTGAAAGTCGTCATAGACCGGGCCGGACTGTCCGCCGATGATTTTATAATCGATATCCATGAAGAGATACGAGCCAACCTGAAGTTCGGTAAACCCGTCGATCTCTGTATCGATATTGTAGGTCCCGGTACTTCCACCCGAGAAGATTTCCAACTCCATTCCTTCGTCCCGGAGCGTGTTGTAGGTCTGAATCGGAGCTTCCATCACCTCCTGTGAGTGCGCTTTTCGCTCTTCAAAGCCACGCACGTGGGAAGACGCGCCGGAGTAGGAGTGAACGCCGCGAAGGTTCAGTCCCGGGCGGGTCTGAACGTAACGAGCCAACTGTAGTGCAGGTTCGCCTGGTTGAACCCCCGTTCTCCGACCGACAGGATCCACATCCATCATCAACTGGAACGTTACCCCCGCCGAATCGGCCGCCCGACTCAACTCGTCGGCATGGCTTACATGATCTACCACCGCCATCGTATCGGGTGCACGCCGAACCAGTTCGACAAGTCGACGAAGTTTGTTCGAACCCACCAACTCTCCGGTAATCAAAATTCCGTCGATACCAGCGTCCGCCAGCATCTCGGCTTCATTGATCGTGGCCGCGCAGGCGCCGATCGCACCAGCCTCCATCAGTTTACGGGCAACTTGAGGTGATTTGTGCATTTTTGCATGCGGCCGGAGATCTACACCATTCTCCCGGGCATGCCGAGCCATCTTGTTCAGATTGTGCTCGAATCCTTCCAGATCCAGAATCAGACTCGGTGTCGGCAGATCTTTCCGACTTTTACCGATCCATTCTCTATCCATCTCTCTTCGGGCTTCCCGAAGTCGTTCCCGCGTCGATTTTTCACGCCGGGTGAAAATGGAGGGTAGAGCCGATGCAGCCGTGAGGCCGAGGCCGGAGTGCAAAAACTGTTTACGCGAAGGGTTCATCATGGCAAGCCGATCATGGAGTTTATAGTATAGCGAATCATCGTTTGTACCCGTACAGAAGCCATCCAGACAGTACCGACACAAGATAGCAGTTCCACCGAGAATCGAAAATCCATCCGACGCCTTTCATAACGAAAGCTTCATCTTCCGGCGTTGCGAAACGGCTCAAACCCACCTATCATGAGGCCATCCGACACCGCATCTACATTGGAGAGAACCGGTACCGGATTGGATCCCCTTGATCCCGTCACTGCAAACGGACAACTGACCCCGACTCCATGAAACGACTACACCTTCTTCTCGTTACGCTCATCCTGCTCACCGGCTGCACCCAGAGCCGACTTGCCGCCCAATCACCGGAAACCATTCAAGGAACCGTCTACCACGACCAGAACCGGAATGGAACCTTTGACGATGGAGAGCCGGGTGTAAGCGATGTCCTCGTCTCCAACGGCATCGAGATTGCGCGAACCAACGCATCCGGAGCGTACGAGCTGCCACTACGCGACGAGAGCACGATCTTTGTCATCAAACCGCGCGACTGGATGACGCCGGTTGATGAGCTCAACATCCCCCGATTCTACAGGGTCGTCAGTAGTGACAACGCCTCCGGTGACGACTACCCCGGCCTGCAGGCAACCGGCATTCCGAACAAACCCGTTCACTTCCCGTTGGTTCCGCACGAAGAGCCAGAGAACTACCGGGCGCTTATCTTCGGCGACACCCAACCACGCACCCTGGAGGAGATCCATTTTCTGAAAAACGATTCTGTTCAGGAGCTGATCGGTGTCCAGGCTGCTTTTGGTGTCACCCTCGGAGATCTCGTCTTCGACGACCTGAATCTGTTTGATCCCCTCAACAAAACGATCGCTCAAATCGGACTTCCCTGGCGCCACATCATCGGCAATCACGATATCGACTATTCCACAGGGAGAAACTGGGATGCACGGGGAGCCTACCTCCGCACCTACGGACCCTCCTGGTATGCCTGGAGCTGGGGACCCGCTCACTTTGTCGCCATTGACAACGTGCGCATCGTTGAGGAAGAGGATCAACGCACCTACCGCACCGGTCTGGGTGAAAAACAATTCGAATTCCTCGAAAATTTCCTGGCAGAGATCCCCGACGATGAACAGGTCTTTTTCATGATGCACATCCCGTTGGTCGATTCCACACCCTGGCTCTCGGAAGAGGAGAAAAAACGTGTCTTTGAGCTTCTGGCGAGCCATCCCCGGTCGACCACCTTCGCAGCCCATACCCATCGCCATTTTCACCGGATGATCGATAAAAACGATGGCTGGCCGGGAGACGAGCCCCACCACATGGTGAGTATGGGAACCAGCTGTGGCGCCTGGTGGACCGGAGCTCCCGACGAATACGGAATACCGCACTCCACCATGCGGGACGGAACCCCGACCGGATATGGATTTCTGAACATTGACGGTAATGAATGGTCCCTCACCTACAAAGCAGCCCGCAGAGACTCGGGTCATCAGATGCACCTCTCTGCCCCCGATGTCGTCGATCTATCTCAACCGGAAGAGACGGTCCTCTACGCCAATATCTACAACGCACTCCC
Organism: Bacteroidota bacterium; assembly: GCA_051746765.1. Classification (GTDB taxonomy): domain Bacteria; phylum Bacteroidota; class Rhodothermia; order Balneolales; family Balneolaceae; genus JBBEBE01. The sequence goes on from JBNJFK010000022.1 coordinate 13,914, forward strand.
GGATGCCCAAGTCGAGTACCGCATCGATCATGGTCCCTGGCAGCCGATGATTCGATTTGACGGACTGGACCCAACCTATGAAGCGATGCGGGAAAAGGAAATCGCCGTCGAAAATCCTTCCTGGCGGGTCGCCGGGCCGGCACAGGAGACACCCCATCTCTGGAGAGCCACACTCCCGGGAGGGATCGAAGAGGGTGTGCGGACCATTCAGGTCCGATCCCGGGACAAGTGGAACCGGTACGAAGGAGAACGACTCATTCAGTTTATACGGCCGTGACTACACCGACGATATGAACATGTGTCCCTCGGGCTGAACCGGAACCGGTTCGGCCCGTTTTCTATTCCGAAGCGTATCAATCGTCGGATTCGATCAAGTCTGCACTGATGACTTCATCCTTTCTACCGCGAATCCGGTAGAGAATTTGTCCGGACGGCTCACTGGCGAGCTGAATGGTGCAGCAGGCCGTCTTTTTCCCTTCGAAAATAACGTTATGAACCTCTTGGGCATTGATCCCGTCCTGCTTGAGCTCGGTCATGACATTGGCAATCACTCCGGGCCGGTCATAGTGGCGAACCACCAGCTTCCACGGAGAGTCGCTTTCGTCACAGCGGTTGATCCAGTTTTCGACCCGACCCTCTCTCACAAACTCCCGGGCCACACGTGCCGCCTCGGCTGCGACAGCCATTTGTGCCTGGCGCGTACTGGCTCCGATGTGGTGTGTGATGTAGATTCCTGGCACATCCTTTAGAGGACTGGAGAGCTCTCCTTCCTTCCCGGAAGGTTCGTCCTGAAGGACATCGAGGGCAGCCCGAACCCGACCGTCACGGCACGACTCCGCGAGTGCCTCCTCGTCGACCACTTCTGCACGAGACGTATTCACCAGAAGAGCTCCCGGTTTCATTTTTTTCAGAAACAACGTTGAAACCAGCCCTTCGGTTTCCGGTGCGAGTGCAACGTGCAATGTAAGGACATCCGCTTCGGCCGCGACCTCTTCCGGTGTGGTAGCAGGACGAATGCCAAGTGCTCCCGCCTGTTCCTTTGTTAGCGAACGGGACCACGCGACCACATCCATTCCGAACGCCTTTGCACGGGAAGCCACTTCCTGTCCGATGGGACCCAGCCCCACGATACCGAGCGTCTGACCGTAGAGACCATCCGCTTTGGAGTACGCACCTTTGTTCCATTTACCCTCACGCGCTTCCCGGACAGCATCCGGGATGAACCGATCCAACGAGATGATCAAGCCCATAGTGAGCTCGGCCACGGCGATCGCATTCTTTCCCGGACAGTTGGCTACATAGATTCCCCGTTCACTGGCCGCCTTCATGTCAATGTTGTTTACACCGGCACCGGCACGGATAATCAGCGTCAACTTCGGGCTGTTTTCAATGCATTTTCGACTCACGGTGGTGGACCGAACCACCAGAATGGATGCTTTCTCCAGTCCGTTGTCCAGCTCCTCCGGTGAACGCTCTGGTTCGAAAATCACCTTGTCGGCGAATTCGCGAAACAGGTTCAAACTCTCTTCCGGCAACTTGTCTGCTATGACGATCGTCATGGGTCTTCTCCCTCTCTTGATTTTACTTCTTGTCCGCTTCCATTCCCTGATCACTGTCGCGGACGGTTCGTTGAATACAATATATCCAGTGTTTCTCAATCAATGTAATCTTTTGTGTAAGTCTTTGCCTCATTCCCGCTCATAGAAGTAGCCGGTCAAAAAGACGGTGTGGATGAGTCCGGAAGAGTCAACCCACAACCTGACAACCCAAAAGAGGCCATCATGAATCACGAACCCGATTCCGGAATGACTCCGATTGAAGGAGACGAACTCTACCAATTCCATGGAGGAATCTTTCGCAGCATTTTCTCCAGCTTCATCTTCCATATCGGAGTCGAAGCCTACAACGACTGGGGAGGGCACGTTGACGCCTTCAACCAGGGGCGCGAGCAGGGACAAACGGTCTCTTGGTGAGACCCGGACCCCGAGTGCCAACGCGTCGACGGATGCTGCGATCCCTGGGGGGTGGAGTCATGGGTATCACCCTCATCGCCCTCTACAATATCCGGCATTCCGGAGAGACGAACCTCGGCCTCGGGCAGGTGCTCCTTATCCTGAGCCTACTGCTCGCAGGCACGTACTTCTACGACCTCTGGGTCAAACGAACCCGGCGATCGTGAGAAGAGTCATCAACACATACAAACCATAACCTGACAGAGGTACACCATCATGAAGAGAGAGTCCGAACAGATGTTCACTCCGATCCACGGAGAGGAACTCCTCGAAATCGGAGGCGGAAGTCCGCTCTCCCGGGACTTCTTCCGAACCCTTGGTTTCGGCTTCGAGTTGCTGAATCACGCATCCCAAGTGGGTGCACCCAGAGGGAATATCTACCGTCACGGTGGATAGCCGAACGAGCCCGACCCCTGTCGCCTCTCCATTGCGGGTGGCAGGGGGACGGGTTCATGTCCATTCAATGTACATCACTCCGATTCAACCTCGAGACCCTCGAGCCACTCCTCGTAGAGCTGTTCCAGCTCGGCTTCGATCTCCGGATGACTCTCGCGATAGTCGGTCTGTTCGGTCGGATCCAATCGCATGTTGGCAAGAAACCGCCCATCTCCACGTGGAGCGTCCCCGCGCTCTGTCGTATCCCACGGATTTCCAATCAACTTCCACTCCCCCTTTCGAACAGCCCACTGCTCCCGAAATTTCCAGAAAAGCTCCTCGTGAGGCGAGGAGGCATCGGAAAGAATCACCTCCCGCAGATTCTTGCCATCGAGTCGCCGGTCCGGCAGTTCGATTCCTGCAAACGAGGCTATAGTTGGAAGCCAGTCCGTTCCATGAGCCATCTGATCCCGCCACTCCCCCTGCGGAACCGTACCCGGCATGGAGACCATTGCCGGAATCCGAATTCCTCCCTCGAACAGGCTGAACTTGGCACCCCGATACTCCCCGGCATATCCACCTCCGTAGTGGGCACGCGCTTCGGTCGAGTGACCGTGATCGGCCTGAAAAACAATCAACGTCTCCTCCCGCAATCCAAGTTCTTCGAGAGCGCGAATGATCTGCCCGATTCGCTCGTCCATTGTGGAGAGAAACGCTGCATAAAGGTCACGGGGATAGGGAAGACCCTGGTCTTGGTAATACTCGAGCCACTCGACATCTCCCTGGTAAGGGTAGTGTGGCATGTTGATGGCGTAGTAGAGAAAGAACGGCTCTTCCCGGTTCTCTTCCATGAATTCGGTCGCTTCCTGTACCATCAAATCCGGAAAATATTCTCCATCGTGGTAGACCCGTTCACCGTTTCTCCAGAGATCGTGCTGGTTCGGCCCGCCCCAGTAGTAGAAGTGGGAGTAGTTGTCGATTACACCTCCCATATGGCCGAATGAATAGTCAAATCCCTGGTCATTGGGCAGCTGTCCCGACGAGTACCCCAAGTGCCACTTTCCGATATGCGCAGTCGCATAGCCCGCATCCCGAAAAATCTCGGCCATGGTGATCTCCTCTGCAGGCAGCCCTCCTGGACCCGGTTGGGAGGGGGCGTTGGCACCAAGGCCGGTCCGGTTCGGATCGCGTCCGGTGAGCAGGGCGGCGCGGGACGGAGAGCAGACCGGAGAGGCGGCGTAAAACTGCGTGAAACTGACGCCCGTCTCACTCAGCTTGTCCATGGCCGGTGTCTGCAGATCTGTCGCCCCGTAGGCGCCGGTATCGAGCGTGCCCTGATCATCGGTAAAGAGGACGATAACGTTGGGTGGATCGGATTGAGCCTGAGCCTCAAAGGGCACGTGAAACGAGAGGAGAATCGAGACAAAAAGTGCGAGAGTGTAGCGAAACATGAAGTCGGGATTACGGAAGTGTCGTACGAGCCAACCAGCTACAGCAAATAGCACGTTTCAAGAACGAGATGCAAGCCCGGGTTCAAAGTCGATATTCATCCCATCCGGTCAAGTTGAAACGAGTCTTTAGATTTGAACAAGTTTCCGTTTTGTCCGTCAAATAGAAGAAGGGTCCGTTCACTTACCGATACAAAACCGCGAAAAGATGGAGTCGAGCAGATCCTCGGTGGTAATTTCACCGGTAATGGTCCCCAGCTCACGCAGGGCGGCGCGGAGATCGATGGAGAGAAGATCTCCCGTCATGCCGGTCTGCAGCCCGTGGATCGCTTGCTGTACACTCTTCTGCGCCTTCTGAAGCGCATCCCGGTGGCGGGAAGAAGTGACCAGCATCTTGGAGCTGTCATACTCCCGGCTCTCGAGTGCCCGCTGTTTCATCCGTTTCTTGAGCGCCTCCATGTTGGCTCCCTCCAGCGCCGAGATTTTCAGATCGTAGGCGATCCGCTCCTCGCCGGCGGACAGATTCTTCTGATCTCCGGCCGGCTCGTCCTCTTCCCGTGAAC
>JBNJFK010000023.1:0-12393 GCA_051746765.1 Bacteroidota bacterium
CTCCCGGTTTGATCATTGTGGACGAGGAGCATGACGGGTCGTACAAGCAGATCGATCCTGCGCCCCGCTATCACGCCCGGGATGTAGCAATCATGCGCGCCTGGCAGACGGGAGGCGTGGTGCTTCTCGGGTCGGCAACCCCGGCGCTCGGGTCCTATCATGCGGCTCTTCGCGGAAAGCACACGCTTCTGGAGCTACCCGACCGACCGTTTGGTGAAATGCCGGAGGTTCGGGTATTGGATCTGAAACAATATCGGAGTGCCATGCGTGGTCCACTCACCGTCGAGTTGGCAGAGGCGATCGAGAGGGCACTCGAGGAGGGTGAACAGGTGATTCTTCTCTACAATCGACGGGGGTTTGCCTCTTATCTGATCTGTACGGATTGTGGGCACATCCCGCAGAGCCCGGGGTCATCGGTCAGTCTTACGTATCATCGAAAGCAGGAGCTTCTCCGTTGTCACTACACCGGATATTCCCGCCCGAGGGACCGGGTGTGTGAATCGTGCGGAAGCAGTAATCTGATACCGATGGGAAGCGGAACCCAACAGATCGAAGAGGAGATCGCCCGGCTCTTTCCGAATCGAACGTTGCTCCGTATGGACCGGGACACAACCAGTGGCCGACATGCACATCAGAAACTCTATGAACAGTTTTTGCGGGGAGATGCAGACATTCTCATCGGGACTCAGTTGGTTGCGAAGGGGCTCGATTTCCCCAACGTTACTGTGGTCGGGGTGCTTCAGGCCGAAACCGAACTGGCATTTCCCTCCTGGCGTGCCGGTGAACGAATGTTTCAGCTCTTGAGTCAGGTTGCAGGCAGGGCAGGCAGAGCAAAAAAGCCGGGCACCGTCTATGTTCAGACGTGGAAGCCGGATCATCGATCGGTTCGGTTTGCAGAGCGTCATGACTACAAAGGGTTTGCATCGGCCGAGTTGTCTGAAAGAGAGGCGTTGGCCTACCCGCCCTGGAGTCGGATGGTGGTCTTCCATATCCGGGATCAAGAGGAGCGTTTGGCGCAGGGAGTGGCCGCGTCCGTTGCACGCACAGCACGGACCGAAACGCGTGAAGGGGCCGTTTTGGGACCTTCGCCTTCGGTCATCGAGCAGGTAAACGGGCGGTGGAACTGGGAGGTGACTCTCAAGCTTCATCCGGCACGGGACGATCGGGCAATCGAGGAGGTCTTGACCTCCATCATGGAGCGGTATGAACGAGAGAAACCGGAGGGTGCCGGACGGGTTCAGATTCAAATTGATGTCGATGCGATTGAATAGGATATTGCCGGCTTCTCTTCGCTTTTTCGTATACTGTGGAAGGTTCCCTTCCCGGTCTGGATGTGTGGGGGAGCGAGCCGGCGAGCTGTGAATCGGGATCATTGACTATGATGGATTATCAATTTGTAGATGGCACACGCCTCTCCTCGGTAGTAGAGGCGCTGATCTTTGCGTCACCGGATCCGATCCCGGCCGATCACCTTCTGGCGATCCTGACCGAAGGAGATGAAGCGCTCTCCCTGGAGAGTTCGATGGTAGAGCGGATGATCGAGCAGTTGAACCAGCGGTACGAAGAGACCGGTCTCTCGTTTCGGATTGTGAAAGTCGGAGGTGGATTCTCTTTTGCAACCCGTCGCCGCTATCATCGTTGGCTCAGCATATTCCAGCACGAGAACGCCTACAGGCGACTTTCCCAATCGGCCATCGAAGCTCTTGCCATTGTTGCTTATCGACAGCCGGTTACAAAACCGGAGATCGATCAGATCCGGGGAGTCGATTCGGGATATATTGTACGGCAGTTGATGGAGAAGGAGTTGATCAAGGTGTCCGGCCGTGCCGATTCACCGGGAAAACCACTGCTCTATCGCACAACCGATCAATTTCTTCAACATTTCGGAATCAACCATGTGGAGGAGCTTCCCCGGCCGCGCGAGATAGACGAAATATTGAAGGATGACGATATGGCGGACCATCGAAAGCTGTTGATGGAGCGTCAGATGGAGTTGGATGAAGAGGGTGCTGAACAGTGGATGAATCTATTTTTAAAGAGGAGAACCGAGAGTGATGGAGAGCAAGGAGAAATCGACGAACGAGACAGAGACAACCGGGAAGGAAAAGAAGACGAAACAGGAGCGACCAAAAAACCCGCGACCGGAGCGTCGCCACCGACCGGTTCCGCCATCGATGATGGGCTCGAAAACACCCCGGGACGCGTCGGGTCGGAAGATTCGCACAAGCTCCACTCCGACGACGGGGGAGAAGAAGCCCCGTCCGGAGAGAGGGGCGATGGATCGTCCGGCGGGCCAAAAGAGACCGGAGAAGACGGGACGTCCGGGGAGTCCGGCAGGTCGGGGCGGGGATCGTCGAAAACCGACCGGGGGACGGACGTCTGACAGGGATTCATCCGGTGGAGAGCGTGGTCGTTCGGCAGACCGAGGTCGTGGAGGAGACCGGTCAAATCGTGGTGGAGATCGATCATCGGCAAGTCGCAAGCGTTCGGGACCGGGTCGGGGAGGAGACCGAACATCTTCCAGTCGTAAGGGTTCGGGATCGGATCGCGGGGCCCGTTCCAATCGAGGGGGTGACCGACGCCGGAGCAGCAACTCTGACAGGGACCGACGACGCGGGAACGACGATGACGGACCGTCCGGTCGGGACCGTCGTCCCCCACGCGGCCGATCACCACAACGAGCGAAGCCGTCCGGTCCGTCTCAGGAACCTCACTTGCGGGAAGAAATTCGACTCAACAAGTTTATAGCCCATGGTGGCTTCTGCTCTCGTCGCGATGCCGACGAATGGATCGAACGGGGGGAAGTAAAGGTCAACGGAGAGGTGATTACCGAACACGGAGTCAAGGTTCGGGCCGACGACCGGGTCGAGGTTCGGGGTCAGCGAATTCGACTGGAGCCATTTGTCTATTTGCTGCTTCACAAGTCGAAAGATACGATCAGTACCACCGATGACGAGAAGGGGCGGTATACGGTGATGGACGCTATCGAAAAGGCGACCGGCGCACGAGTCTATCCGGTCGGACGACTGGATCGGGATACCACGGGTCTGCTCTTGCTGACCAATGACGGAGATCTCGCTCATCGGCTGATGCACCCCTCGTACAAGGTGAAGAAGGTATATGAAGTAGAGACCGACCCTCCCCTGGGAGATGGTCAACTGCAGGAGTTGGCCCAAGGGATTGAACTGGAGGATGGCCCGGTGACGCCTTTAAAGGTGCGTCGATCCATGACAGACCCGTCACTGATCGAGATCTCGATTCACGAAGGAAGAAACCACCTGGTACGGCGAATTGTGAACCACTATGGTGCAGACGTCTCCCGCCTTAAGCGGGTACGATATTCTGGACTCACACTGGAGGGGGTCAACATGGACCGGTGGCGTCATCTGAAACGTCCGGAGGTGAACCAACTTCGGAAATCGGTTAAACTGGAACCGCTGCACGAAGAGCGGGAGAAGGAATGACCGTATCGGTCCACAAGCAGACGGGCGCAATCGACTCCACTCAGGGAGATCCTATTCGGTACGATCTTTATCTGCCGGCAAATACCACGAGGTCTGTACTCCCGGTCGTTCTCTTTTTGCACGGATTTAAGGGATTCAAAGATTGGGGACCGTTTCCGTCGGCCTGTGAAGATCTGGCGGCCAACGGTCTTGCTGTCTTGGCATTCAATTTTTCACTCAACGGGATTGGTGAGGATCCTTTGGAACTGGATCGTCTGGATCTGTTCGAAAAATCGACACTGAGTCAGGATCTTGAGGATACCGGTCGGGTGATCGATGCCATACGGACGGGTGCGATTGCCTCTTCCAGAGCTCGATTGAATAGCGATATCATGGCGGTTATCGGGCACTCCAGGGGCGGACACACGGCTGTCGCCGCCGCTGCCGAATATGATGAGATTCAAAGCTTGGTGACGTGGTCGGCCGTTGCCGATTACAATCGGCGCTGGAGCGAGAAGATGAAGGAAGATTGGGAAACGCGTGGATGGACGGTCATTTTGAACGGTCGTACAGGCCAGGAGATGAAGTTAAGCCGGAAGGTGTACGATGACGCATTGACCAACGCCGATCGATTGATGGCCATTCGTCGGGTGAGAGACCTTTACCTGCCTTCTCTGTTTATTGCCGGAAAGGAGGACGAGGCGGTTCCCTGGACCGATTCCAGGGAGCTCTATCGAGCCTGCCCCTCGACTGAAAAAGAGCTGCATTTGATTCCGGATACGGGTCACACCTTTGGAGCCTCTCACCCGTTCGAGGAGGTCTCCTATCCGGAGCCGTTTGAAGAGTTGATGGACCAGACCGGAAGTTGGCTGGTCGACACACTTCTCTGAGGGTTGGATGAATACGTCCGGTTGTATACTGATTCTGGTACTGGTTCTCACGTTTCGGTTCGAACCGGCAGCAGCCGACTGTCCGGATTCGCCACTTCTCGATAATCCGGCGTTTCAGGAAGATGCTCGTCCCGCAATCGATTCACTCTACAACCGACAACCGGATGCCGGAGCCGAGCAATTGGAGGCTTGGATGAACCGATGTCCGAACCATCCGGTCTGGGACCTCTGGAGCGCAATGGTCCTCTGGTGGCGTGTACTTGAGGACCTGGAACATGACGCATTGGACGATTCACTTGTCGAGCAGTTGAAAAAGTCCGATCAGCAGGGAATCGATTGGACGAATAGACGCCCCGACTCTCCCGATGGTTGGTTTGTCCGTGCCTTGTCAAACGGGCTGTTGGCTCGGCTGCATGCCAATCGAGGACGCTGGGTTCGCAGTATCCTGGTAGCCAGAGATGCACAGCGTGCCTCGGAAGCGTTGGAGGAACGACTTCCGGGACTGGCAGATCACCAACTCGCTCGCGGATTGACACTCTACTATTCTTCCTGGCTTCCGGATCGCTATGTTGCCCTCCGACCCTTCCGTTGGGCGATGCCGGAGGGCGATCGTAAACAGGGTTTGGAGCTTTTGGCCTCTGCCAGTCGGGATGCACTCTTTGTCCGTGCAGAGGCGACCTATTTTACAGGGTTGATTCTGCTTCGATACGAAGATCGTCCGGCGGAGTCTCTGTCACTCTTCCGGAATCTTGCGAGTTCGTATCCCGAAAATGAATTTTATCAACGAATTCTGATTCAGGCACTCCTTGAAGTGGCCCAGTCTGTCGAACAGAACGGAGAGTTTTTTCGGGCACGCGAGCTCTATCGGGAGTCTCTCGAACGATCGGAAACCGGGGGGATTCGAGAGGAGACCCGCGAGATGAGAGAACGAGCGAATCGAGCACTGAAAAGACTCGGCGCAGGTGTGGAGTGACCACCGGAAATGAAGATTATCTCCTTTAACTTGGCTATCTTGAGCGCATGAGACAGTTCCAGAGATTCAGCTACAGTGTGTCGTTTTGGGGAGTCCTCCTCTTTACGCTGCTGTCAACAGAGATTGTAACGGCCCAGGATTCGATCAATTGGGTTTCGATTGACGAGGCACTCGATCGTGCTTCAGACGAAGAAAAACTGATTTTGATCGATGTGTTTGCTCCTTGGTGTCCCTATTGCCAACGGATGCAGAAGGAGGTCTATCCGGATGAGAATGTCGAGGAGGCGATCGATGATTACTTTCTTCCGGTTCGAATCAGTGTCGAATCGGATGATGCGGTTCAGTTCATGGATCGCAGGTTCACACAGGCCGAATTTGCTCGTGCACTGAAGTATCAGAGTGTACCGACAACCTATTTCATGAATGCGGAGGGAGAAGTGGTCGGCCAGCAACCGGGGTACCTTCCCGAGGATATCTTCACTTCACTTCTTCGCTATGTTGGGAGTGGTGCGTACGAAACCCAATCATTCGAGGAGTTTGAACCGTAATTCCAGGCCGATTTCAACGACAGAGTCTATGGTATTGAGTCAGGCGGTTGAAGATTACATCAAATCGATCTACATACTCGAGACGGAGGAGGGGTCGGGCACAGGAGTTTCGACAACCCGAATTGCAGAAGCCCTTCAAATCTCGTCTGCGTCCGTGACCAACATGGTCAAGAAGCTCGACGGGCTGGGGCTCCTGAGGTATGAGTCTTATCGAGGGGTTCAACTGACGGATACCGGTCGGAAAATTGCGCTCGAGATTGTCCGGCATCACCGGTTGCTCGAACTCTATCTCACAGAGGTGATGGGGTACTCCTGGGATGAAGTCCACGCCGAAGCAGAAAAATTGGAGCACCATATATCGGAGCAGTTCGAGGAGCGAATTGCCGAACTTCTGGATCATCCGACACATGACCCGCATGGAGATCCAATTCCGAGCAAAGATGGTGTGATGCCGGAGATGGCACGAAGATCTCTGGCCGATGTTCCACCCAGAGAGGAGGTAATTTTGGGGCGGGTGACCAATCAGGAACCGGAGCTGTTACGGTATCTGGAAACGATCGGTCTGCTTCCCGGAGTGGGGCTTGAAGTCCTCAAGAAGGAACCGCTCGAAGGGCCCATTACGTTACGTATCGGGGAGCACCAACAGGTGATTGCCCATCGGATTGCCCAATCCCTCTATGTACTCGCTTCTCCGGCCGATTCTGCTTCCGAAACGTCCATCTGAGACGCCTGTTTTCTACTTTTAATCGTTTTGTCAGGGTGCGGGTGCCGATGGATCCGGATAGAGAAATCGAAAGTCGAGCCATCGTTTGATTTTTTCGTTGGAGACGATTTTCCCACCCTGATTCTCTCTCTCCTCCTTGAACCGAGGTTCATCCAGGTTGTGCAATCGGGCCATTGCTTGATAGAACGTCTTCCTGGTCGGGTGTTTGTCCGATACCACATTGAAATCTTCTCCTGTGATATCTGCCTCCAGCAGACCTTCAATAGCCCGAATCAGATCGTCCCGGTGAACCAGATTCACAGGGCGGTTCCCACCGGAAAGTTGGCGCTTGCCAGCCAGATAGTTAGCAGGATGACGGTCGTAACCATAGAGCCCGCCGGGCCGTACGATGCACCAACTGAATCGTGGATCGGATTTCAACCGCTGTTCGATGATCCGCAGGGCCTGTCCGCTGGATCGGGTCGCTTCTCCGCTATAGAGATCCGATTCACGTTTGATTCCCTCTCCGGAATCAAAAACGGACGTGGAGCTCACAAAAAGGATTGTTTGAACGTCCCCTTCTGCTGCGCGATTCAGAATCGCATCAATTTCGGTTGGATGACGTTCCAAGACATCACCTCTGCGACGTCCCGGAGGGATGTTGATGAGCAGAGTGCCTGAACTCCAGAAAGGGTCAAGAGTCGTACGATTCAGATCTTTTTCGGTATCGACGGCAAAGGGCTGGATACCGATCTGCTCGAGCTCGGACAACCGGTTTGGATCTCGGCGGGATCCCCTTACGGTATAGCCGCGTTCGAGCAGTCTTCGGGCAAGCGGGTATCCAAGCCACCCGCAACCCAGGATTGACACGGTTTGTTTATTCATGCGGTGAAACTACGAAAAGATGAGGAATCCCTTCACTTTCGCCACGAGTTGTCTGAACACTTCCTATTTTGACGGGAAGATCGATTGAACCTCAATCTTGGTGATCAACGTATGAGAGTTGGAGTTGTCGGAGCGGGTATTACCGGTTTGGTTGCTGCATGGACCCTTCAGCGTGAAGGGCATTCGGTGGTTCTCTATGAACGTCACCAACGACCGGGAGGATCCATCCGAACCGAACAGGAAGGCGGATGGCTCAAAGAGTTCGGGCCCAATACACTTCAGGTTCGAAGCCGGTCAGTCCTGGAGCTGCTCGAGAAGCTGGAACTCGAACAGGAGATTCTGGAAGCCAATTCGGAAGCGTCCCGTCGCTATATTCTCTTTGACGAGGATCTTCACGCTCTGCCTTCAACGATGAAAGAGGCGTGGAGATCCCCTCTGTTCGGGTCCGAAACAGCTTGGAATTTGATGTTGGAACCGTTCCGAAAGTCCGGGAATGATCCTGACGAAACGGTCTCTTCGTTCGTTCGGCGCCGATTGGGAAACGAAGTATTGGATCGGGCCATCAATCCATTTGTTTCCGGAATCTATGCAGGAGATCCGGATCTTCTCTCGGTTCGTCATGCTTTTCCTTCTCTGTACGGGATGGAACAGAAGTGGAGATCCCTGATTCTCGGGTCGATTCTGGGAAAGAGGGAACGGCAGAAAAGAGGGCGAATCCCGGCGCGACTTCTATCCTTTCGAAACGGGTTGCAGCAACTCCCTGATCGTTTGGCCGAACCACTCGACATCCGCTATGGACAGACGGTCGAACGTGTCCAGCGGGAGGGCTCCGGTTGGCGGTTGATCACGGGGGGCGTCGCATCCGAGAGGTTTGATCGAGTCATTCTCAACGTCCCGTTCTATCATCTGAGTGAGCAGCTGCTCGATGGTGGAGGAGATTTGCTGGGCCATGCGTCCACGCTTCTCTATCCACCCCTGTCGGTTCTGCACACGGGGTTTCGAATAGAAGATATGGACCACCCATTGGACGGATTTGGCTTTCTGGTTCCAAAGAGTGAGAAACGAACTGTACTTGGAACTCTTTTCAGTTCCACACTCTTTCCAGGCCGGGCTCCCGATGGGCATGTACTACTTACGACGTTTGTCGGAGGTGTACGGGATCGTGAACGAGCATCCGAACCCACGGATCTCATGCTGGCCGACGTCATGGACGAGTTTCAGGAGCTGCTTGGAGTTCGGGCAGATCCGGTGATGGTCGACCACGCCTATTGGCCTCACGCTATCCCCAACTATACCACCGGGTATGATCTTGTTTTGGAGGCAATCGATCGTGTTGAAGAGCGCAATCCGGGGGTCCATCTGGCAGGCAATGCACGAGGCGGAATTTCGGTTCCCGATTGTATTGAACAGGGGATGGAGTTGGCACGACAGTTGGACGCTCGCGAAAAAGGGCTCAGCTCCGAGTAACCCGTTCGAGCAGCTGCTGTAAAAGGTTCTGTCCAAGAAATGCGAATTTCTCCTGCCGTCCCATCGAGAAGAAACGAAGCAAGAACCGCAACTCTTTCAGCAGGGACGGAGGGGTCGTGACGAGCGTTTCATTCCGGATGATCCAATCCCAGTCGATCGGGGCTTCGAAGGTAACACCCGCATTCTGCATGACTGTACGATAGATGTTTGCGATTAGTCCGTATCCGATGGTTGTGGGATGAAGCCCGTCCAGGCTGAAGATCCCTCCTCGCGTGATCTGGTGTGTCTGCCGGTCGATTCGGATATAGTCGGTCGAGAGCTGTACACGACCATCTTCTCGTACCAAATGAGCTGTTTCCGGTCGATCCTTCAGTGCGCGTACAAAATCTGCAGGGAACGGCCGCACAGCGTCGGCCCCCAACCGTCGTCTTGCGACAGCGTGAACGTAACGATTGACGGGGACCAGGTGGAAGTCGTAGGTCTCTGCCAAATCCTTCAGGATGAAGTTGTACTCATCAACCAGTTGATCCAACTCCATGGCATCTTCCTTTGTCAGGTGTGGATGCTTGTCCGGATTAAATTCATCGTCCCAGATCCAGAATCGGGTGTAATAGTCAAAATACCCCTGATGTTCGGGATTGGATCGATCATTGATTCCCCGGGTAACGGGAGGGATGGTCATGTAGGGAATGGTCGGAAGGAAGACGCGGCGGATCCCCAGTTTGGCCACTCGTTTGCAGAGCGTTTCATACTCCTGCCGAAAGTGTTCCGGTCGGTAGACAGTCCAGGTTCGCTCGTGGTGCAGTTTCTCCATGAATCCGGGCTGACTGTACCTGATTTTTAGTGCACTCAGAGCCCCGACGCTGTTGTTGTGTCCGACATTGAGAATTAAATTTTCTACGCCTCCCCGATCATGAAGCTCCTCCAGATTTTTCAGTTGGGTTCTTTTTAGGTTCTCCTCACGAAAGCCCGGATTCAAGACCAGACGGCCGGTAATGTACATGGCGTGATCCGGAAGAACGCTGAAGACGGAATAGCGGTCTTGTTGTTCCGTCAGAAAGGCGTGGCAGACCTGGTCGTTCATCAGCCAGAGGTCGTTGATCGCAAACCCCCAAACAGCCTGATTGTGGTAAGGAATGACCCGGTCTCGGCCCAGATGGTGTTCGTCGTCTTCCCAGTATTCCTTGCTGTCCCTCAACGTTCGAAAGAGATGGAGCATGATCCGCGGGTAGTCACGTCTGCGCAAATCATTCCCGAACTCTTTTTCGATGGTTCGTACGAGGTGTTCCAAATTGATCGGGATCCCCCCTCTGGGGGTAAATGAAGGGGCATCGAAGGTATGGTTCGGACTCAGGGATCGAGCCAGAATTGCCGGAAAGCTGATGTCGCTTCGAAAGACGCCGCCATTTTTGAAACCCTGAGCCAGGCTGTCCCCGAGGGCGACAAGTCGGTGCTGTTCACGATGTACTGGACGTCTGAAACTCATCCGTTCAATTTGTCGTACGATTCGCTGTGAAGTTCTCTATCTTGGAAACCAATGATACGTAGAACAGGAAGATACCCTTTTTGTGCTCAGATCCAATGTGTGTAAAAATGAACGATCATAAACGGCTCCAACAAGATAGGAGGTGGTCGAGGGTCCGGTTTCTTCTCCTTTTTCTGCTTCTGTTCTTTCCGTGTGCAACGGCTTGGGGGCAACAGAAATTGGAGCCCAGGGGAAGTGTCGAACGATCTCTTCTTCCCGTACTCGGGTATACGTCCGACAGCGGACTCTTCGGTGGAGCTCTATGGCAGCGAAACGAGTATGTCGGAGAGCGTACGCTCTATCGAAACCGACAACTGATCCAACTGCTTGCCTCGACACGGGGCGAATTGGGGTTGCAGGCAGAGCACGAACGTGTTGCCACTGAGATTCGACCCACACGGTTTCGGACAGTTCTGAATCTTGAACGAGTTCCGTATCAACCCTACTTCGGCATCGGGAACGAAACCGGTTTTTCATCATCGGACTACGAGTCCGGATACTATGATTATCTGCATCGTGCCGTTGAGTGGTCGGGCCAGTGGAGACGGGCAATTCTGCGTATCGGAAGTGGGGCAGAACCGGCACAATTGGACGCGACGGCAATACTGCAGTCCGGATGGTATCGGCCGGGTTCGACTGGAAACGAGACTCTGTTTCAGGATCAATACCCTGATTCCGGTGAGTCGAGCTGGATTCAATTAGCCGGTTTGGGGCTGCTTCTGGAAGGAAGAGATCACGAAGTGGATCCCCGTCGGGGCGTTCGGATTGAGGGAGATCTCTCTCTGGCGACTCCCTGGTTACTTAGTGATGAATCCTTTCGGCGCTTTCGGTTGGATCTGAGACACTATTTGTCCCTTCCGTTCGGTGTAACACTGGCGCAGAAGGTAGCCTATGAGGGGACCTGGGGAGAAGTCCCCTTCTGGCTCATGCCCACTATCGGCCATGACGAAGCCCTTCGTGGCTATCCGCTGAACCGTTTTCGAGGGCGAGCGTCCATCATTCACCTTGCAGAGCTGCGAACCTGGTTATTCTCCATTCTGGATGGGGAGGTTCGACTGGGGGCCCAACTATTCATGGATACAGGTCGAGTATTTTCACCGGGAGAAGGGATGGGCGAATTGCCGGACGGGCTGCATCAGACATTCGGTGTGGGAGGGAGCATGACTCTGTTTCATCCCGACCTTATTTTCAGGGGGGATTTGGGATTCTCGGACGAGATGTTCCGGATCTATGCAGGCATTGGTTATCTCTTTTGATGACACATCATAACGCAGTATCGAAGCGATTCGAAAACTGCAGAACAGGAATCTTACGTTTGATCCTTACATGAAACGACTGCTTTTGACAGCCGACACGTTGGAATCCTCACCTTTCCGAAATCGGATGGACGATGCGGGAGTGGAGGTGTTGCACCTGCCGTTGGACCACTTTGAATTTGATCCCGACCCCGAATTGGAGAAGGAGATCTTGCCGGAACTCAACCGATTCCGGTTTGTCATTCACGGAGGAGTCCGGAATGCAACGCACTTTCTTCGATGGATCGAATCCTCGGGATTGACGGATCAAATGTCGTCCAAAGTTCATTTGACTCATCATGGATCGGCTGCGGAAGCTCTGGAGACAGCCGGAATTCCCGCAGTCTGTCCGGATGGAGCCTCACGTCCCATCGATCTGATTGAATTTATGCTTCGGATATCCGGTTCCGGACCGGTTCTCTACCCGGTTGCAGACGGGGAGACGGAAGAGATTCCGGGTCTTCTCGAGGAGGTCGGAATTGATTGTGCAGAGATGGTTGTTTCACGTCCACGATCGCTGGAGAGGGAAGAGTTGTCCGGATTTCGAAAACAGATTCGCGATACACCACCGGATGCGATTCTCTTCCATTCCAGGGGGTCTGTGATTCGAACCTGGACGGCATTCCCTGAATTGAAATCATCCAGTACCGTCCGGATTGCGGCC
>JBNJFK010000023.1:12403-18070 GCA_051746765.1 Bacteroidota bacterium
GGGAGTTGCCTGGAAACTAGCCAAAGAGGACACAGAGCCGGATTACCAAGCGAGTGGAAGCTGGAGTTCAGTGTCCGACCTCGTCACCGAACTGGCTCGACACGGAAATGGGTGACTGGATGTAAAGCGGTCTCAATCCAACCGGGCGATGGTGCATCCACTGCCCCCCTGTTCGATGGGAGCCTCTTCCCAGCCGGATACATCGGGCCGGTCGTCCAGGTAGCTGCGAACGCGCTCCATCAATACACCTGTTCCTTTTCCGTGAATGATCTCTACACGGTGCAGGCCTGCGGCTAGCGCCCGATCCAGGTGGTGCATCAGTTGGTTAACGGCTTCCTCCGCTCGAAGTCCGCGCAGCGAGAGTGTCGGAGAGACCGATTCGACTCGATATCCTGAACCGGAAGAGGGGGTAAAGCGATCCATCCGGTTGCTGCTCTTCGCTCGTGTGGACCTGCCGGCCTTCTTCAGTTTGGAGAGGTCGGTCTTGATGGTGAGACCGTTGGACTGTATAGTGGCGCGTGTTCCGTCGATCTCTTCAATGGTCCCGGACTGCTCCCCGCCGGCAAGCGTTACCGGATCTCCGACCGCAAGAGCGGTTTTGTCTGATGGCGGACGGGGGTGTGATCGTTTCTTCAGCGACGATTGGACCGAGCGTTTCTGTTGATCGAGACGTTTTCGGACATCGGAGATCGTGTCGGGTGCCTCGGTGCCCTTCAGTCGGATCTCCTCTACAGCCCGTTCGACCTTTCGATTGGCTTGTCGATAGATCTGGTCTGCTTTCTCGAAAGCCTCTCTGAGTATTTCGTCGCGGTGGCTGTTCAACTTTTCAAGTTTCTGTCGGTAGTTCGCTTCCTGTTCTTCAGCTGACTTGTGACGCTTCTCTGCTTCCCGAATCTCTGTTTGGTGTTTTTGGAGGGTCTCTTCGAGGGAGTGAAGGAGGTCGGAGAGACGGTCCTTCTGGTCGCCGAGGAGGGTGCGTGCTCGTTCGATGATTGGATCCGGAAGTTCCATCCGTCTGGCAATGTGAAATGCAAAGCTGCTTCCGGGAACTCCTTTCCGAAACCGGTAGGTGGGAGCGAGTGTCGATTGATCAAATTCCATGGCACAGTTGACCAATCCCGGGTGCTGGTGGCCAAACTGTTTGAGTGCTCCATGGTGCGTCGATAAGAGAAGTCGTGCTCCGGAGTCGAGGACCGCTTCGCCGAACGCTTGGGAGAGGGCACTTCCTTCGTCCGGGTCGGTACCAGCGCCCGCTTCATCGACCAAAACCAATCCTCCTTCGTCCAGCTGTTCGAGCGTTTGACGCATCCAGAGCAGGCGGGAAGAGAAGGTACTCAGATCGTTCTCGACAGATTGTTCATCCCCCATGTCCAGAAAGATTCCGGTCAGAATCGGTAGTTCGGTATCGGGATGAACCGGAAGAGGAATCCCGCACTGGTAAAGCCAACTCAGGAGCGCCACACTTTTGAGAACAACCGACTTCCCTCCGGCATTGGGTCCCGACAACAAGAGTCCCTGTTCTTTCTCTTCCAGTGTCAGATCGAGTGGGACTATCTCACTTTCTGATTCTTCCCGGTTCTCGGTTCGGGTCAGCAGCAGGGCCGGATGTCGTACCTGGGCCAGTTTCCAGCTCGTGCCATTCGACCGTCTCGGGATCTCTCCTTTCCATTGATGAGCAAGCGCCGATTTGGCCTGCAGAAGATCGAGTTGTCCGATCCACCATCGGTTGTTCAGAAGTGCCGACCGGTTCCGTCCCACGAGGGCCGTAAGTTGTTGAAGGATCTTCTCCAACTCGCGAGCCTCTTTGCGCTCGAGTTCACGCAGATCGTTGTTGATTTCCAATACCTCGACAGGTTCCAGGTAGACCGTCTGGCCGGTGGCCGACACATCGTGAATGAACCCGTTCATCGATCTCTTCTGTTCTGCTTTTATTGGCAGAACCATCCGTCCGCCACGAAGAGTCGGACCTTCGTCCGATGCCGCTCCCCTCTTCATCGCTTCCCGATAGAGCTGTTCGGTCCTCTTGCGTAGTTGGTGGCGGCGGCTTCGAAGCGAAGATCGAATCGATTTCAGTTCCGGAGTGGCGCTATCGAGAATGTCGCCTTCGGGCCCGAAGGTGCGATCCAACTTCGTTTCCAGCTCTTGAAGAGGCGTGAGTTCGGATCGGGCCGTTTCAAGAGTATCCAGTTGGTCGGCAAGACGGTTCAGTTTGGAATGGAGTTGTCGTGCAAGCCGGATGTGATCCCGAATCTGAAGGAAGGCTTCCCGGGGCAGTTGTCCATTTTCAATTCGCGACTGATTAATCCAGCCTTCGATCTCCTCGACTTGGTGGAAGGGCAATCGTTCCCCTTCACGATGCAGTTCGAGTAGTTGTCGACTTTCCCGGTTCCGGCTTTCCACCAGGTGCGGATCGGCCGATGGATGGAGCTTCTCGAGCGCTTCCCGCCCCATCGGGGTGTACAGATGCCATTTCAGAGCACTCCAAACCCGGTGGACATCGATCTTTTCCGGAAGATCGGATGGAATCATTTTCATCGGTTGATCACGCATGGTTGAGCCGTTGGAATTCGTGCGGGAAGTTTTATACCATCTCGAAGTTCGCAATTCTTCATCTAACAATCAGTTTTTCACACGACCCCGAATGGATCTCTGGATGAAACGGGGATACAACAGAACCTGTCAATGGAAGATGTATTCTGGATTTTTCCCCTGCTCTGGCTCCTGTTGGGAGTTGTGACCGGTTTTCTGGCCGGTCTGTTCGGAATCGGAGGCGGAGCTCTTATGGTCCCGGTTCTCACCTCCCTTTTTCTGTGGCAGGGGATCCCGTCGGAGTGGGTGGTTCATATGGCCCTGGCCACCTCCATGTCTGCCATCATTGTCACGGCCATGTCGAGTGTGCGGGCACATCACCGATTCGGAGCCGTCGATTGGTCGGTGGTCTGGAGTATGGCACCGGGTGTCATACTCGGCGGGTGGCTGACGGCCTGGTGGACCGGTGCTGTCTCATCGGCCTGGCTCGCCATTTTTTTCACTCTGTTTATTGGAGGGATCTCCATTCGGCTCTTCTTTTCGGGGCAACCATCCCCGTCCGGAAAACTTCCGGGTCGGACCGGATTGGCCGGAGCCGGTGCGGTGATCGGGTCTATCTCTTCACTGGTTGCGATCGGGGGGGGATCCTTAACCGTCCCTTTTCTGGTCTGGAGAGGGAAGTCAATTCATCAGGCAGTAGCGACATCGGCCGGAGTCGGTTTGCCGATCGCTCTGGCCGGGACCGCCGGATATTTGATGAGTGGTTTGCAGGCAGAGGGGTTACCACCCGGAAGTCTGGGGTTTATCTATCTGCCGGCGATGCTGTCGGTGGCTGCCATGAGTCTGTTGACGGCGCCGCTCGGCGCAAAGTTTTCCCATCGCCTGCCGGTGGCTACTCTAAAGCGTCTGTTCGGTCTATTGCTGATGGGGCTTTGCGGTTGGATGCTCTACACCCTGTTTGGATAAGAATCGGTTCAGCCCGAACCTAGCCCTGCCGAAACCAATCGAACCGTTCACTGAACCACGACTGAAATCGTTCGTAAAGCAGTGGATACTGGTTGGCCAGCGATTCGGGCCCCTGCTGCATGAGCGATAGAGCAATCGTTCGGGCCTTTTCCAACAAGGAGCGATCTTCCACAATATCGGCATGCCGGAATTCGGGTAATCCGCTCTGGCGGGTCCCCAGAAAATCTCCGGGCCCCCTCAGCTGCAGGTCGGCTTCAGCAATTTGGAACCCGTCTTGTGTTTGAACCATTTTGGAGAGACGGAAGCGTCCGGATTCCGTCAATTCGGATCCGGGCATCAGGATGCAGTAGCTTTGACGATCTCCTCTGCCAACGCGCCCCCGAAGCTGGTGCAGTTGAGAGAGGCCGAATCGTTCGGCCTGTTCAATAATCATGACATTGGCATTCGGGACATCGACACCGACTTCGATCACGGTCGTCGATACCAGAATGTCCAGTTCACCTGAGCGAAACGAATTCATGATCGCCTCTTTTTCATCGGTATCCATGCGTCCGTGAAGCAGCCCGATTCGGCTATCAGGGAAGCGACGCTTCAACGATTCGTACCCACGTGTGGCATCCTTCAAGTCCATCGCTTCCGACTCCTCAATCAGCGGGTAAACGACATAGATCTGACCCCTCTCATCCATGTTCTTCTCAAGAAATGTTTCGACATCTGAACGACGGTTGTCACCTCGAACCGCTGTGCGTACCGGTTTTCTGCCTGGTGGCAAGCCCTGGATTCGTGAAACGTCCAGATCACTATAGATGGAGAGGGCCAATGACCGGGGTATGGGAGTTGCCGACATGACAAGAAGATGGGGCGAGCGCCCCTTTTTGTTGAGCGCTGCTCGCTGTTCGACTCCGAATCGGTGCTGTTCGTCTATGACGGCAATACCGAGCTGCTGAAAGTGTACTTCATCCTGAATTAATGCATGTGTCCCCACGATCAGGTTGCACTGACCGGCCGAAAGGGACGCGAGAATCTCGCGTCGGGCTGCCCGGTTTCGGGAACCGGTCAGAAGCCGAATGTCGATGTCAAGTCCTTCGAACAGTGAGGTCAGAGTCGCGGCGTGCTGTTCTGCAAGCAGCTCGGTGGGGGCCAATAGGGCACCCTGAAACCCGTTCTCGATTCCCATGAGTAGTGTGGCGGCGGCAACGACCGTCTTCCCCGATCCAACATCTCCCTGAAGCAGTCGGTGCATCTGGCGCCCGGATGAAACGTCGCGTCGAATATCACGAAGAGCCGAGACCTGTCCATCCGTGAGTTCGAATGGAAGATGGTGTTGAAGGAACCGATCCGTGAACTCTTGTCGTTCGAACCGCTCTCCCGGTTGTTTCTCATACTCACGGTACCGGATCTCGGCCATTCCCATCTCGAAAAAGAGAAGCTCGTTGAATTTGAGCCGGTGAATGCCCTGCAAGGGCTCGTCCGGTGAGTCAGGCAGGTGAGCCATCCGGTAGGCCTCGGAAAGTGTCGGGAGATTCAACTCGGTTCGAATCGATTCGGGAAGGTACTCCCGGGGAGGAGATTTGTCCAAGAGTTCTCCAGCCCAGGATTGCAACAGACGACTTTGAACTCCCGCCTTTGCCAATTTTTGATTGCCGGGATAGACAGGCCGTACGCCCAGAGATTTTTGGCTCTCGTCCAATCTCTCGATTTTTCGAAGCTCCGGATGCGCGATCGAGAGGGTATTTCCGAAGAGCCGGGGTGTGCCGTGTACGGTGTAGAGAGCCCCTTGTTGAATCTGTTTTCGGATGTAGTGTACACCCCGAAACCAGACGGCTTTGAACGGGTCGTCTCCATCTGTAAAGAGAACTTCCAGTCGGGCCCGCTTGCCCCGTCCCTGAAGCCGGATGTCGGTGGCCCGACCAACGAGAGTCACCGGTTCTTCGGTTGACCTGGCCTGACGTGCAGATTTAAGCTCCCGGCGATCGACATAACGGAAGGGTACATACTCCAGTAGTGCCTCCACTTTATCGAGGTTCAACTCCTGTAGAATAGTCTTGCGACGGGGGGTGAGTCCAGTGAGTGAGGGGAGTTTCAAATTGATATAATGTTATGTATCAATAGATCTTTAATTAGGGCTTCAGAAGTCCCGAATGGATGGATTTCAAGAATAAAAGTGGTTTT
>JBNJFK010000024.1:0-4268 GCA_051746765.1 Bacteroidota bacterium
GATCCCGACTGCACCCGAGGGGTGACGGCATCCTCTTTGCCGACGGCTCGCCGGCATCTCTGTCGCGCATGTATCTCATGGATCTGGACGGGCAGAACCGTCATCGCAACGACAACTGGCAGGATCACAGTCAGCTCCAACCCACATTCTCGCCCGACGGGACCGAAATCCTCTACACCTACCGAAACATGATTCCGATCCGGGAGAACATCAATTGGACATTAACCGAATCGGATAACGATAGTTGGATGTATATTGTCCCTGGCGGAGCCACCGGGACTCAGGACGCCGAACCCGAATTCTGGGCTAACTCGGTTTCGTGGCGGTAAAAACCCTAAAAGATAGTCTGAAACGCTGCCACCAACCCCCTCCATAAAATCATCTGATGGATCATCTCGTCGTATTTTCCACGCTATTGATCACCCTGTTTCTCTTTATCCGGGGAACGTGGAGATACGACGTCGTCGCCATTCTGGCGCTTCTGTTTCTCGTCGTTTGGGGAATTGTGCCGGCAGAGGAGGCTTTTTCGGGATTTTCCCACCCGGCGGTCATCACGGTTGCGGCTGTTCTGTTGATCAGTCGGGCCCTCCAAAAATCCGGACTCGTTGCATTTCTGGCAAAATTCATCAACAAAGTCGGCAAAAATCTCTTCGTCCAAATTTCCGTCCTCTGTCTGGTCACAGCCATAGCATCGGCATTCATGAACAACATCGGCGCATTGGCCATCCTGATGCCGGTTGCGATTCAGCTGGCACGAAAGAACGAGTATCCGGTCTCCTATATTTTGATGCCCATCTCCTTTGCATCCATTCTGGGAGGCATGAGCACGCTGATCGGTACACCTCCGAATATCATCATCGCGACTTTTCGATCCGATTACACTGACGAAGCGTTTGGGATGTTCGACTTCACACCTGTCGGTGCTATCGTTGCCCTGGCCGGTATTCTGTTTATTTCATTGCTGGGATGGAAGTTTCTTCCGAAGCGGTCGGGAAATTCGTCAAAGAATGACCGATTCGAAATCGAGAACTACATTACGGAAGTTCGGATTACCGAGGAGTCCGAACTTCACGGCACCATTTGCCGGGAACTCTCGAGAGACCATGAAGATGAGGATATCCATCTGCTTGGCCTGGTTCGCGACGGGCACCGCATGCACGCCCCCTCCCCTGGCGAGCGACTCCATACTGGAGACATATTGATCCTTGAAACCGATACGGAGAGTCTGAACCATTTCATCGAACGAACGAACGTGGAACTTGTCGGGAACGAGCCGGTTCGAACCGACGCGGAGGGCTCCGACTCGATTCAAATGAGAGAAGCGGTTATCATGAGAGGATCCCCACTTGCAGGAAAACAGGGCAGTTACTTCCAGAGGTTCGGAATCAATCTATTGGCCATTGCCAGAAGCGACCAACGCATTCGTAAACGGATTCGCAATATTCGACTTCTGGAGGGAGATGTCCTACTCCTGCAGGGACGGTCCGAGTCGATCGATGACATCATTGGATCGCTAAAATGTCTGCCACTCGTCGAACGAGATCTGAATATCGGCAAACCGAGTCAGTTGATCCTCGCCATGGTCCTGTTTACAAGTGTCATTGCAACTGTATTATTGGACTTTCTGCCCGTCCAAGTTGCGTTCTCCATCGGCGTCGTTGCCATGGTCGTCACTGGAATTCTCCCTGTAAAAGACATCTACGAACATATCGACTGGCCCATCATTATTCTATTGGGCGCCATGATTCCGATCGGGGTTGCATTTGAAACCAGTGGAGGTGCCGATATCGTCGCACAACAGATACTCATATTTGGAACAGAGTATCCGCTCTGGATGACCATCGGCTTCCTCATCATGGTTACGATGCTGCTGACAGACATCATAAACAATGCCGCTACGGTCGTCCTTATGGCGCCCGTCGGCATCACTATTGCGAATGAACTGGGAATTTCTGCCGACCCCGTTCTGATGGCGATCGCCATCGGGGCCTCCAGTGCATTTCTGACGCCTATCGGGCATCAATCCAACACCTTGGTCATGGGCCCGGGCGGGTACAAATTCAGTGACTACTGGCGCATGGGACTGCCACTGGACATCATCATCCTGATTCTGGCAACTCCGCTCATCCTCTACTTCTGGCCGGCTTGACTTCGTGTCCATTCCGAAGATTACATACCATCTCAGGCTCGTTGTCGCAAGGTTCAATCTCCCATAAACGATAAAGTCCAAATCGAATGAACGCCCTTAAACTTCGAATACCACCGGTCGTGATCTGGCTCCTGCACGCAGCCGCCATGTGGGGAGTGGGTATGCTTTTCCCCGATGCGACGTTCTTGTCGGGAGTCACCGTCTGGATTTCGTGGCCACTTGCCGGAATTGGCGGGATTCTTGGTGTTCTGGGGATCTACGAATTCGCAAAAGCGAAAACGACGGTGAATCCGCACCGGCCCGACCGATCCGCTCGTCTGGTTACCACCGGAATCTACCGAACGACCCGAAATCCGATGTACGTCGGTCTCCTGTTTCTGCTTGTTGCATGGGGGTTCGAACTCGGCCACCTCTCCTCGTTCGCACTGCTCCCCCTCTTTGTCTGGACGATGAATACATTGCAGATCAAACCCGAAGAGACCATTCTGCGAGAGAAATTCGGCGACGAATTTGACGCGTATGCAGCCCGGACTCGCCGGTGGGTTTGAATAGAACCAGTAAAGCAGTTGCGACTCTCAAAACAAAGTATCACTTTAGTAGTACTATGAAAACAGAATTGGTTACCACGTTGAAGCGACAAGCGACGAAGATCTTGGAAGAACTTCGGCAGGGAAAAGAGCCTGTTCTGATCACTGAGCACGGTAAACCCTCCGCCTATTTGGTCGATGTCGATTATTTCGAGCAACTTCAGAAAAAAGTCACGCTTCTCGAAGGAATAGCCAGGGGCGAAAAGGCCATTCTGGAGGGCCGAATCGTTTCACACGAAGATGCGAAGAAACGCATGTCTCGATGGCTCGACTGATTTGGACTGAACCTGCACTTCAAGAACTTGATGAAATTGCGGATTACATCTCACTCGATAACGCAACCGCAGCAAAAAATCTGGTACAAGATGTCTTCGATAGAGTCGAGCTCCTGAGTTCACACCCAATGATCGGCAAAAAAGTTGAAGAGATTGCGTTGCTCAATTACCGCGAATTGGTTTTCCAGCCTTGCAGGGTTTTCTACCGGATCGATCATGAGTTGATCTATGTCATTCACGTTTTAAGAACCGAGCAATTGTTCCACATCGATACCCTGAAATCTCGATAGACCGACTACAAACGAGTTGTTCAGGTTTAAAGTCGAATCGGTACCACATCGTATTACCTACAAATGGACTTCTCGCTATGCCTCAGAATAGCGCCAACCTTTTGATCTTCGACGTAAACGAGACGCTGCTGGATCTTCACGATCTGAAAATCGCTGTCAAAGAGACCCTGAAAGGAGATGACGACACGGTCCGACTCTGGTTCGGACGAACCCTGCACTACTCCTTGGTAGAGAATGCCACGGGCTCGTATCACGACTTTGATGAGATCGCAGCTGCAAGTCTACAGATGTTGGCCCATGAACGCGGTCTCCCGCTCTCCGCGGAAGACGCACAAAAGACCATGAGTCTGTTTCGACAGGCGCCACCTCACACAGAGGTTATGGATGCCCTGAATGCGTTCTCGGAGGCCGGTTTTCGATTGGTTGCACTGTCCAACTCCTCTTCAAAGACGCTGCACGCCCAACTAACGTTCGCCAGAATTGACTCCTATTTTGATCAGATCCTGAGTGTCGACTCCCTTCAGGTATACAAACCGCATCGAGCTGTCTACGAATGGGCTGCCAATCAATTATCGGTCTCACCCGAGGAGTGCCTCTTCATTGCCGCCCATGCGTGGGATGTTGCCGGTGCAGCAGCTGCCGGCATGACGACGGCGTTCATTCAGCGGTCCGGGCAATCGCTCTACCTCCTCTCTCCGGCCCCACGGTTTGTCACAAAAGACTTGTTGGAACTTTCCCATGTCCTGACCCAATGACGCTCATCTGAAAACTCCGGTTATCCACTTTGGATCTCCCCTTCCTGCAAGACATCGGAATACATGTTCAGCGTTAGCAGCAATCTTCTTTTTGTTGAATTGAGGGACACGGATGATCACCATAGGAACAATACACGCAACAATCCCCCTGCTTGGGCCTTATCACTTCATCACAAGTCGGGCATTGCCAAAAGAACTGGCAACCAAAAGTA
>JBNJFK010000024.1:4278-18055 GCA_051746765.1 Bacteroidota bacterium
CGCAGTTGGGACAGGTAATGGTGGATTCCAGCGTAACCGTGCTCATTTTATGTCTGATTTATCCGTTAAATATCCTACAGAAGGTGCTGTCTCCAATTAAAACAATATTTACTTCAAGAATCCAACGAACAGAGAGCAGACTCGCCTGACTCCACGACTGAATGATAGAGCGCATTCCGATGACCATCCGGAACGTTCGTGCACCCGTCACTGGTTTAGGTCTTAGGTGAAAGAGATCGATTCGAAAAAGCACGAATCAAGAGAACGGCCCCGACAACGACAAGACAAAACAGCATACGCCATGGCACCCACGAGAGAGAACGACCCACACCCGCAAAAGACCCCGAAACCCAAGGGAAAACCCTCCAGATTCAATGAGCTGATCAAGGGGGATACACCGGTCCTTATCGACTTTTATGCGGATTGGTGCGCTCCGTGCAAAATGATGCCGCCCATTCTCAAGGAGCTCAAAAAAGCGATGGGCGATCGTTTGAACATTATCAAGATCGACACGGAAAAGAATCCTGATGTGGCCATCCGCTATCAGGTGCGCGGCATCCCCAACCTGGTTCTGATTCACAAGGGAAAAGTGATTTGGCAACAGCCCGGCGTGATTCGAATGCCACATCTTCAGCAGATGATCGAGCAGAAACTGCAGCAAGAGGTTCATTGAGTCCGGTTACCGGATCAAGGAGGCTCACAGAAGCACCCATGCCAGTAATTGAACGGTCACCAGTCCGGTAAGCCCCATCAACAGGGTCGCCACGGAGTGGGTTTTGAGCGCGGTAGTCGTATCCATATTGGAAAACTTGGCCACCACCCAAAAGTAGCTGTCGTTGATATGCGAAATGGTGAGAGATCCGGCCCCGATCGCCAGTACAACCAGCGCCTTCCCGGTCACGCTGTCCAGACCCAATGAGCCCATCAGGGGCGCCGTGATGGCTGCGGCTGTAATAATGGCAACCGTGGAGGATCCCTGTGCGGTCTTCAGGAATGCAGCAATCGCATACGGAACCAGAACGCCCAATCCGGAGAGAAGAGCAAACTGAGAAACCACATCGGACAGCTCCGTCTCCCGAAGGATGGCGCCGAAACTCCCCCCGGCCCCCGTAATCAGGATAATGACGCCCGCCTTCTTCAGAGCACTCTCCATCCAGTGGCTGTGTATATCCCGACCCCACTCGCGCACCATGGCAAAGGCGATGGCCACGCCGATGAGCAGCGCAATGATCGGCTCCCCGAGAAACGTAACCAACGAAAAGAGCGTGCCCTCACCCAGCGGGTTCGTTGGGTAGGAGGCGATGGTATTCAAAGCGATCAGCAAGATGGGGACCAGTATGGGCGAGATGGCCAATCGAAATGTGGGCGCTGTAATGTCGGGTCGAACCGGTTCAGCCCGATCCTCACCCTCGCTGGATTCGGTGACGGTGGTTTCGAATCGGGAGCACCCCTTGATGGCCCATAAAAGCCCGACGAACATGACCGGAATGGAGACGACAAGCCCGAGCCCCAACACCCAGCCCAGATCGGCCTCCAGGGTCGCGGCGGCCGCAATAGGGCCGGGCGTAGGCGGTATGAACACATGGGTTGTATAGAGTCCGGTCGCCAGCGCGATCGAAAGGACGGTCAGTGAGTGCCCGGTCCGTTTGGCGATCGCCTCCTTGATGGAGTTGAGCACAATGAACCCGGTGTCACAAAAGACCGGGATGGAGACGATAAACCCCGTAAGGCTCATCGAGAGGGCGGCATACTTCTCACCCACGACCGAGAGGATCCGATTAGCCACCACAACGGCCCCGCCACTTCGATCCAGATACTCGCCAATCATGGCACCCGCGGCAATCACAATCCCGATACTCGAGAGTGTGGAACCGAATCCGGAGCCGATCGACTCGACGAGCATGGAGGGGGATAGCCCCCCGATAAAACCCATGGAGATCGATCCCAGGATGAGGGTGATGAACGGATGGATCCCCCACCGCCCCGTCAGAAGTACAATGAGCAGAACGACGATCAGGAGCCAGAGGAAGATCATGACGTGGGTCGGGTATTATTTTTGGTGGACTGAATCGATGGAGTCGGATGGAACCGAAACGAACCGTTTTTACAGGCGTTTGAAAGTCAAACGGTATTGGACGTCCTATTCAAACCGAATCGTACCATAGTTATCGAGTTCGTGAAAACCACGATCCACGGGCTTCCAGGTAAAGTGCGTCTGCCCATCGTCATAGTCGATTCGGTAGAAGTTGGCTCGCCACTCGTCACCGGACAAGGGGGGTTCATCCAGAAGATTCCCCATCAACTCATACGGAATAAAAAATTCGGCCATCCACCCGGTAATGGAGCCTTCACTCACCTTTTCCCCTCCCGTGACGGACGTGAGATGCCGTGTGGCCCGTTTACTGCCGTGATACCCAAAGGGGATCCAGCTCCCTCCATCCTCCAAAAGAAGCAGAACGAGTTCGTAATTGAGCGGAGAGAGCTCATATTCAAAGTAGGATCGAACGTCTTCGTCCGGCCAGAAGAAGACCTCGACGACATCTTCTCGCCAGATTCGCTTGAAATCCCCCTCGATGGTGGCGTTCAGGATGCGATCCGTATTCTCGAACAGCACGTAGATCCCGTGATCCGAATAGGCCACCTTGAATTTGGACTCCAGCCCCCGGCTCTCCTCGAAATTGTTGTTCTGCCTCAAATCCGTCCATTCGACATCTTCCCACACGGGATTCTTCCCGTCCCCCGTGAGCTCGAAATCTTCTACATGAGGGACGATCAGGGAGTGAGCGTCCCGATCTTGTGCAACCGCCGGAAGGCAGAGAAGGAGTACAAACAACCCAATGGAACCACTACGTATCAGATGCATAATGTCCAGGACTAGAGTTCATGGTTACGGTCGTTACCACCACAACGTTTCCTGAATCAACGAAAAATCGAGGCGGGCAACAAGCGAATCAAAAGTCCGGTATCCTCGGTCAGCAGATAGAGATAGTTATCCGGAGCCACTCTCACAGTACGAACACGACCGATATTCTCCAAGAGAATCTCCTTGATGCAGGCATGACTCATATCAGAGTGCATCTTCCCAGAGTGGCATGCTCCGACCATTCAGGTCCCACACCAGTCGACCGGCACGAAACGTCAGTTCTGCCTCGAGTTTCCGATCACCATACACTTTGGTCCGTCGTACATCCGTGAAGCCGAAGTTCCCCTCCCGGAGATTGAAAACAGCGATGTCGGCTTCAGCTCCTACACTCAGGTGCCCCAAGTCCGGTCGCTGAATCACGTTGGCCGGTTGCCAGGTCGAGGCCGTTATGACTTCCTCAAGCGACATTCCAATCGCCATAAATTTTGACAGAAGGTTCGCCATGTTTTTCATGCCGCTGTTCATGCTGTAGATGTGAAGATCCGAACTAATGGTCATCGGCAACAGTCCCTGCTCGATAGCCGGCTGAGCCTGTCGAAACGAGAGAGCCCCTCCCCCGTGACCGACATCAAATACGATCCCTTTTTCCTCGGCATCGAAAATGAATGGTTTCACGTTAAAGTCCTCATCAACGATCGTCTCTCTCCCTCGTGTTTGATATGAGTAGGCGTGCGTAAAAATATCGCCCGGTCGCAGATAGTCCATAAAGAGGGATTCGATCGAATTGGGAGGGTTCGGGGGAATCGTGCCACCAAAGTCGACCATCACGGGTACATCGGCCAGATTCCCGGCCTCCACGGCCTTCTCGACCTGCGTAAAGTCGCCCCAGTAGTGCGGAGACTTCACGCCGACGATGATCTCCGGATACATGCGGGTGATCATGTAGGCCGTCATCACCGGATTCATGTCATCCACATTCTGCGCTTCATAGCGTGAGACCATTCCGACACTCCCGATGTGAAGAAAGGCCAGGATTCGGGTCTGCGCCCGATCGATGGCGGTCTCCTTGAAATGCTCGAAACTCTTCCATCCCGAGGAGCCTGCATCCACCATGGTCGTTACGCCGGCCCGAAAACTGAACGCATCGGCCGGCAAGCTGACGTGGCTATTTGCCTGCAAATTGTCGGTGGTCCCGAAATAGACATGCGTATGAAGGTCGATGAGTCCGGGAGTGACGTAGAGCCCATTCACATCGATTACCTCTTCTGCTTGTGATTCGTCAATATTTTCTGCCACCTGATGGATCACGCCATCCGTAATGGCCACATCCATGACCTCATTGATTCCATTCTTGGGGTCAATCACATGGCCTCCCTTCAACAAAGTATCGATACTCTGAGCCATGGAGAGGGCTGGGACCAGCAGCCCCAAAAGCAAGATCAAACCAAACCGTCGTATACTGGATTCAACAATTGAATGCGTCATATCTGGTTGTATAGGGTTAAAAAATAAAGGTCGGAATCCCCATGAGGCAATCAGGGAGATTCCGACCAGAATAAGATCTCTTCAGAAATACGAAATTACGGCTTTGTTTCCCAGTTATGACCACCTCTCTATTTCCGTGTGTAAGTCTTCATTGCTCTCTCCTCCACCCTTATTTTAAAATTAATTTGCAGCCTTCCAATCTTCGATTATCTTAGTACTATCTAGATAGTACTACCAATACCAAACATCGAAGAAGACCATGAAAAAATCTCTTACTCCTTTAGGCGAGACCGAGATGGAGATCCTTCATCATGTATGGGAACTGGGTGATGCGACCGGGAAGGATGTCCACGAGCGAATCCTGAAAGACCGTCCGTTGGCCTACACGACCATCAACACGGTTTTGAAGAACTTGGTCACCAAAGGCTATCTCCAGTATCGAAAAGAAGGCGTCACCTATATCTACAGCGCCGCATCCGAACCTGGTGAGGTGCGATTCAACTTGATCAATGATCTAGTCAAGAAGGTCTTCAAGGGATCACCCACGGATCTCATACAGACATTGGTCGAGAAGGAGGAACTGACCCCCGACCAACTGAGCGAGATCAAACAACTCATTGAAAATATGGAGGATTGACTATGTTGGCCTCTTTCATTCACACACTCGAATCGATCGGACTCCAGAGTCTGGACGCCTTCTGGTCTCCCCTGCTTATCTGGCTGTTGTTGGCCCTTCTGGTTGTAGCGGCCATCAACACCTCACAACGGTTGGCTTCACACCTCCACTATCACATCCGGGCCGGGCTCATCTTGTCCCTGCCGGTCGGCATTATGGTCGCCCTCCTTGCCGGCTGGGTAATCGGTTTGAATTCCGGCGTGGAAGCCCCGACATTTCTTCTCGTCGTCATCGAAACCCCCTTCAGCCCGGTTGTCACTGCAGATCCGAACGCAGCATCATCCGTGGAATGGATCCCGCTGATGCTTGGAGCAGCTCTTGTCATCCTTCTCTGTGTCTCCGTGGTCCGAATGATTTATCTGTTTCGACACTGGTACACGTTGACTACACTTCAAGGAGTCTGCACGGATGCAACAGGGAGCATCTCCGAGAAGCTCAACAGAGCCAACAGAACGTTTCTGAACACTCTTCGATACCAACCCCGGCTTCTGACCTCCCCGGAGAATGTCGTCCCCTATACGCACGGATACCGACGACCCGTAATCGTGATCCCGGATTGTCTGGTCGCCAACCACGAGCAATTGAACCTGACCATCCGCCACGAGCTCATTCATATTCAACGCGGAGATTCCATCCTGAATTTGCTCGTCACAATTACCTGTGAGCTCCTCTGGTTTGTCCCGCTGCTCAACCCGCTTCGTAATCAGTTCAAACTCTACCGGGAAATCTCCTGTGATCAGGATGTATTCGAAGATCCCGAGCTCTCTCGAAAATCATATGCCGAGTTGCTCGTCCATCTGTCGAGTCGAACCGACACGCATCAGAAATCATTGCTCGGTATGTCCGTCGAACCTTCCACCCTCAAAACGAGGATCCACGCCATGAAAACAGAACAGATGAATCCCACTCCAGGTAAGGCAACTTACATCACATTCGGCATTGCACTGTTTGGCATCGTATTCGCCATGTCTTGCACAGAGATGCAGTCCAATCAGAACCCACTTGCCGATACGGAGCCTGTGACATCCGAAGCCATTGAAGCTGAAGGAGACTTCGACGGAAAAACCGTCTACGTTGTCGTAGAGACGATGCCCGAGCTCATCGGAGGACTCGAAGGAATTCAAGAAAAGCTAGTCTATCCGGAAGAGGCACGTGAGGCCGGTACGGAAGGACGTGTGTATATTCAATTTGTCGTCAATGAACTCGGAGACGTCGAGTTCCCACGAATCATTCGCGGGATCGGCCATGGAGCAGATGAAGAGGCGTTGCGAGTGGTAAGAGATGCAAAATTCAATCCGGCAAGACAACGCGGTGAGCCCGTGAATGTCCAATACTCCCTTCCCATCGAATTCGAACTCGGGGAGTAAGTAACGCCCCCCGTGTCAAACCGGGCACCGGTAACAACGAAAACCACTGCTTCAGGGAGTTGGCTATCCACTTTGGAGAAGTATGCCCAAGCGTTTGGAAAGAAGCTCAAAGTTGAGCTCGTAGAATGAGGCGATTCATCAAGGCGCTGAACGAACAACATCTGTACGTTTGTTATCCATAACGGATATCCGATGTCGCTGCCCGATCCAACCCAAGGGCACCAACACAAACCACACAGCCACCACCGCCATGATACTTGTCACAGGAGCCAACGGACATTTGGGATCACTCACCATTGATTCACTACTAAAGATACGTCCGAATGCAGCGATTGCCGGGCTTGTCCGAAGCCAAGCGAAAGGAGCCGAACTTGAAAAGAAGGGTGTGGAGATCCGCATCGGGGATTACAACGAGCCCTCCTCCATTGAGAATGCCGTTCAGGGCATTGATACCCTTCTACTCATCTCCTCCAGCACACTGGAGGGCCGAACCGAACAGCACAAACAGGTGATTGAGGCAGCAGCGAAAGCAGGGGTTGGACAGATCTTCTACACCAGTATTTTGGAGGCGGACAAGGAGCTAAGTCCCCTCTCGCCCGATCACGCAGCGACGGAGAAGTTAATCAAAGCCTCCGGGATTCTTTATACCCTCTTCCGAAACACCTTCTACATGGAGTTTCTCCCCCTCTTTTTGGGACAAGCCCTGGAGACGGGTCAGTGGGCCTTCCCCTCCAACGGAAAAGCGATCAACCTGGCCCTTCGCTCAGAAATGGCTCAAGCGCTGGCCAACGCGTTGAATGATCCAAAGAAGCACCAAAACCAGATCTACGAGATCACCTCGGCCAAGGCGTACACCCTTGAGGAAATTGCGCAGCTGTTGAGCGATGCGCTTGACAAGAAGATCACCTACACCGATCTGCCCGTCCCGGCTTTCGAGAAGGCGCTCCGAGAGTTCGACCTGTCGGAAGAGATGGTGGCCATCAGCGTTATGACCGCCTCCACCTTTGCCAACGGTGCCCTCTCATCCACCTACGGAGACCTGGAAACGCTACTGGGCCGGAAGCCGACCGGACTGGAAACCTATGTCCCGGAGTTTATCAAAAGCGTTGCCAAGTAGGCGGCCGCAATCCATCAAGGTATGCCATGATCCATATCTTCAGAGCCGAAAAGAGCCTTGATGGTGTTCAGGGTATGGTCGAGTACCCCAAAAAGTTTGATTCCATTTAATCAGAGGGTTCCAATGCAGACAGTTCTCATATACTTATGAAAATTCTCGTCCGTTAAGTAATTTACAGTAGCTTAAACATTACAAAACAATGATTACCAAAGAAAAAGTTAAACGAGAAATTGACAGACTCTCTGATCAAGAGGTAGAAAGAGTGTATCTGTATCTCACCTCTTTACGAAAGAAAAAGAAAGCGAAGCCGAACATTAGGTCCTTGAAGCTCCAAGGCAAGCTGGACAATCAAGATCTGCGTTCACTGGCCTATGAGTAAATTACTTATCGACACCAACATTCTGATTTACGGTATCGATCAGGATTCGCAATTCTTCGAAAGAGCCCGCAACATTCTGGATAGCAGCAAGCAAGAGCTAACCACCACTTCAAAGAATATCAGTGAATTCCTTGCTGTTGTCACAAAAGCCAATGGATACGGCTTAAGCACTGCATTAGCACTAGAGATCCTTCATGAAATTATTGAAGGTATAGAAGTACTCTACCCCAGTCATGAATCCATGGCAATTTTTCTTGATCTTCTTGATCGTCACCAAGTGAATGGACAAAACGTACACGACTTGGAGATTGCTGGAATTGCAATCGCTCATGGCGTAAAAAAACTTGCGACATTTAATACAAAAGATTTTGAGTCGATCAAGGAGATTCGATTGATCAATGTATAGTATCGACGGCTTTTTACTCTCCATTTCCATTTTCACAGCCACAAACCACCCAAACCAATGAACCATCTCCGCCCAATCCTTCTCGTACTACTCTCCATCGTAATCACAGGCTCGCTAGTCTCCTGCCAGCAGAGCTCCGATGCCCCACAACCAGAGCCGGGACAAGAGAGCGCAATGACAGAAGAGCAGCAGATGACAAGTGATCAACCACAGGAACCGGATAGCGAATCCGGGGAAGATGCGCCGTTAAGTCCCGATCGAACGGCGATGGCCAACGTTGGAGACACCCATGTCCACATGGAGTACAGTGCCCCGTCCGTACGGGATCGCGAGATTTGGGGAAACCTTGTTGCCTACGACGAGGTGTGGTCCACAGGCGCACACATGGCGACAAGCGTGGAGTTCGCAAATGACATGGTCATCGCAGGCGAGACCGTTCCTGCAGGAAAATATGCGTTTTTCACGATCCCCGGCAGAGAATCCTGGACGGTGATTCTAAACGAAAACTGGGATCAACATCTGGCCGATGACTATGATCCGGAACTGGATGTCCTTCGCTTCGAGGTCACTCCCGAGGAGCACGAGTTTACCGAGCAGTTGAAATTTGAGATCCTCGGCACTCCCGAAGGCGACGGGTTCATCGAGTTAACCTGGGAGGAGATTCAACTCCGAATCCCGATCTCGGAAGCAGGCGTGAACTCATAGGATTCCGATCTCCGCTGAGATGAGCACGGTATTGAGCGAACCTTCTGGAATCATAATCAGTTGACGGACATGCCCGGAAATTTCCCTGTTGCAACCTGAATAATTATAATGGAATATCCGTGGGAAGAAGGCCAGCGAACGTTCAAACGAAGAGTGAAAACAAGGAAAGAAAGAAGAGCTCCATCAGGTGATCACCTGGTTGACCGTCTTTGATGACTCCGAAATCCAACAACTGATGGAAGAAGAGGTGACGTTTGAAGAGTTCTTCAACCGAGCGACCCTGCACCCAAATGCCCATCTCATCAAAGGCCCCATCTGTGGCTATCGTATTGAAGAGATCGACAACCCGGTCACCCGACAGGTCCGATACCTTGACAAGCTGGTAGATGGGCTGGCAAAGGGGAAAAAGATGGAGAAGATTCTTCGTTGAATCCAACATCAGATCCAACCTCGCATTCCGATCCCGGATGCGATCACTGGCTCATAGAGTCGAAGAGAGTTCGAGTCTACATTCCACGATCAACCAAGAGTGCACGTTGGCTCCACAATAGCTCCACATGTCTCTGTTTCAACGTGTTCGTGCCCGCCTTCAAGATGAGCTTCTGCTCTTCGTCCTTCTAATTGCATTTCTGCCGCTCGTTTGGCTAGCCCCCGTTTCTGCCAACGACCTTCCAGACCTGGTAGACTGGAAAACGATCGGAGCTTTGGCCGGACTCATGATCCTGAGCCGCGGTCTGGAAGAGAGTGGATTTCTGGCCTATGCTGGTCAACGAATTATTTCTGGAATTCGGACAGAAAGAACACTGGCAATCGTTCTGGTTCTCTTTTCGGCTCTCCTGTCTTCCATCATCACCAATGATGTGGCGCTCTTCGTCGTTGTTCCCATGACACTAAGCCTGGGTATGGTTTCCGAGCTCCCATTGGGACGTCTCGTAATATTTGAAGCATTCGCCGTCAATGCAGGCTCGGCCATCAGCCCCATCGGGAACCCACAAAACTTGTTTCTCTGGCAGGTCTCGGGAACCACCATACCGGAGTTTCTATGGGCCATGACCCCTCTGAGTCTTGTCCTGATGCTGTTGCTTCTGGCAACCACAAGAATGGCATTCCCCAAAAGTCCAATTGTGGGCAAACATATGCCAACAAACACCGCCATCCAACGAACTCTTCTCTACCCTACCCTTCTTCTCTATCCTGTATTCCTGGTCCTGGTCGACCTCGGATTCGCCATGGTCGCAGCCGTTGGCATTCTGGCTGTTTATTGGGTCCTTTATCGTGAGGTTCTGTTTGGCCTCGACTGGCTACTTCTCATGGTCTTTCTGATGATGTTTCTGGATCTGGGTCTTCTTTCCCATCTCCCCGTTATTGACGAGCTGGCAAAGAACATCGATGGACTACCGGGTGGAACCTTTTCGATCGCTGTTCTCCTCTCGCAAGTCATTTCCAATGTTCCCGCGGCCATCTTTCTGGAGAGTTTCACAGAGGACTGGATTCATCTTGCGTGGGGTGTTGCCGTTGGAGGATTTGGTCTGGGCATCGGATCCCTTGCCAATCTGATCGCCATACGCCTATCTCGGGGCCACGCTCGGTGGTCCGAGTTTCACGCATGGTCCATTCCGATGTTGGTCATCGGAGGTGCACTTGCATTCGTACTCCTATTCCTGTGACGGTGTCATTCACCCGTTGCCAATTTTAGCGACGATAACCATATTATTTGCGTGAATATCTCTTCCAACGTAGATCATGAGGTCCTCCTTGGGCTCGTTGTTGGAGGATAACGATCTAGGTGGAAATCTACTTTTTGGATAGATCAATCGTTTCAACCGACTGGAATCGTTGAGATTCCCGTTGGATCTTAGAGCCCAGTTTTTTTAAACGCCAAATTGCCATGTGTCCAAAATTCTGATGATATAATAAACCTGACGGGCAGAAAGACGTGAATCACCAGGATAGCTTTTACGTAATCGTTCATTAAAAAGGGGGGTAAATCATGCAAACGATATTGGGTTCAGGCGGAGCAATCGGCATTGAACTGGCAAAAGCTCTAACCGTATACACACAACATATCCGGCTGGTCAGCCGCAACCCCGAAAAAGTGAATTCATCCGATGAATTGATGCAGGCTGATCTTCTGAATGAAAACGAGGTTCGGAAGGCGGTGGAGGGATCCTCGGTTGTATATCTCACTGCAGGACTTCCGTACGATATTGAGGTGTGGAAGAAACAGTGGCCGGTGATCATGTCCAATGTGATCGCTGCCTGTAAAGCACATCAGGCAAAACTGGTGTTTTTTGATAATATCTACATGTACGATAAAAATTATCTCAACGGTATGACCGAGGAAACACCGGTGAATCCTCCTAGTGAAAAAGGAATCGTAAGAGCCGGACTTGCCTCCAAAATCATGAATGAAGTCAGCGCAGGCACCTTAAAAGCTCTGATCGCCCGCTCGGCTGATTTTTATGGCCCGGGTATTGAAAATACCAGTCTGCTTACCGAATTGGTGCTGAAACCACTGAGCAAAGGCAATAAAGCCAACTGGCTGATTTCAGCTGATTACAAGCATTCCTTCACCTATACTCCTGATGCAGGAAAAGCCACCGCCGTACTGGGAAATACGGATGATGCGTTCAATCAAGTCTGGCACTTGCCGACGGCATCCAACCCGCCCACCGGAAAGGAATGGACTGACATCGTTGCTTCCGAAATGGGAGCGAAACCGAAATACCGTACAGTGTCCAAATTTTTCGTGCAGCTAATGGGATGGTTTTCGCCCGTCATGAAAGAAATGGTTGAAATGCTGTATCAAAATGACAGGGATTATGTATTTGACAGCAGCAAGTTTGAAAAACAGTTTGATTTCAAACCAACACCGTATGACGAAGGAATCAGGGAAATCGTAAAAAATGATTATTCCCCCACATAGGCCTCCTGCAACAATCCGGATTCACAATTTTGAAACAAGAGTTCCAAGACGGAGTATTCGGAAGTTACCTCTGCCAAAAAGTATTTGCACCCTCCGAATAGATACGAGACTGACTTGGAATGCGTCACAGGTTCCAACATCGCTCCACAATCAACTCTCCCCTACATCACAAACCGTTCATTCATTACACGCCGGAATTCTTAAATTGAGTAACTATTGTGCAACCAAGAAATAAAGAGATCCGTCCATGAAAACAGGATTCTTCAGTTTGCTACTTGTCTCGGTTCTCCTGACCGGGTGTTCCAATACAGGTGCGTTTCTGTCTGCCAACCAGACCTTGGTCAATTTGAATGAGGGAAATTATTCGTTGTCCGAACGAAGTGTGACCGGGGAATCGGAAGCCGCATACGTGCTTGGACTGAGCTACTCGACCGGACTGATGGCATCGACGATTGCAATCGCCCGGGTCGATGGCAGCGAGGCTCTTTATGCCGATGCGATCACCGACCTTTGGGACAATTATGAAGCAGAGCACGGTGCCATCGAGGGAGAGAAACTGGCTCTGACCAACATACGCTACGACACTGACATCCTGAACCTGATCCTCTACACCAAAGTTCGACTCACCATCCGGGCCGATGTAATTGAATTTGACTGACGCAGGAGTGCTTGAATCGATTTTACGCATATCTCGGGCCCGCCATTCGATTCTGTATTCGATCCCCTGCCCTCATACTTGGGGGTGGGCTCCTACTGGGTGCTATCGGTCTGATCCTTGCGCTTAACCTGCGCATTGACAATGACTTCTCCAAGCTCCTTCCCCGTAACTACCCGAGCGTTCAATCCCTGGATAGACTCCGCGACCAGGTCGGAACCACCAACGAAGTAGCCGTTGTCATCGAGAGTCCCTCTTTCGAGTTGAACCGGTCCTTCGCCGAACAACTCATTCCGGAAGCGATGACCCTGCGCAACAGAAAAAACGGGGAGCTCTATTTCAATCGGGTCGAATATCGAAAGGAGACCGACTTCCTGAAATCCAATGCTCTCTGGTTCGCCACAAGTGAGGAGCTCGAACTCATCGAGACGTTTCTGGATGAAGAGATCGAGTCTGCACGTTTGGAAACCAACCCCTTCTATTTCGAGCTGGACGACGAACCAAGTGCTGCCGACTCCCTGGGTGACGAACTCCTGCAGGCCTACGACGAGCTGGTCGGATCAGAGTACCCGATCTCGGCCGACTCGCTTACCATGGCCATACGATTCTATCCGGCCGGCTCCCAGACTGACATCCAATACATCGCCGAGCTCTACGAAGATCTCGGTCATCTCACCGCCCGTTTGGCCGATGAAATGAATCAGCCTGAACTCACCTACGTCCTGGCCGGCCGACTCCTGCGCACCCAAATCGAAATCGAGAGTATCTACCTCGATGTTCGAGACTCCTTCGGCGCCGGCGTTGTCATGCTTCTGATGTTGGTCACCGGCTACTTCTTTTACCGAAACGTCCGGACACGGTCTGGAGGCAAACGCTCCGCCCGAGTACTTCTCTCCGAGCTGACCCGCCTACCGATCACTGCACTGATCATGGCAGTTCCACTGACAGCAAGTCTCTGCTGGACATTCGGCTTCGCCTGGCTCGCCTTCGGAACACTCAACATCATGACCTCCACTCTGGCACTGCTTCTCTTCGGGATGGGAATCGATTTCGGAATCCATTTTTATGCCCGTTACATCGAAGAACGCAGCGAGGGGCACCCCATCAACG
The DNA here is from genome assembly GCA_051746765.1 of Bacteroidota bacterium. Lineage (GTDB taxonomy): Bacteria > Bacteroidota > Rhodothermia > Balneolales > Balneolaceae > JBBEBE01. Next base: position 17,968 of record JBNJFK010000024.1, read on the forward strand.
ACGCAATCGAAACCACCTTCAAAACCACCGGGCAAGCGATTGCGTCGTTGATGGGGTGCCCGGTGGTTTTGAAGGTGGTTTCGATTGC
>JBNJFK010000025.1:0-16947 GCA_051746765.1 Bacteroidota bacterium
AAAAGCAGAAGAATCGATAAGAGAAGGGCTGCAGTTCGCAACAGGTCTGTAAATCTCATGGGTCGGCAAGTCAACGTTGGGTGTACAATTCCGAACGATAATGTAGAGCAAGTGCCGGGCAGTTGAAAGCCTACGGAACAGGCAAATGGCACGAAATGCCGGACAGGTTCGTTGGACTCTCACAACCCTTTCGGGCCGAACCGTTGAGGCCGGCCGGTTTGGTTCTTAGAGGGGCAGATCCTATCATTGGGTGTTGCGCCAGAGACGATCAAACGCCGGCTCAATGCGCAAAAGAAGAGCCAACCGGAATGAGAAGAAGGGAGTTATGAGTAAAGAGAAATTGGATGTATTGGTGGTTGGGTGCGGGAATATGGGCGCTTCCCATGCAAAAGCCTACCATCGACTGGATAAGTTCAATATTGTCGGTCTGGTCAGTCGCGGGCCGGAGAGCCGGGAGAAACTGAACAAGGAGTTGGGTGGGGGGATTGCCCTCTACGGGGACTTCTATGAAGCACTGAATGAGACGTCTCCCGATGCGGTCTCCATTAGTACCTACCCGACGACGCATGCGGAGTATACCCTCGCCTCCCTGGAGGCGGGAGCACACGTATTTGTCGAGAAACCGATCTCGGAGACGGTAGAAGAGGCCGAGAAGATTGCAGCCACTGCCAAAAAGATGGACAAAAAGGTGGTCGTTGGATACATCCTGCGTCATCATCCGGGCTGGAAGATTTTTGTCGATCGGGCTCAAACGCTCGGTTCGCCTCTGGTGATGCGAATGAATCTGAACCAGCAGAGTACCGGTGACGACTGGCGGGTTCACAAGAGTATCATGGAAGCAATGTCTCCGATCGTAGATTGCGGTGTACACTACGTCGACATGATGTGTCAAATGACCGGTTCCCGACCGAAACATGTACATGCCATTGGCGCACGACTGGCCGACGGACTCAAACCGGGAATGTACAACTACGGTCAGCTGCAGGTGGTATTTGATGATGGATCGGTCGGCTGGTACGAGTCTGGCTGGGGGCCGATGATGAGTGAACAGGCGTATGTGATCAAGGATGTGATTGGCCCGAAGGGGAGCATCAGCATTCTGAAAGAGGGTCTGGACAGTCAGCCCCGGGGTGCGTCGGCCGATGTAGAAGATCATGTAACCGTCGAACGACTTCGGTATCACCCGGCCGATGTGGATGCAGACGAAATGTTGACGAAAGAAGACGAGATCATCGAGGCACCCAAGGAGGCAGACCATGATGAACTCTGCTTTTATGAGCAGGAGTACTTTCTGAAGGCGATCCAGGAGGATCTGGATCTGACGGACCATCTCAACGATGTTGTCAACACGTTGAAGATAGTCCTCGCGGCTGACGAGTCCTTCCGGACCGGACAGGTCGTCGAGCTCTGACGACCGGAGTGAACTTTAATCGGTGCAGATGAAAAAGCCCGGGTGACCGGGCTTTTTTTATTGTCCGTAATCGGTACAGATCCCCTGGGAGGTGTGTCAAGAGAGGAACTTTTTCCCGACTTTTTTCATATAGTCGATTGCAGCGTCCCGCTCGTTGTGAATAATGCCGTCAAAGATCGCCTCCTTTACAGCATTCTTAATGCGGCCGATCACGGGTCCTTCCGAGACGCCGAGTTCGTTCATAATATCCTCTCCGGATACCGGATTTTTCCAGTTACGAATCCGATCCTTCTTCTCAACTTCCCGAATCCGTTTCTCTACCCTGTCGAAGTTGCGTAGATAGATGCGGACTTTGCGTTCATTCTTGCTCGTGATGTCGGCGCGGCAGAGTGTCATCAAATCTTCAATTTCGTCACCGGCTTCATAGATCAATCGGCGGATAGCGCTGTCGGTGACCTCCTCGGAGACAAGCGCGATTGGCCGCAAATGGAGACGAACCAGTTTCTGTACGCGTTTCATCCTCTCATCCAGAGGGAGGCTTAATCGACGAAAGATCTTGGGCACCCATTTGGCTCCTACCGCGTCGTGGCCGTGAAATGTCCATCCCGCTTCGTTTGAAAAGCGTTTGGTGGGGGGTTTGGCAATATCGTGAAGGATGGCAGCCCAGCGGAGCCAGAGGTCGTCCGATGATCGTGCGACATTGTCCAGAACCTCGAGCGTGTGCCAAAAGTTGTCTTTGTGCCGAACTCCGTTGACTTCTTCGACCCCCTGAAGTCGGACCATTTCCGGCAGAAACTGTTCCAACAAACCGGAGGCAAGCAGATGTCCGAAACCGATGGATGGAATCGGAGACAAGATAATCTTGTTCAGCTCTTCGGCGACCCGTTCTTGAGAAATGATGGAGAGGCGGTGGGCCATTGTCTGAATACCGTTCCAGGTACCGGAATCAATTTCGAAGCCGAGCTGAGTCGAGAATCGGATGGCGCGCATCATCCGGAGGGGGTCGTCACTGAAGGTCGACTCCGGATCGATCGGAGTACGAATGATTCGGTTCTGCAGATCCTGAATTCCGTGAAACGGGTCCAGAAGAAGCCCGAAGGTTTTCGGGTTCAATGACCAGCTGAGAGCATTGATGGTCAGATCACGGCGCAGCTGATCCTCTTCGAGAGTGCCGTCTTCGACGATCGGTTTTCGAGAATCGGACCGGTAACTCTCCTTCCGTGCGCCGACAAACTCCAGATCGATCTTCCTGTATCTTACGTGGGCTGTCCCGAACTGCTTGAAAATAGAGAGCTTCGTTCCGGACAGCTGGCGGGCGACTTCGCGAGCCAGAGCGAGACCGGAGCCCAGGGTGACTATGTCGATATCCGGCTCATTGTGATCGAGACGATTTAGAAAGTAATCGCGAACATAGCCTCCAACGACATAAGCCTCTTGGCCCAGAGATGCGGCAATTTCGCCGATCCGCTTCAACAGGGTGAGGTGTTCTTCCGGTAACTCTTTCAAGGGATCGTTCGGGTTGGGGTCAATCGGACTGTTTTACGCTGGAGTGATCTCCCAGGTGGATGGATCCATTCACACCGGAGACGACGGTGTGCTGGCCTACGGTCGAATGCTCGAGTGTCGAATTTGAAATTACGGCATGGTCGTGGATGAGACTCTCGCGAATCGTCGAGTTCTTCAACGTGACACCGGGACCGATCGAAACGGCAGGTCCGATTTCACACGCTTCGATCGAGACATTTTCTGCAATATAAACCGGGGGATGGATCGTTGAATCGGGAAATCGGCCGACGTCGACCGACGGATTCTCTTTGGCCAAAATCTCACCGGAAGTTTCGAGCCAGGCGTCGATGGTTCCACAGTCGAGCCACTCATCCACGGTCGCCGTTCGGAAGGTCTTTCCCTCTTTCAACAGGGCATCCAGGGCGTCTGTGAGCTGGTATTCGCCTCCGTGTCCGGTGATGTTTCGGTCGATCAACCGGGCAATTTGGTCTCTCAGCTGAGAAGCCTCGCGGAAGTAATAGACGCCGATGATTGCCAGATTGGAGATCGGTTTTGACGGTTTCTCCACAAAATCGGTGATCGTCTCGCCCTCGTGAACAGCAACACCGAACCGGGAAGGGTCTTTCACCTCCTTGAGCCAGACAATGCTGTCGGCTCCATCCAGCTCTACCTTGGTCTTGCGGTCGAACAGCGTGTCTGCAAAGACAATGATCGCCTCTCCCTGCAGATCGTCACGTGCACTGTAGACGGCGTGAGCGGTACCGAGTGCTTTTTGTTGTACCCGGAAGGTCGCAGTTGCTCCCTGTCGTTGACTCATCTCGGTCAACCGGTCCCGGATGTCACTTCCGAAGTCGGGGCCCAGGATGTAGACAATTTCGTCGATTTTCCGATCGATCGTTCGGCCGAACGTCTGAACGATCCGTTCGACGATCATGGTGCCGGCGACTGGAAGGAGCGGCTTCGGAGTGGTGTGGGAGTGCGGACGAACGCGAGTACCGCGTCCGGCCATTGGAATGATCAACTTCATGAGATCGGTGTCAACAAGGGTTGTAAGTATTCGGTCTGAACGTCGTGGAGCCACAACAGCTGGCTGCAATGGATCGACGGTGCAGAGTGATGGATCTTTTCCATATTTTGACCCGGCCCGGAGTCCGTTCAGACCGGCCCCAAATATAAACGTTCAGGGAGAGATTATCGACCAATCCTCCTGTCAATGCCAATTGGAGTTCTCTTGACACTTTACGACTGGTTTGTCACGCTGACGGCACTGTTATCGATGGGTGTCCTGCTGCGTTCCACTTCGCGGCGGGCACTCTATTTTTTACAGATGATGCAACAGAACGGATACAAGTGGCGGGAGTTTTTCCGGTGGGTCATGGATCACTTTTACTCCCGGGTCATCCGACCCGAACACACGCTGCTTCTGGTTGTTGCAGTTTCACTTCTGTTTTATCTTTCACAGAGATTGACCCCTACGGCTTCCCTTCTGATTCTGAGCGTCTACACGCTCTTCTGGTTTCTGAATCCTCCCGGGAGCGGGTCTCCTACAGAGGGAAAAAAGCCACTGGTATTTACAGCCAGAGCGAAACGTCTGGCCATCCTGTTCGGCCTGCTGGTTTTCTTCTCACTCTACATGACGCTCGATCTGGTTTGGCAAGTATCGGGAATTCAGAGCGGCTCACTGGATGTACCGGCCTACCGACTCCTTCTTCCGATTCGGCCCGAACTACTCTGGATGGGTCTCTTGCTGGTCGATATGACGTTGCCGTTTGCCCTGATTATGGCGGGGTGGTGTACACTCCCGGTCGAGCGCTGGATCCAGAATGGATTCAAACGACAAGCCAAAAAGAAGCTCGCGACTCTTTCGAATGTCACTGTGATTGGAATTACCGGGAGCTACGGAAAGACCAGTACCAAATTCATGCTGCGCGATCTTCTCTCCGAGAGGTACCGTGTCTGTGCTACGCCGGGCAGTTACAATACACCCATGGGAATCTGTAAGGTGATCAATCAGGATCTTGAAGCGCATCATCAGGTGTTGATTCTTGAGATGGGTGCACGTTACGGAGGAGATATTGGCGAGTTGTGTGATATTGCACAACCACAGATTTCTGTGGTCACCAACGTCGGAATGGCACATCTGGAGACATTTGGTTCGCAAGACGCCATTGCACGGGAAAAGTCGATGTTGGTTCAACGGGTTCGACCCGGTGGCCTGGTCGTATTGAACGGTGAAGATGAGCGAGTGGCTGCGATGGCCTCGCTGGCCGGGCACGCCCGTGTCATACGGACCGGGGAGTCGAACGGGAGGGTGTGGGCGGGAGAGCCGGTGTACGGTTCGGACGGGATGTCATTCACCCTCTTCCGGAGGAACGAGGAAGGGGAGATCGAATCTGCCGATGTGGAGATGAAACTTCTGGGAGAGCACAATGTAGAGAACTTTCTATTGGCGGCCGCTGTCGCCCTCTCTGAAGGAATACGCCTGGAGACGATCGCGGTATCGGCTCGCCGGATCGAACCTGTCGAACATCGGCTTGAGCTGAAAAAACAGGGGGATGTGACGATCATAGACGATGCATTCAACTCCAATCCGGACGGTGCCCGGGAAGCGATCCGGGTTCTCTCTTCGTTCCGAACCGGCCGTCGAATTCTGGTGACTCCCGGAATGGTCGAGCTGGGCGACGCTCAGGAAGAGGAGCATCGCAGTCTGGGCCGTATGATTGGAGAGACCCCCCTGGAGAAAGTCTATCTGATTGGAAAACGTCAAACGGCATCCATTCTGGAGGGAATTCGCGAGACGGGATCGGATCTGCCGGTCGAGGTCGTGGGATCCCTTTCGGAAGCGAACAGTAAAATTCGGAGCGATCTGCAGGCAGGAGATGTCATTCTCTATGAGAACGATCTGCCTGACAGTTACGATGAAGAATGAGTGAGTGGGTCTCTATTCGTAGCGAACCGCTTCGGCCGGGTCGATGGCGGCTGCACGATGTGAGGGGTACCAACTTGCGGCGAGGCAGAGAAACAGGCTCCCGCCAAGCACGATGGCGATGTCGGAGCCGTGAAGGGCCACCGGATAGGCGTCCAGGATAAAGGAGGAAGAGAGACGAATAAGGCCGAATTGATCTTGCAGAGTGACCAACAGCAATCCGAGCCCTCCTCCAAGGATCGAGCCGATGAGGCCAATCAAGAGCCCCTGCATTCGGAAGATGCGCCCGATTTGGACAGATGTCATTCCCATGGTGCGGAGTATTCCGATATCCCGCCGTTTTTGCAGAACAAGCATCGTGAGTGAACCGACGATGTTGAGTACGGCCACCAGGACGATAATCATCAGAATAAAGTAGGATCCCCATTTTTCCAGCTCCATGACATCATAGAGGGGCCGTTGCAGGTCGTACCATGTCTGAACCGACCACTCCGGGCCAAGCGTCTCCAGGATCCGGTTTCGAACCTGCTCGGCTTCGTCGGGTCGGGAGAGTGCAAGATCCAGTCCGTTGATTCGGTCTCGTTGCCCAAACAGTCGTTGGGCTGCTTCCAGATCCATCAGGAGTTGATCTCCGGGTGTGATCTCCTGTACAGAGTAGACGCCCCGTACCTGAAAGCGTGCTGTTCTCGGGGCAGAGAATTGTGTCAATGCACGTCTCATGCCGGAAGCGCTCAGAAGGACCAGCTCGTCTCCTTCCCGAAGCCGGTACCTTCTCTGAAGGGTTTGGGAGACGAGAATTCCGGGTCTACCATCACGAACCTCCAGATCGATGGACCCCGACACAAGGTTGGAGTCGACGGGGTTGACCTTGAGAAAGGTCTCCTGATCGACCCCCCGTACCGCCACCACTTCACTCTCCCCTTCTCCGCGAGTGAGCATGCTCTTGCCACTCAAATAGGGCGTAACCGATTCGACGCCTTCGAGATCCCGTAGTGGATCGACAAGTTCAGAAGATCCGTGGAAGACCTGCTCGGATACGTGTTCGATCCGGATATCCGGATCCTGCGCCTGCAACATACCGTGAATGACATCGTAAAATCCGTTGAAAACCGACAGAATGGCGATCAGCAGTGCGGTCCCGACCGTGACCCCGGCGATACTGAGCCAGGTCAACACCGAGAGCAGTGTGATCCGTTGACCCGAGAAGAGATAACGTCTTGCGATAAACGGGATCGGCTTCATAGAGAGTGGGTGACGCGAATCGACTGGAGATCTCCAGCTTTTTAAAGAGGTCTTCATTTACTATCTTGGGCGGGTTCCAGAATAATCAATTCACACATGCCATTCCAATTGAATCACCTTCCCGACCGGACCGAGAAACCCCGCACCAAGGGGATGACGCTGGTACTGGACAAAGGGTACAGCGTGCGACAGGCGGAAGATTTTTGCGAGGTCGCATCCGACCACGTAGACATCATCAAGCTGGGTTGGGGAACAGCCTATGTTACCCAGAATCTGGACCGAAAGTTGGATGTGTACCGTGAGTACAACATCCCGGTCTACTTTGGGGGCACACTGTTCGAAGCCTATGTACTGCGCGACCAGCTGGACAGCTATATCGAGCTGCTTCATCAGTACGACATCCGCTACGTCGAGGTCTCGAACGGGACCATTTGGCTCTCGGAGAAGCGAAAAGTCGAAATTATTCGCCGTCTGAGTGAAGAGTTTACGGTACTTTCCGAAGTCGGGAGTAAAAACCCGAATGACATCATCCCTCCCTACAAATGGGTACGGATGATCGAGCGCGAGTTGGAAGCCGGTGCCTGGAAAATTATTTGTGAAGCACGTGAAAGCGGTACCGTTGGTGTTTTTCGTCCCAACGGAGAGGTTCGGTCGGGACTCATCGATGAAATCACCGATCAAATCCCTACGGAACATTTGATTTTCGAAGCCCCGCAAAAAGAGCAACAGGTCTGGTTTATCCGTAAATTCGGAAGCAATGTGAATCTGGGGAACATTCAGCCGATGGAGGTGATTCCGGTGGAAACGCTCCGACTTGGATTACGCGGAGACACACTGTTTGATTTCTATTCGTTGAACGACGAACCGATCGGAAATCTCTATCCGAAGAACGGCAAAAACGGAGGGTCGGCAGATCCGGAATAGTCACTCCTATTAGCACGAGAGTACCATGAAGATATTATATGCAGCTGCAGAAATTGCTCCTTTTGCCCGAATGACCTATACGGCCGACTTGCTACGATTCCTACCGGCATCGTTGCAGGACAAAGGATTCGAGATACGTATTCTGCTTCCAAAGTACGGGACCATCAATGATCGTCGTAATCGGTTGCACGAGGTCATTCGTCTCTCCGGAATCGAAGTGGAGGTCGGGGATACGTGCGAGAGTATGAAGATCAAGGTTGCCAGTATTCCCAATGCGAAACTTCAAGTTTACTTTCTCGACAACGATACCTATTTCAAGCGAAAAGGGATGTTCCATGATGCCAAAACAGAGGAGTGGTATCCGGACAATGCCGAACGACTGGTTTTTTACAACAAAGGGGTTCTGGAAACAGTCATGAGTCTTGGTTGGGAGCCGGACATCATTCACTGTCACGATTGGCCGGCCGGTCTCATTCCTCTGTTGGCACGTACAAAGTACAAGGACGAGGCGATCTTCAAGAAAACAAAAATCGTCTACAATTTGCACCATCCGGAGAACAAGGGGGTGTTTGACGATGACCGTATCCTGGATCTTCTCGGTCTTCCCGAGGATATCTCCAGAGACGATCTTGTACAGAACGGGTCGGTAGATCTGTTGCGTCTGGGACTGAAGTACAGCGATCATGTTGTTACCGGGAACCATCTCTCGGATCAGTTTGACGATCTGTTCAAGGAACTCGACATCCAGCCTTCCCAAATCCAGGGATCCCCGGAAGATGTCTCCAGCAAGTTTGCGGACTACTATCAAGAGATTGCCGGTCCGGTCGATACGGATGAATAATAGAACCGACACAGTCTCCGTTACACAACCCTTCAGATAGAATTACCACTTCACAGACAAGGTCACGTGCAGGTCATAACCAGATTGTTCAAAGGCGTCGCCCCGGCGGTGCTGTTTCTCCTTTTCATTACAGCGTGCGAAGATCCCGGAGGAGTCGGAAGTGATTTCCTGGACTCTGAAGGCAAGCTCGAAACCCGAACCCTGGAGGTGGAATCCCTGAATGAGGTTCAAGCGAGTGCCTTTAGCGGGAATCTTCCATTCATGGCACTCGGAGAGGTGGATGACCCGCTTTTCGGCCGTTATCGATCCGTGGGATTGATCAAACCGGCCATCGATACGACGTCGATCGGGTCGGATGTGACCGGGGAGATCCCGTTTCAGCTTCGACTGGTCTTTTCCGGTTCTGTATATGGAGACACACTCTCTTCAGCTACATTTGAAGTTTACCGTGCAGCGGATGTGTGGCGTGGAAACGAAATCAAATTCGAGGATGACCATCCAGTCGATTCGGCTGAGATGGTGGGGGAATTTACAGTAGACGGGAACGAGACGGTCGAAGTAGATCTTTCTCAAACCTGGCGGGAAGAGTTTGAAGCATATCTCTCCAATTCGGAAGTGGATCGAGACTCGACCTATCGGGAAGAGTTCCCCGGACTGGCGATTGTACCGGCAGCCGGAACAGAGAAGATGCTTTTTGCCGTGATGGAGAGTGGAAGTTCCAGTGCCGACGATCTGGACCAGACTCGGTTTGTCCGGACACCTCCGGAGGATTCCGATGACAGCGAAGAGGAAGAGGAAGAAGAGGAGGAGGACCCGCGACAGTTTTTGCCTCCACTGGACTGGGGTTATGTTGGCGAGAGGGATCCGGCTGGACAAGCCGATCCACAGAGCCTCCACCTTCTTAGCTCACTTCATTCATTTGGAGAGCTTGAAACGGGACTGTCCTCCGATGTAGTCGATAGCCGAAACCTGGTTCATGTTCAATTGGTGGTCAATGTCAATCGGCAGAGTCTGGAGGCAAATGTACCGGATCACTTCAGTCGCCCGGCCGTAAATCAATTACAGCTTCACCGGGTCAATTCCGATCGGATCGGCGACTGGATATTTTCACGTGAACCCGATTATGTTGCCCTCTATGATGAGGAGACAGACAGTTATCGATTTAACATCACCGGTCACGTTCGGGACCTGCTTTTCGATGAACCAAATCCCGGAACATTCTACATGACGGCACAGTCCATGAACGGTGTACTCTTCACCATACCTCTGTACAATGATCAGGCATCGGATGCCGGCCGTCGCCCGAGAATTGTAATCACTTCGGTCAATTCGGACGAATCATGATCTACCGACTTCTACTGATCTTTGTGTTGGGCCTGCTACCTGCTCTGTTGATGGCACAGGAGGAGCGTCAGAACCATGCCGGTTCGGCCTACTCCCATGTTGCTTTCGGGGAACCGCTGGATCTCTATGCAGCCGGCGCTTCCGGTACCGGTTTGCGTGGGGTAAGTTCCTTCGATAATTATACAGCCAACAGTGCCAATCCGGCTTTGTGGGGGGTTGGAACCTACTCCCGTGGAGCATTGACACTGGATATGCAACACTTGAATGCAACGCAGGGAGCAGACCAATCTGTTCGGAACCGCTATATGATCGAGCGCTTTCAGGTGATACTGCCAATCCAGCGAAACCGGCTTGGACTTTCGGTCGGTCTCATGCCCGTGACACGTTCCAACTTTTCGCTCGAGAATGAGGGGTCCTTAACGGCCGACCAACTCGATGTAGAGTTCCTGAATCGGGTGGAGGGTACAGGAGGTGTGAATCGCGCAGAAGCCGGCCTCGGATACCGGGTGGGTAATGGTTTGGCAGTCGGGTACGCGATGAACTACTATTTTGCAACGCTCAATCGACACCACCGTTTCGATTTCGACAGTGCGGCGTTCGGATCCATGACCTATGACGAGCAGATTACCGGGACCGGTTTGGGGCATCGTTTCGGACTCTTTCTTCGGAGAGGAGATCTTCTGAGTGAAGGTGATGACTGGGCTCTTGGGTTCAACATGTTTCTGCCGACAGAATTGGAGATGAACCGGGATGTGGATGCGTTTCGTCAGGTTCGGAACCAGAACCAGCGGGTAGATCTTCTTGGAGAATCGTCGGTAGATGAGGGAACGATCGAGTTGCCGTTAGAATTTAATATGGGTCTTACGTATACTCCAAGCCGCTATTTTGTGCTTCATGCAGAATGGCTGGAGCAGCAGTTCGGGAGTGCCCGATACACATTCCGGGCATCCGAGGAACAAATGCTCCGAAATCGACGTAGAATGGGTGGAGGGTTAGAATTCCATCCGTATCGAAATGATGAAGCGGGAGGTTTCTTCTCCAGATTCAAGTATAGTGCCGGTGCCTCGATGGATACCGGATACTTGAACGTGGGCGGAGATGCCGTAGATACTGTTACGCTTCACGCCGGGTTGGGAATTCTTTCCGGCCGCACAGCGTCCTCTGTAGACATCGGATTTTACATGGGCTTCAGAGGTGCTGATAATCCACAACAAGTGGATGAACGTATCTGGGGACTCAAGGTTTCGCTCAATTTGGCCGAAATCATGTTTGTACCCCCGATGTTTCAGTAGTCAAATCGTCTGATTCCGAATGAAGGATCGGGCGATCAACAAGGTTTCAGGTTGTAATCATCACAAGCAGAACATCATGAAAAAGCTGATTCTCGTTACCGGTCTTCTGTTGGCTCTTACCGCGACAGCGTTTGCCCAAGGTGGCGAAGCGGAGCCCCCCTACGGTATGGGGCATTTGGAGGCCTACTCACTCTTTTACGAAAATTATCGAACCGGGGACTACGAGATGGCCCTCACGTTTGGAGAATGGATGCTCGAAGCGAAACCTCGGGAGATCCAGGGGCACAGCAGTTTCTCACTGGACAGACAGTTCGAGCGATTGATTGATATCTATGCCGGTCTTGCCGAGCAGGAGAGCGACCCAACGGTCCGCAGAGAGTACTACCAAAAAGCGCTCGGTGTCTATGATCTTGCAATGGAGACCTTTACAGAGGAGGAGATCGATGAGTTTCGTTGGATCAACCGTAAAGGTCGATTCTACCAGGAGAACCGGGATTACATTGACGATGCCATGGATCAAGCCTATGAGCAGTATCAGGCAGCCTATGATCTGGACTCCGAACGATTTGTGGAGACAGCTGACGGTTACTATGCCCGCATCCTGCTGGATCATGTTGCCAGCGACGGAGATCGTGAGGAGGCACTTGCCATGATTGATCAGATGGAGCCTCTCGCGAGCGAATCCCTTCAGGAAGCGATTGATGAAGCACGAAACGGACTCTTCTCAGACCCGGCTGAGCGGGTGGTCTTTTTGGAAGAGCAATTGGAGGACAGTGAAAACCCGGAAGAAGTTCTGCGGGAGCTGGCCGATCTCTACGAGGAATTGGACGATCAGGAGAAAGCTATAGAGACCACAAGCCGTCTCTACGACCTGAATCCCGACTTCGATAACACGATGGCGATGGCCGAATTGGCACTTTCCAATGCAGAGAATAGTGAAGCACTTCGCTACTTGAACGAAGCAGAAGAGAAGGCAGAGTCCGATGCTGAGCGCGTGAATGTTTTGCTCCAGATAGCTGATGTGCAGCAACAACAGGATAATCTTCAGGAGGCCCGTGATACGGCTCGTCGAGTCCTCCAGATTGACGAGAGTTCCGGAGATGCATACATGAGACTTGCGAGTGTCTATGCATCTGCGGTGAATGCGTGTACCTCCGATCGAAGTATGGAGCGTCGGGACCGAACGGTCTACTGGCTCGTTCTGGACTATCTGGATCGGGCACGCGAGGCATCACCGTCGCTGAGTAGTACAGTGAACCGACAATACGCTTCATACGAAGAGGTACAGCCATCTACGGAAGATAAATTCTTCAATGGATGGGAAGAGGGGGATTCGTTTCAAATCGACGAGAGTGTCGATGCTTGTTACGGTTGGATCAACGAATCGACCACTGTCCGTTAATCAGAAATCTGACGAAAAGTTGAATCTTGAGAAGAGCCGCAGGTCCAGCCTGTACGGCTCTTCTCTTTTTCTTATCTTCAGGCATACGGTTGAGGGTGACACGCCTGCCTCGCCTCCTCCCGCCAGCAAGTTCCATTACAAAAGAATCGATCCTGCCCCCGTCCACCGATTGACCGAACGCACGGTTTTCATAGATCAAGACAGGGGCACCACGGAAGAAACCATCACCAATCGAGAACCATGGCACGGTCCAACAAGAATCGAGGACGCAACAAGCAGAAAGGAAATAAAGGAAATAAGGGGAAAAAGAACGGAAACGTCTTCATTCCCAAATTTGTAGACAACCAGAATGTACGTCTTGGTGGTCGCTACCATGGCGTACTGGAGACCAATTCCAAGGGGTTTGGATTCATTCGAAAGATCGATTTCGAATTCAGTTATGAACCCAGAGACCCTTTTCTTCTCCCCGATTTTGTGAAGCATCACGAGTTGAAACCGGGCTTGGTACTCGAGGGGGAGTTTGAAGAGGATCAGCACGGAAACCGAAGAGTAAAGAGTATCGATCGTATCAACGGTCGTCCGTCCGCCGAATGGCAGAAGGTCAACAGATTTGAGCTTCAAACGCCGATCATGCCGGTAGACCACATTCAGTTGGGTCTGGACCCGGAAGAGTTGGAATTGCGTGTCATTGATCTGGTGGCACCGATCGGACGGGGTCAACGATCCCTGATTGTTGCACCGCCCCGAACGGGAAAGACCGTTCTTCTGAAGAAGATTGCAAAGAGTTTGTCCGAAAACCATCCGGACATCCACACCTCCATCCTCTTGGTCGATGAACGTCCGGAAGAGGTGACCGATTTTCTACGTACGACTCAAGCCGAGGTTTTCGCCTCCTCCAACGACAAACCAACTCAGAGTCATGTACGTATTGCAGAGTTGGCACTCGGATATGCCAAGCGGCGAGCAGAATGTGGAGAGCACGCTGTTCTGCTTATCGACTCGCTTACCCGATTGGGACGAGCATACAATGCAGTTCAGACCAACAGCGGTCGAACGCTTTCCGGAGGATTGGACATTCGGGCTCTCGAAATACCGAAAAAAATCTTCGGATCGGCCAGAAACATCGAAAATGGGGGCTCGTTAACCATCATTGCAACCTGTCTGGTGGAGACCAACTCCCGAATGGATGACCTGATTTTCGAAGAATTCAAAGGAACCGGGAATATGGAACTGGTTCTGGACCGGGAATTGGCCAATGATCGAATCTTCCCGGCGATCAATATCGCGGCATCCGGTACGCGAAACGAAGATCGATTCATTCGAAACAAGATGGAAGAGCGGAACATGGTTCGTCGATTTCTGTTGAAAAAGAATCCGAAAGAGTCGATGAATATGCTTCTGAAAGTGCTGCGGCAAACGGACAGCAATGATGAGCTCTTTGCACAGATTGCGGCAACCACGTAGCGTACGGATATTGAACGCGGTCATAGAGGTCGTACGTCTCAATCGAGTGGAGGGGGTGTGCCTCCTCCCTGATAGCGATCGAGACGGAATTGACGCCCCAAATAGAGCTTGCGCGCTTCCTCGTCGTCTGCCAACCCTTCGGCAGTGCCCTCTTTCAAAATCGATCCCTCAAACATGAGATAGGCTCGATCGGTGATGGCGAGCGTTTCGTGAACATTGTGATCCGTGACGAAGATCCCGATCCCTTTCTCTTTCAACCGGTATACAATCTCCTGAATGTCTTCGACGGCGATTGGATCCACCCCGGCAAACGGCTCGTCCAAGAGCATAAAGCGTGGATTCCGAAGCAGGGCACGCGCAATTTCGGTTCGACGTCTCTCCCCGCCCGAGAGACTGTACCCCTTGGTATCGACCACACGTTTCAGGCCGAATTCTTCGATCATACGGTCTGCCTGTTCGCGAATCTCCGATCGGCTTAACGAAAAAAACTCAAGAATAGATTCCAGATTTTCACGAACCGTCAAATTGCGAAAAACACTCGCCTCTTGTGACAGGTATCCGATACCGAGGCGGGCACGTTGGAACATCGGCATACGGGTCATGCAGGTCTGATCCAGAAAAATGTCTCCACGGTCGGGCCGAACCAGTCCGGTGAACATATTGAATGTCGTGGTCTTCCCTGCTCCGTTCGGCCCCAAAAGGCCAACGATTTCGCCCTGTCGTACTTCGATGGAGACCTCGTCTACGACACATCGTTTGCGGTAGGACTTGACCAGGGTACGACTAAAGAGCCGCGATACAGAGGAGGTCGATTCGTTCGGCATCATCGTCCCGGTCCGGTTTTAATCAAGTGTTGGTCATGCAATCGAGAGTTCTTCGAACACGGAGTCAAAGAGCAGTCGCCCATCTTCAGAACCCAAAATCGACTCCACGGCACGTTCGGGGTGCGGCATCATACCCAGGACATTTCGCTGTTCATTTACGATCCCGGCAATGTTGTCCACAGAACCATTGATATTGGACTCCGGGGTGATCTCACCGGATTTCGTACTGTAGCGAAAGAGGATTTGATCCCCATCCTTGAGCTTGGTCAACCCCTCCGGATCTATGAAATAGTTCCCTTCACCGTGTGAAACCGGAAGTTCCAGGACTGTACCGGGTGCAAGGTGTCTCGTAAACATCGATTGATCCGTCTCGGTCCGAAGATATGTCTGTTTGCAAATGAAACGAAGCTTCTCGTTGTGAAGCATGGTTCCCGGCAGAAGATTTGCTTCGAGAAGAATCTGAAACCCGTTGCAAATTCCCATGACCGGACGACCTTCGTTTACATACGATGTCAAGGCCCCCATCACGGGAGAAAAACGGGCAATGGCTCCGGAACGGAGATAATCTCCATAGGAGAAACCGCCGGGGACGATGAGCAGATCGATACCGGAAAGATCGGTCTCCTTGTGCCAAATGAAGCGAGTTTCGGCGCCCATCACATGCTTCATGGCATGATAAGCGTCGTGATCACAGTTGGATCCTGGAAATACGAGTACTCCGATGGTTTTGGACACGAGTCTTACCCTTTGATTTCAGTCATCAATTGAATTTCCTGCAGTACGGCCTGAACCTTCAGACACGGTTCCAGCTGGTCCTCATAGACGGTTGCTTTCCCTTTGTAGTGCACTCGGAGTGTCAGCTCCTTTGCGCGTTGAGTCGAGCATCCGGTCGCTTTGATCAGTTGAGCAATCACTTCTTCGACTGTGTGAACATCGTCATTGTAAAGAATGACACTCCACGGTGAGTCCGATCGATCGACCTCTTTTTCTTCGATCTCGGTTTCCGGCTCCTTTGCCGGAGCAGATTCACGGGAGAGTCCGGCCATGGTCAAGCAGATTCGATCTCGATTCGATAATCTTCCATCACTTCGTTGGCCAGAAGTTTGCGTGCCGCATCGTCTGCGATGGACCGTGCCTTCTCTTCATCTGCGGCATCGATATCCAATTCGATCGATTTGCCGATTCGTACCCGATGGATCGAGTCCATTCCGAGGTTTTGAAGGGCCTGATGTGCCGCCTTTCCCTGGGGATCGAGAATGGAAGGGCGCAAGGTGATGGTGATGGTCGCTTTGTACATAATCGCGTCTGAATCCGGGTTGTCTGTAAGACAAAAAGGTAACGCTATTTTTCGTCAGCTGCTACCAGGACGCCTGTTCGGGCGCAGTGTCAACACCTTCCGGGCGAGCTGTTCCAACGTGTATGAAGAGACATCCAGCCAGTGGATGAAAGACCAGGGACGAAACCAGGTCAGCTGACGTTTGGCATAGCGTCTCGTTGCGGTTTTGATGGCGGTCGTCGCCTCTTCCAGACTCCACTCTCCAGCGAGATAACGGTGGATTTCACGATAACCGACCGACGTCATGATTTGTGCATCCGGCGGGACCCCGGAATCGATCAGTGTACGGGTTTCATCGATCAGGCCATTCTCGACCATCCGGTCGACTCTTGATTCGATCCGGTGATGCAGCAGTTTTCGGTCCCAGTGCAACCCGACGACCACAAGATCCTCCGGAGGTTGTATGGATCGACGGTCTTGTCGATGGAATGAGTG
>JBNJFK010000026.1:0-16550 GCA_051746765.1 Bacteroidota bacterium
CCGGATTGAACATTCACTATTCGGATATCGTCCATTGGGCCAAGCAGAGCTGGCCGGTTCAGGTGCACGCTGTAGGTGGTCGTGGATCATACAACGAAACAGGTCAGGGGAATGTATACGACTCCTTCAGTATTGAATTTCTGTATGATGATGGCACGAAGTGCTATAGTCAAATTCGAACGATTAACGGGTGCCACCGGAATTCTGCTTTCTATCTACAGGGGACCAAAGGTACGGCAAGTCTGAGGGAAGGGATTCGGGATCTGGACGGGAATCTTGTCTGGAGACACCGGGATACTGATGATCCGGATCCGTATCTCGTCGAGTTGAACCTGCTTTTCGATACCATTCGAAACGGGGGGTATGTCAATCATGCCGACCGTGGTGCCCGAAGCACGCTGGCATCGATCATGGGCCGCATGTCGGCACATTCCGGTCAAATTGTAACGTGGGAAGAGGCAATCAACTCCGAAATTGCACTGGTACCCGACATTCATTCGTTTGAAGATGAAGCACCGGTTCAGCCCAATGCGGACGGTACTTATTCACTGCCGCGTCCCGGGGAAACAAATGCTGTTTGACAACGTTCACAAACGGAGATCGGATCGAAGACGTCATCCGGTTGGCAGCGGAAAGAATTAATCGGGACTGTAAAGGAGTTTGTAAATGAAGTATTTGATGGAGTGGGCGATCAGCCTCTCGGTTCTTTTGGGAGGGGTGTTGGTGGCCGCATATCCGGATGGATCTTCCATCCCGACCGAGGATGCTCAATCCAATGGTGAAGGAGTACCGGAGATCGAAATGGTCGAACTGCCGGGAGGGACCTTTACCATGGGAGTGGATGATGACGGTGTGAACGGCCCGGAGAGAGAGGTGACGGTCTCTCCCTTTTCCATGGGTGTATACGAGATTACGTGGGATCAGTATGAGACCTACATGTTTTCAGAGCAGTCCGAAGTGCTCGACGAACGGTTCTCTGATCTGGATGCTGCGGCCGTAACCCGACCGAGCCGAACCTATATTGATCCGAGTCACGGAATGGGGGGAGGAGACAGTCCGGCGATCAGTATGACTCAACACGCTGCTCTTGCCTTTACCCGCTGGCTTTCGCTCAAAACGGGAGAGTTTTACCGGCTTCCGACCGAGGCCGAGTGGGAGTATGCTTGTCGTGCCGGAAGTGACACGTTCTACCACTTCGGTGACGATGAAGAGGACCTCGAGGAGTACGGACTCTACTATATGATCAGTAATCAGGAGTACGAGCCTGTCGGAGAGAGAAAGCCGAATGAATGGGGCCTCTACGACATGCACGGAAATGTAGCTGAATGGACTCTGGACCAGTACACAGACGATTATCACGAACAGATCGAAGAGGGTGCCGAGGATCCGTGGATTGAGCCGACCAGCCTGGAACCGCGTACCGTTCGAGGTGGATCCTGGTATCACGATCCGGAACAGTTGGGATGTGCCTCCCGGATCGGATCCAACCCCGATCGTTGGAAACGCGGAGATCCGCAGTTCCCGAAAAGCCTCTGGTGGAACAGCAACTCTCCGTTTGTCGGATTCCGGATTGTAAAACCGGCAGAGCAGCCGAGCGAAGAGGAGATGCACGCATTTTGGGAGAAAACCCTCGATGAGTATTATTACGAATAGTGAACAATCACGTTCGGAATTGAACGGTGGTATTCTAAAAAACCGGCAGGAAGCTCCTGGCCGGTTTTTTTGTGAGCCGTCGGTATGGTTACTGTTGTTGTTGACTGTTCTTCTGTCGGGCTGCTCCGATATTGGCTCGGAACATACTTACTATGACGATCGTGTGGAGCAGTTGATGGGCACCGATATTCGGATCCAACTCTACGCTGCAAATTCCGAAGAGGCGTCCCGGGTGCTGGATTCCGCTTTCGACCTGTTTGCCTCTCTTGAAAGGTCATGGAGTCACTATGATGATGAGAGTGAGTTGAGCCGCCTGCAGGCGACGTCCGGGTCAGGCGAGTGGGTCGATCTGTCGGATGAGTTGGTGACTCTTGTCGAGAAGGGACTTCAGGCCTGGCGTTGGACGGACGGAAGATTCGACATGACGGCCGGTCCGTTGGTCGAGCTGTGGCGAATCACCCGCCGAACTGATCGACTGCCCACAAGTGAGGCGTTGCAGAAGGCGATGGAACGCACAGGGTCGGAGTGGATTCGTTACGATGCCGATCATGGACGCATCTTGCTGTTGAAAGATGGAATGCGTCTCGATCCAGGCGGCATCGGAAAAGGGTTGGCAGCCGATCTGGTGATGGACCAGCTCAAACAGCTTGGTATCGAACGTGCACTGATCGATGCTGGAGGTGATCTTCTCGCTTCGGCGCCACCGCCCGGAGAGGATGCGTGGGAGGTCTGGCTGGATGTGCCGACATCACTGCAGGCAGAGGGGGAGAGTGAGTCGATTCGTTTGAATCTTGCTCACCAGGCCGTAGCAACATCCGGGGATCTGTTTCAATTTATTGATATCGACGGAGTTCGTTACTCCCATATCGTCGATCCGTCGACCGGTCTTGGTGTAGAGGGCCACCACCAATCGACCGTGATCGCCGACGAGGCCTGGCTGGCCGACCTGTTTGCAACCGTTGCTATTCTGGAAGGAGTGGGATTCGAGGACCGGATTCCACCGGAGATCGATCTGGAATATCTGCTTCTCCGAAAGTCGAGCTCCTCTTCCGATCTTCTTCGTTGGGAAAGTGATGGATGGCGCTCCCGGCTGTATCAGGGCTCCCGATAACTCTCCAGCTCGTCATCGGTCCAGAGTTGTTTTCGGTTGGCCGTCGCCTGTCGAACCTCTTGTACGCGCTCCGGATCGATGGGATCCAGATCGTGGAAGTGGGAGCGTACATAGCTGAGAAGATCGGCCAACTCATCGTCCGATAGCCAATTGAACGGTGTCATGATCCCGCGTGTGCCCCGCTTGCCTTGAAGCAGGATGCGAAGAGAGGCCGCTTCGGAAGCCCCGGCCCACGTTGATTCGGTCATGGACGGAGCAACTCCGTCCGTGGCGTGACACGAAGAGCAGTTGTTTTCAAAAAGGGTGGCTCCACGATCGAACCAGTCCGGCTCTCCGGCAGGTGCTGTTTCTTCTGATCGTTCCGCTTCGACCGGTGCTTCGGTGTCTTCGTGATGGCGAGCGAGAATCCGGTTTTGCCATTCGGGACGTCCGACGCTCTCTTCCGGAGTGAGCCAGTTGATGGTTGCCCAAAGGGTCTCCTCTCGTGATGTGCCATCGGCAAACTGAAGGGTCCAGTCGATTTCCACCTGCATAACCGATTCCAGACTGTCGATCACGAGTCGAACCTCACGTCTGTCATCCGAAAGAGTAACTGTGTCGACGGGTAGAGGATCGCGTCCTTCCTGTTCCGGATTGGCCAGTGAATACTCTGCAGATCCGTATTGTGATGTGTACTGATACTCCCATTGAGAGAGTCGGAATGCGTCCGGCCGCACCGACACAGGATCCAACGGTTCTTCGAATGTCAAATGAATCTCTCCCGGTTCGACCCGAAATTTTGTGGGAATGTAGAGAGGTTTATCGGTGTATCGAATGCGCTCCAGACTACCGTCGGCTGTGCCAAGTGTGGTCCATCCACGGAGTCCGGCCACATAGAGCTGTCCGTCGGCCGGGTTCATGTCCCCACGGATGACCCCGGATGCTGTTTCGATCGGTAGTGCAACGGACGCCCCCTGAAGTCGTCCGTCCGAGACGGATTGGGTCAGGATGAGGAAAAGACGGCTCTGTCCGTAGGATCCCAGGATCCAATGGTCTGCGAGCGGACCCCACCGTTCATCCCCCGCCCAAGCCATCATGCCGGAGGAGTTGTTTACATCGTACGGCATCCACATGACCGGCGGCACAAACTCACCGACGGGCATCCCCTCACCTCCATGGGTTCGAAATCCGTAGAATCCGCCCTCCGTCATCAGGTCGATCCGTTCGACCGGGACCCAATTGCCCTGCTGATCAGCGGTTAGAATTTGATCCTGGTCATTGATGCCAATCGTATTGACACCTCTGGACCCGTTGGAAACAATTTCTCGAGTCGATCCGTCCGAAGATACACGAACGAGGGCTCCCTGCCCGGGGATCCCGTTCGGTACCCGATTCCCGTTTTTCATGAAGTAGAAATTCCCGGTCGAATCGGTTTCCAGGCCCAGTGTGTGCGCCATGGGCCAGAGAATACCGTCATGGTTCAGGTTTTCATAATAATCGGCCTCACCATCATTGTTGAGATCGTGCAGGCGCGTCAATTGACTGCGTTCAATCACGTGGATCACGTCGTCAACCACTTCGACTCCCATTGGATAGAAGAGTCCCGAGGCGTACCTGTGCCATGTAATCTCGTTCAACTCCCCTTGGAGTCCTTCTACGATCCAGACATCACCATTCCATGTGGTAACAGCGGCACGGCCACCATCGTCAAAAAAGTCGATTCCGGAGAGTCGTATCCAGGAGTTCCATGGGTTTTCGAACGGAATCGGTATGGACTCGGACTGATAGGCAAATTCGCTCTCTCCCGAGGTGGCGGATCCGGCATTCACGGACCCCCAGAGAGCGGGGCCGCCCCAGGTCCAGTCGGAGAGGCGTCGCTGCAGAGGTTGGTGAGACTCGGGAACCACTTCAGCCTCCTCTCTGTGGCTCGATTCCCAAACCAGAAGCTCCACTCGCTGCAACTCTCCGGAGGCTGGAAGACGAAATGTGAGCAGATTGTCTTGCAGTTGCAGGCTGGCATTCGACATCGGACTTTCCAAGCGAGCCGTGAGCCATTTTCCTTCATCTGTGGATAGAATGATTTGATTCTCACTGGTCGACTCGACCTCCCAGTGAGGCATCATCTCCAGTAGCAGCCCCTCGAGGTCCTCTTCGCGACTCGGTATCTCGAGACCCCGGGAGAAGAGGTGGCTCTCGCCATGTTCCCAGGCTCTGGGGAATTCGAGGATATCGGTCTCGCCGACACGGTAGGAGAGGATGACCCAATCTCCATAGAGATAATATCCATTGTAGTGAGTCCATTCGTCCGGGACCGGTCCCATTTCGTCCTCTCTCGGTGCGTCCCAGGAGCCGTTCCGAGCCCAACCAACCCGGCTGGAACTACCAAAAAGTTGACGTCCGTCGGATCGGGCAATTTCGGAGCCTTTGTAGCTGGTATAGTCGGTCTGGCTGATGTCGAGCCATCCACCGGTTACAGCTGCGGTTACTTGAACCAGATCCCGGTCCAGATAGATTGCAGCCTCTTCCGAGAGACGAATCGCCAACCCCTTTCGAATGAGTTGGTCCTTCGGCCACTCCTGTTCGATCGATTCGGCCAGAACCGGCCCGTACTGCATATGATCCGGGAAGCCGGGACGATCCGTTTCGTCCGTCGGAGGGTCGGACGGCTGCAGGGAGCCGCGGGGTTCAGCTGTTCCGGTCAGTGCGTGGAGTGAAAACAGAAGAGTGAGCAGATACGGTATCATGACATGTTGGTTGTCGGATGAGTTGGAAAAGAGAGAGTGTGGATGTCACTGGAGAGAATGACTCCAGTACAGCTCCGAAGATAACTCCGGACCGGACTGGGAAAAGGCATTCAGTCGAAAAATCGATCCAGATTTATTTTGACAAATGTGTCGTCGGTCAGGTGCGGATAATCCCGATAGATCCGGTCGATTTCGTCACTCTGCCCACTCGAAAGAGTCTCTTCGGGATTCAAACATCGAATGGATCGAAGCAGCCCCTGACGGTAGAGAACTTCGTGGATTCCGGGAATGCAGCCGTGAAATTGGTTGGCCGCATCAAAGACGACAGCATTGGAATCGGTGACCTCGGCATTGAGTGTGAGCATGGATGCCGGATAGTTCTCGCCGAGCTGATGAATCTCATTCAGCATCTCGACCGCCTTCGATGTCCATACGGCCCAGTGCCCAAGGAGTCCGCCGACAAATCGTTTGGTGACCGGTGATCCGTTGACCGGAATTCGGAACGGAGTCAACAGGTCGTTAATAATGTTGTCATCATTGCCAGTGTACAGGGCAATGTCATCCCTGCGATCCGATTCAATGACGGCGCGAACAACATCCAGTGTCTGGTATCGGTTAAAAGCAGCTACTTTGATCGCAAGTACATTGGGAATATCGGCGAACTCTCGCCAGAATCGGTAACTCAGAACACGACCACCGACGGCCGGCTGTAGGTAGAACCCGAAGATCGGCACAACCCTGGCAACTTCCCTTGCGCGTTTCAGAAGCTGCTCTTCACTCCAATCTCCCAGCCCTCCGGGGCTCAGCAGTCCCAGATCATAACCGAGCCTGGCAGCGGTCTCCGCTTCCGCGATGGCCTGGTCGGTCGGTCCGCAGATTCCGGCCACTTTGAGAATCGGTCGCTCCGGTGCCCAGGCGTCAACCTCTTCGGCTGCCATCTTCAGGACCGGTTCAAAAAGATCGATTCCGGAATCCCGAATTTCAAACTGAGTTGTATGGACACCCACGGCGATTCCGCCGGAACCTGCGCTCAGGTAGTAGCGCGTAAGCGCCCGTTGGTAAGGCTCGTCAATTTGGTTTCCCTCGGCCAGGGCCAGAGGGTGAGCAGGGATCACGGTCCCTTTCCGTAGCAGGGTTCGTTTTTCAGAGTCGATTTCAAGGGTGCTCATGGTCAAAATTTACCTTCTCGTTGCTGGAAGTGGGTTGGTTTGTCCAGGGTTTCCCGATCGTTCACGACCCAGTCGGCTGTCCATTCAATCATCTCTTCCAGAGAGACGCGGGGTTCGCCGAAGAGTTCGATTGAGCGGGAAGCGTCACTCAATAATGCAGTGGGTGCTTCTTTTCCGGAGAAGATCGGTTCTTTCTCCATTCTCTTTCCGAATTCGTTGGCGAGCCAACGAACAGAGGTTGTTTCCGGGCCGGTTACATTCAATACGGCTGCCGGACTTTCACAATGATTGAGTGAGCGGAGTGCGATCTCGTTGGCATCTCCCTGCCAGATCACATTCACGTATCCCATTGTCAAGTCGATCGGCCGGCCTTCGTGGACAGAGGAGGCGATCTCGTGAAGAACACCATACCGAAGGTCGATGGCGTAATTGAGACGATAGATCAGTACAGGCGTTCCGGCGGTTTTGGAGAAATATTCAAAGATTCGTTCCCGTCCAAGGCAGGATTGGGCATACTCCCCGATCGGCCCGGTTGGATCTTCTTCAGTGGGGCCGCCCGAATCGACATCACTGAATGGATAGACATTGCCGGTCGAAAAAGCGACAATATTGGCCTTTGGAAATCGTGTGGCGACTCGTCCGGGAAGATAGCTGTTCATCGCCCAAGTGTAACATTCGTTTCCGCTTGTCCCGAATTTTGTGCCAGCCAGATAGATGACATTCTGGATGTCGGGAAGTGCGGCCAATGCTTCGTCATCCATCAAGTCGGCTGCGATGGTTTCAATACCGAAATTCTCCAATTGAGTACGGTATTCCGGTTTGGAGAATCGGGAAACACCAACCACCTTCTGTCCACGTCCAATCTGGTCAAAGGCTCGTTTCGCAAGCATGGCGAGACTCGGCCCCATTTTTCCGGCTACACCGAGCAGAAGAAGATCTCCGTCCAACGACTTCAAATCCTCTACGAGGCGTTGGGATGGTTCGGAGAGGTGTCGGTCCAGCTCTTCGATAGATTCAATCATGTCTCTGTAGGTCTGTAGGATTCAAAGTACCGGCACCGGACGTCATCCGGCCACCCGGTTCGGAAATTTAACGGTTGGATTGCAGGTCATTTTCAACCTGCAACATCACATTACAAAAAGTGCCCAGGCATTGCGACCGGCCAGCAGAAACAAGATGACCAGGCCGAGATACCCGAAGGCCTTCTGCCAGGGTTTGTTAACAAAATCTCCCAGTATATTCTGACTGTTGGCGGTCATAAAGAGGATGATCCCGATAAATGGCACGATAAAAATGGTAATCCCTTGTGCAAAGACGATCAGATCGATCGGAATTCCTCCAAATCGAATCGCGATTCCTGCACCGGTTACCATGACAAAGAGAATGAACAGACGCGTGATTCGGTTTTCCAAGCGACTGTCTTGCCCGAATGCATCGCTGAGCAGGCTTCCACCGATGGTTGCATTTCCGATCAACGAAGAGAACGAAGCACCGAAAAGTCCGACCATGAAAAGGGAGGTTGCAAACGTACCGAAGAGAGGCTCTATGGCAATGCCCATGTCGGCTGCACTTTGAATGGTAATATCCTGTGCATGCAGGACGGCTCCTGCACAGATCAAAATGATGAGACCGATGGAGCCGAGGATGGCAATGCCCGTTAGTCCTTCGGCTCTCGCCTCCCCGATCTGGCTTCGTCTCCACCGTTTTTCCTGAACCAAATAGGATTGATAGAAGGCTCCCACGATCGAGAAACTGGAGGCGATCATCGCTACGGCCAGTAGCAGGGATCCGGTCGGCAGTGTTGGAACAAATCCGCCGAGAACGTGGCCAATCGAAGGGCGGATGATGATCAAGGTTCCCAGGAAGGAGAAGAGCATCACGAGAACGAGCCCCAACATCAGCTTCTCCAGTATCTTGTAAAACGATTTAAACCAGAGAAGCGAGATGGAGACCAGGGTGAATACGATGATCCAGGGTGTGATGGACGTACCGAATAGTTCGGAGAAAGCAAGACCGGCTCCGACAGCATTTCCAGCTTGAAACGAGGCGACTACCAGAAATATTCCGACTCCGATGGTGACCGCAACAGCATTCCCCCACTTTTTTCGGATGACGTTTAGCAGGGTCTGGTCGGTGGCCAGTCCGATCCGGATCGACATTTCAGTAAAGAGCATCATGAACAGGGTGGCGATCAGAATGACCCAGAGGTGAGCGTATCCGAAGTTGGCACCCAGTGAAGATGCTACCGTTAGACTCCCCGGCCCGAACACCAGTGCTGCCGTGATGAATCCGGGGCCCATCTTGGCGATCCAGCTCCCGGATGAGGTGTCTGACCCCGAACTTCCGATGTTTCGTTCCGTAGGATAGGTCTTCATGAAAAGAGCGTATGATTCCTGCCGTGGTGCGCTCGCAAGAGAATCTCTCTTCCGAATGGCGACCGTTTCAAGTATAATAACATTCATTGAAACGGACAGTATTTTTTCTGGAACGAGATGGGAGCGAACAGAGTGAAGCCGTTGATGCTTCGAGCCATAGAGATCCCTGCCTGTACGGTTCGGTTTCATGGCCGGGTTGCGATGTTGCTGCTTCTGGTCATCTTGCCGGTACCGCTTTTCTCTCAGGGGTTTCAACTTTTGAACGGTCGACACGAAGCAGGTGTCTCCTGGCAGATGACCCGGTCCGGTCCCGTCGAATTGGTCTACCCGGAGCGACTTACACCCCGTATCCCTGAAATACTTGCCACTGCACAGGAGAGTTATGATACCCTTTCAGAATGGTTGAACCTGGAGAATCCGGAACCGGTCCGGTTCTACCTGACCGACCATGACGAAATTGCCAATGGATATGCCGTCCCTCTGTCTGGAGGCCATGCGTTTATATGGATCGGTGCCACGACATACGCATCCAAGTTCACGGGAAAGGAGAAGTGGATTCGCAAGGTGATTTGGCACGAAATGGCTCATCTTCTCCACGGTCAGGCGGTCGACTCTCCAATGGGACGCTGGAGTTATCTCTTTTCCGATCCCATGCCACTTGTCTGGGCCGAAGGGTTGGCTCAATACCTGACAGAGGAGTGGGATACTCAGCGTGGAGAACGCTACCTCCGTACGGCCATTTTTGATCCCGACCGACAGGATTGGAATGGAGGCCGGACCGGACGATACGCACGCGGGCACTCCATGGTCCGATATCTTGCGGAGACGCGGGGAGATTCGACTCTGGTGCGACTGCTTCATCATCGAACAGGGCGAGGGTGGTTCGAACGTCACTCTTTTCGACGTGCTTTTCAGGACGTGACAGAGGAGCCCTGGCAGGAGTTTCACCAGGAGTGGGAACAGCACGTTTCGGTCGACTATTTCTCGACAGCGGCACGTTCCGAGCGAGTCGACTCTCTTGGCAGGAAGCCGTGGCTACGACTCGATGCAGAGATTCTGGACATGAAATGGCGACCCGACGGGGGGGCGGTCGCTCTGCTTTTGGATGAACGACCCGACCAACCGGTTCGGCGGTTGGTCCTTGCGTCTCCCGACTCGCTCGATTCTCCGCGTCCGATCGCCATGGGAGGAATCCGCCCGTCTATATCCTGGAGTCCGTGGTCCGACCAACTCGTTTATTCCCGGTTGAACCGGGTTGCCGGTGGAGCACTTGAATACGACCTCTTTTTGTATGATCTGGAGCTGGCGCGTGAGATTCGGCTCACAACCGGACGTCGGGTACGTTCACCGGTATTTGGCCCGCACGGAGTCCAGGTTGCAGCCATTGTCAATGACGACGGGACCGATCAGGTTGTCCTTTTTGACCGGGACGGATCCGAACAATTGCAGTTGACGTCGGCAACAGGTGACTCCGAGTTGGTAGATCTTGCCTGGAATCATGAGCGAAACGAACTCTATGCGCAAAGGTTTCGCCCCGACGGTGTGCGAATGTTGGTTCGAATCCCACTCACGGGCAATGGTGAAAGACCGTTGGGGACGGGTCCGGGAGATCATCGGAGACCGGTGGTATCGCCGGACGGAAACCGATTGATCTTTACGGCATTGGAAGACGGGGTCCCCAATCTGTTTCAGGTCCACCTTGATTCACTCGGAAACAGCGAGAAGACACACCGGATGACACACCTCTTTACAGGGGGAACAGGACTCGACTGGATCCATACAGGGGAAGGCAGAGGGAAGGTTTTTCTTGCGGCCAGTGAACAACTCGAAGAGGATCGAATTTATCGAGTGTCTGCAGACCGCAAACGGTCTCGAATTTCCCCGGAAGGCCTTGCGGATTATCAGTCATGGCGTTATCAGCGACCGACGTTCTCCGGCGAGGCCGATGATTCCAATAGATCAGGCGGGATGCGTACCGTTCCCTACCCATCTCTTTCGGAGACACGCCATCTTGCCAGTGTCGGCCTGCCCTGGATGACGGGCACAGATCAGTACGGGTTGTCGGCCGGAACGGTCTGGATGGAACCGATGATGCGGCATCTCTGGGTTGCAGGAGGAGCCTACTCCATTCCCTCCCCTGCAGAGAGCGCCATTTTTTTGGGGTATCTGAACCGGACGTGGCATCCGACTCTCTGGACAGCACTCTATCGATTCCCATTCTATGCCGGTAGTTATGGTGGGTATCCGTGGATCGAACGCCGTACGGGGGGAACCTTTTCTGCTCGTTGGATGGGGGACAATCCGGATCTTCCCGGGAGCGATCTGCTTTTTGCGACCCGATTCCGCTGGGAAGGTCGTGAACCCTGGAGTTGGAGCGGGCAACCGGCCGATCTCCGCTGGGAAGAACCGGAAGCGGGCGAGGCGGTCTCCATGCAGTTGGTCTGGATGATCCGCTCATCCGTGATGGGAGCCCGGTTGGTTTCGGATCGTCAGAGCGGGTACGGTATCCGGCTTTCCATTCATGCGAGTGACCGGAGAGATCGGGAAATTTCTCCCGCTACGACAGCCGATTTGGAGAGTTGGGTTCAGTTTCCTCTTTTTTCTGAACGGGATCAACTTCATCTGCGCTTCCGGCTTCAATCCCAATGGGGCTCCCCTTTTCCTCAGGATCGTATCGGGCTCTCCCGCCGGGATCGCTGGGAAATTCCACTTCCCTTTGAGCTGTCGACCTATCTGGGACACGGACGGGAACGGGTACGGGGTCACCGCGAGTTTGTAGCGACGGACCGACTCACATTCGTTTCTGCAGAGTATCGACTTCCGATCCTTCCATCACTGCAAACCACCCTGTTCGGTTGGCTTCGGCTCGGACGGAGTGACCTCGTTCTGTTTGTCGATGGTGCGGTCTCCGGGAATCGTCGATTTCGAGAGAGTGTGGAGACAGGTCGGCAATGGGTCGGCACCGGGATGGAGTGGCTGAACCGGTTTACCATGGGACCCCTTGAGTGGTCACATTCGATCGGAGTGGCACAATCAGCCACTCGGCTTGGAGGTCGGGATGTCGACCTCTACTATCGATTACGTACCCGGATTCCGTTTTGATTCCAGAGTGAGCTCTTGTGTTGCTAATTCAAATTCTTGTATTCAGATGGTAGAGGAGGAGCAGCAGGATACACCCCAGCGAGATCAGATTGGCCCCCATGAACCGGATTCGACTCGTTAATCGCCCCCCTTGTGATTGAATGGCCGTTGATGTCGCCTTCCATTGGACCAGAAGTTGACCAAGAATGAAGAGCATGGCCAGAAACCAGATTGAAAACAGGAGTTCGACCCATCCGGAAATCCAGAACGAAAGGAGGAGTGTCGGGAGTGCGAGGAACAGGAATGTGCGCAGGATGGAAAGCACCATGGCCGGGGGCTGTTCGGATTCGGACCACGAGATCAACTGTTCCCCCGCCTGTCGCTGGGCGAGTAACAGCCAGATTCCGCTACTGAGCAAGAGAATTCCGAGTGTGGGATACAAGAGGGAGAACCATCGGATTGCCACTGTTTCCATGGTCGCAAGGTTACCGTTTTTTCAAGGATCATGCACGTCTGCCCGGACGCGGGGTTTATCCAGCTGTGTGCAGAAGTGATATGTTACATAATTGTTGCTAAATCGCGTCGATTCCCGATGGTTGCTTTGAACGGCAGATCGGGGTAAGAAGAGACCCGCCGGCGCACAACTGCGTCAGAGGAGCACAAAAGGATCACAAAATTACAGGATGAACGGACGAAAGATGAACAGACAGACTGATAGCAGAAAAACGATTCAAGCATGTCAATACGGGTGCCGCACACTACTTCTGATTTTTATCATGATGGCGGGATCAATTCCGGAGTTGCAGGCACAGACTGAAGAGACTCCTTTGACGGATGAGTTGCTGTCGACCATTCAATCCGAGCAGATTCGGTTGACGGGTGTCTTTCAAACTTTTGGCGATTTTGCGTTCACGGACGCTGATGATCTGCGCGGACAATCCTATAGCATTGGAACGGCTCGTCTCGGGCTTGCAGGACTTTTGGACGACCGGATTCGATACCGACTCCAGTTTCGGCTGGAATCCCAACCCAACCTTCTGGATGCGTGGCTCCAGTGGCAAATGGATGATTGGGTCGCACTTCGGGTCGGCGCACAGAAACCGCAGGTCTCCCGTGAGCAGATCTATTCCACCGGAACGACTGATTTCATGCGAAGAGCACAGTTAACCGGGCGGCAGATCTACTCTCGAGAGATCGGTCTCTCGCTTCACGGAGAGCGAGACGGGTTCGGTTATAATCTCGGTATGTATAACGGAGTCGGACTGCAGGCCAATCCCGACAACCGGTTCCAGTACACAGCAAGGGGTACCTGGCGGGGAGATCTCCGGGAAGAGACAGAACTTCAGCTCGGAGCGAGTGCAATTGCCGGTTCGTGTGACGAACGCTGTGTCCCCGGATTTCAACAACCGGTCGACGGATCCAGGCTGACGGTAGGTGCCGATCTGCGTGTTCAGGACGAAGATTGGTACCTGGCCACCGAATACCTGTTTACTGATGCGGATCAGATGACATTGCCGGATGAGCAGATTCACGGACTCCTTGCATCTGCCGGATTCCATATTTCGGACGATGCTCGCATCCAGGCACGCTACGACTGGCTGACGTATGATCAGGCGGCCATCGAGAGTCGAATCTATACGATCGGGTACGATCGCAATCTCTCCCGCATCCTGCGGCTACAGGTGGAATTCCACGTGATGGATGACGAGTACGTCTCCGATCTTCAGGCTGGTGTGAGCGGCAATTTCCAGATCCGATTCTGATCCGGGCAGGGACAACGTCCGGAGACCATTTTATGAACCGGTTACCCGTCGATCCGGAGCCGGTTCTGCCCAACGTACCTTCTTTAAAAGAATCCAGATCCCGAATAGAACCATCGGAATGGAGAGCCACTGTCCCATATTGAGAAAGATGTACGCTTCGAAATCGGAGTGATAAAGCTTGGTGAATTCAATCAGGAATCGACCGGTAAAGAGGGTGATCAGGAAGGTTCCAAACAGGGCGCCCTCCGGCGGTCGGTTCTCGAATCGTTTGTAGATCCAGAGAAGAAGCAACAGAATGACAACGGTCGAGAGGGATTCGTAAAGCATGGAGGGGTGGCGCGGAACGGAATCAATCCGCTCGAAAACAACAGCCCACGGCAGAGTTGTCGGTTCACCCAGAATCTCCGAGTTAAAGAAGTTCCCGATCCGAATGAACATGCCGCCGATGGCAACCGACGGGACCACACGATCGGCGAGCCAGAGAAAGCTCATATTTTTCGCTTTTCTTACATAGAGCCACATGGCCAGAATAATTCCGATTGCGGCTCCGTGTGAAGCGAGCCCGCCCTGCCAGACAGCCAGAATCAAGTGTGGATTTCGGAGGTAATAATCCAGGTTGTAGAAGAGGATATGACCGAAGCGGGCTCCGATGATCGTGGCAACGAGGATGTAGATGAGTAATCGATCCATCTCTTCCGCTGTTCGTCCGGCGTCCCGAAAAAGACGGGAGGCGAGAAGATAGCCGAAGATGAATGCACAGGCGAACATCAGACCATACCATCGAGGCTGGATTGGTCCGACCGTCTCAAGAGTGGGGCCGTGCGGTGCGATCAGCCAAAAGATCAGCTGCATGGAGACGAGAGAGCCGAGTATAATGCTCCATGGTTTCCAGGACGGGACTGTAGCCCGGGCTTTCTCATCCGACGGGATGTATCTGTTCCAAAGCCAAAAAAGAAGTGCAAATCCGGCAACGAGACCCCAGATAGAGAGAGGGATCGGGAGTTCAAACTCCGGAATTGTGAAGAGAATTGGATCAGCGTTCCAGGTAAAAAAGGTACCCTCGATATTCTGCATGGGTCAAACTTGGTCCAGGTTGATTGCGCAGGAAGTTACAAAAGGGACATGTGAATGTCTCCGGTTGCTGCAGGTTGCTGCAACCGGAGTCGGGTGCATCAGCGGAAGAGTCCTCGAAGTAGTTCTTCTCCCTGATCCCGAACCGTGTCCCGAAGCAGGTCCTCAATGGCCGTTTGTCGTGGCGAAATGGTTGGGTCGCCCATGGTACCGGTCATCCGCAACGGGACCACGATAATCCCGTCGTCTCTCTGTAAGGCATCCACAACACGGGAAGAGAGAACGGACGCCAATCCGGATCGAAATCGGGAAGGAAGCAAGAGTTCGGCTACGAAGTCGATCTCGTCGTTGACCAGGTGCTGGGTCCCGTTTAGCTCGATACCGATGTTTCCGCTCGTCAGGCTGAAATCTTCAAGAGTCAGCACGGTATCTTCGATGGCGAAGAGTGCCGTCCATTCATCCAGTGCCATGGAACGGAACTCGTCGGCTCCCAGCATGGTGGCCAGTCGGTCCTGCATCGGGTGCCCCTCCACGCGGGCTTGTGTCATGCCGAAATCACCTTCGGCACGGGTGGTTGTAATATCCGGTTGTACAAAGGAGTCCAGCTCTGTGTCATAATCCACTTGAGCCGAGAAAGCTCCGGTGACATACTGTTCAAAACGACTGTTCTCCCCGAACATGGGGAATTCACGGAAAAAGGCGTCGGCCTGCAGTTCATCCAAACCGCCATTGAACCGGATTTGCGTGCGATCCGGTTGCGGGACATCCCAGGTTAGATCTCCCCGGGCCGAGCCCCCAAAAAGACGGGCGGTCGCATCTTCAATCCGAAGTTGATCGGGCAGAAGATGGCCACTCCCCTGAATTTCGGTGATCTCCGTCTCGAAGATGATGAGCGAGTCGATTCGAGCGTCGACATCGGCGGTCATGGAGGGAAGTTCGATCAAGATCTCTTCATCTTCGGCTTCATCCTCCCAGTCGATCATCTCGTCCATATCGAGAAGACGACTGTGGTAGCTTCCCCGAATGGCAGGCATGGTCGACAGCTGTTCGTGCTCTTCCAGGATACCCATGTATCGATCAACGGTTCCCTGAATCGAAAAGTCGGACCGGCCGTAATTCATCTCGAACTCTGTCAAGTCAAGTTGGTCCGGAGTAGCCAGGAGTTCACCATTCAGATCCGTAACCGGAAGGAAGAGGGAGTCCCCCTGCATGTTTACATCCGACAAATTCATCGAGCCGTTGAGCGCAATACCCGTCGGGTCGTGTACGGGACCACTCAATCGGAGGTCCAGACGGGCAGTCCCGGCCAATTCATAGACCCACGGTTCGAGCGAGATGTACCGGTTGACTTCCGAGAGTACCCCGAGTCCCTCGACGGTCAGGTCCATGCCGGGTTCGTCTGCCAGCGGTTCGGTGATCTCTCCGGCGATTTGGAGCTGGTTCCCGCCAAGACGAAGCGATGCATTGTGAAAAAGTACCCGATCTTGATTGGCTTCGACATCGGCTTCGATCGCTTCGATCGGGTCGGGAATGTCCGTTAACTGAAGTGCTCCACCCTGGAGCGTGAATCGGGTTTCGAATCGGGTCGATTCGGGATCGTCAAT
>JBNJFK010000027.1:0-3242 GCA_051746765.1 Bacteroidota bacterium
CATCCCGGTCGCAACCGTAAGGATATTGGGATCAAAGATGATATCCTGAGGCGCAAAGCCCACCTCGTCAACCAGAATCCGGTACGCCCGGGAGCAGATCTCTTTTCGTCGATCCAGCGTATCGGCCTGCCCTTTCTCGTCAAACGCCATCACCATGACCGCAGCCCCATAATCGAGAATCGTCTCGGCTTGCTGTCGGAACGTCTGCTCTCCCTCTTTCAGGCTTATCGAATTGACCACCCCTTTACCCTGGATGTTCTTCAAACCTGCTTCCAGAACGCTCCACCGGGAAGAGTCGATCACGACCGGAACCCGTGAGATATCCGGCTCCGATGCCATCAATCGCAAGAAGGTAACCATCACCTCCTCCGACTCGAGCATCCCTTCGTCCATGTTCACATCTACCAACTGCGCCCCGTTCTCGACCTGTTGGCGAGCCACCGAAAGCGCCTTTTCGTAATCCTCATCCTTGATCAGATCCCGAAAGACGCTCGAACCGGTCACATTGGTCCGCTCCCCGATATTGACAAAGTTGGTTTCGGGTCTGACTACCAGTGGTTCCAGGCCACTGAGCCGCAACCACGGTTTGGGTTTGGACGGTGTACGCGGTTTGTGTCGTTTCGCCTCTTCGGCCATCGCCTCAATGTGGTCGGGCGTTGTTCCGCAACAGCCCCCCACGATATTGACCATGCCCTCTGAAGCGTAATCTCCCAACTGTTGCGCCATGAAGTCGGGCGTCTCGTTGTATTCTCCCATGTCATCGGGAAGCCCTGCATTCGGATAGAGACTGGTATAGCAACTGGCCAGCTCCGAGAGTTCACTGATATAAGGTCTCATCTGATCCGAACCGAGCGAGCAGTTGAGTCCGATACTCAACAGGGGGTTTGCGTGACTCATCGAGATCCAGAACGCCTCGTTGGTCTGCCCGGAGAGCGTCCGTCCGCTCTGGTCCACGATGGTTCCGGAGATCATAATCGGAACCTTCTTGCCACGCGATCGAGCCAACTGATGGATGGCATAGATGGCGGCTTTGGCATTGAGTGTATCAAAAATGGTCTCCACCAACAGAAGATCCACACCCCCGTCCAGCAGGCCGCGAATCTGAACCGTATAGGCTTCAACGAGTTGGTCAAAGGTAATCGCCCGATATCCGGGATCTTCCACATCCGGTGAGAGTGACAGTGTTCTGTTGGTTGGACCGATCGCGCCAGCGACAAACCGGGGCTTCTCCGGTGTACGATCCGATGCCGCATCCGCCGCCTCCCGGGCCAGTGTTGCAGCTGCCACATTCAGCTCGTAAGAGAGATCGGCCAACTGATAATCTTCCTGAGAGATCGGATTCGAGTTGAACGTATTGGTCTCGACAATGTCCGACCCGGACGAGAGAAACTCGTCGTGGATGCTGCGAATGATCTCCGGCTTGGTCAGGCACAGGAGATCGTTATTCCCCTTGAGCTCCTGATCCAGATCCCGGAATCGTTCGCCACGAAAATCCTCTTCCTCCAGCCGGTGTTCCTGTATCATGGTGCCCATGGCTCCATCGAGAACAAGGATTCGTCTCTTCAGATGGTCGACAATGGGGTGGGAGAGTTTCATCTTTCGATTTGTTTCAATTGGGCTTATTATATACGGCTGTACGACTCGTCAAGCCGGCCCAAGTTACGATTTAACAGCCAGAATATGCAGCATGAAAGTCATTGAACACTATGAACGAGCCAGTGAGCCGCTGATCTCCTTCGAGATCATTCCACCGAAACGGGGCGGGTCGGTCAAATCGGTTTTTGATTCGATCGAAAAGCTCATGACTGCCCGTCCCCCTTTCATCGACGTCACCTATCACGCTGCCGAGTCGTATGTAGAAGAGCAACCCGACGGAACCCTCAAGCGGTTCATTCGTCGCAAACGTCCAGGCACCATTGGTCTTTGTGCAGCCATCCTTCACCGTTTCGATGTCGATCCGGTTCCACACTTGATCTGCGAAGGGTTCAGCAAGGAGGAGAGTGAAGACGCCCTGATCGAACTCAACTTTTTGGGAATCGACAATGTCTTTGCCATTCGCGGAGACGCCTCCGGATCGGTCAATCCGCACTCCAACGGGACCGCCAACAAGTATGCGATCGACTTGGTACGCCAGATTCAGAACATGAATCACGGAACCTACCTCGAGGAGATTGCGAATGCCGATCCAACCCATTTTTCTGTGGGAGTCGCCGGCTACCCGGAGAAGCATTTCGAGGCGCCCAACATCGATTGGGACATCGCCCGACTCAAAGAAAAAGTAGATGCCGGCGCAGACTACATTGTGAGTCAAATGTTTTTCGACAACCAGGCGTACTTCTCGTTCGTAGAGAAGTGTCGCGAAGCGGGGATTCGGGTGCCCATCATTCCCGGCATCAAGGTGCTTACGCGTGAACAGCACATCACCAATCTTCCCCGGTTTTTCCACCTGAACCTACCGGAGCCGTTTGTCAAGGAACTGGCTGCCAATCCGGACCGGATTGAAGAGATCGGTATCGAGTGGTGTATTCAACAGTGCAAAGAGCTGCTCGACTACGGAGTTCCCGGCGTTCACTTCTATGTCATGGGAAGTCCGCAACCCGCCCTCGATGTGATCGACCGCCTTCCAAGCGGAACGACCGCCAACTGATCCTATCTGCAGATTTTTGAAATCTACGGTTCACTCCCTTGATCCGGCTTGATCCGGACTCGACACCATGGGTGGGATTTGTCCGCGAATCTTTTTGTGGGGTCGCCGGTCGCTTCCAACATTCACAAACAGGTGTCCCCGCTCCAACGCCTGAAGCAGTGACGGGCGCAAGACCAGTCGATTCTCTTCGGCCGAAAACTCCCCCCCCGTTCGGTCCTCGTTCAGTTCGGCTTTCAGCCCCATGAGCCGATTCCCTCTCTTTCCCGGTTCCCCGAAATAGAGCGCCGAAGAGCGATAGACACTTGTCAGATCCCGAAATTCTCCCTCCACGATCAACGTATCCGCCTTCAGTGTGACCTCCAGTACACCCGATGCCGGGGTCTCCACAGCCGGCACGTGATGGTACCCCGCCATCTGCACAGTCGTCGTGGATTGTGCCCACCCCGCAATGGGGAGCAACCACAAGATTCCAGTCCACCCAATTCGACGCATCATCTGTTTCATCACACGTTCCTCTTTTCTGAATCCCGACGTTCTCACGATCAGTGCCGACACTGATTCAGCAACACTGCTTCAACAGTTGTAACGCCGAAAA